>NZ_JBSFNM010000012.1:0-147439 GCF_053587085.1 Kitasatospora sp. NPDC003701
TCGGCCACCGAGAGGAAGATCGAGTTGCCCTCGACCTCGCCGATCGAGATCCGGACGCCCTCCGGGAAGGGGCGGACTATCACGCCGGCCGCGGCGCAGGCCGCCGCGAACTCCTGGGAGCGCTCGCCGAGCGCCAGCCAGACGAAGTTGGCCTGCGAGTCCGGGATCTCCCAGCCCTGGGCGCGCAGCCCGGCGACCACCCGGGTGCGCTCCTCGACCAGCGCGTCGACCCGGACCATCAGGGCCTCCTCGGCGCGCAGCGAGGCGACGGCCGCGTTCTGGGCGACCTGGGTGACGCCGAACGGCACCGCGGTCTTGCGCAGCGCGTTCGCCACCGGCTCGTGCGCGATCGCGAAGCCGACCCGCAGGCCCGCCAGGCCGTACGCCTTGGAGAAGGTCCGCAGCACGCAGACGTTCGGGCGGTCGCGGTAGAGGTCGATGCCGTTGGGGACCTCGGCGTCGCGGATGAACTCGATGTACGCCTCGTCGACGACCACCAGGACGTCGGCCGGGACCGCGTCCAGGAAGCGCTCCAGCTCGGCGCGGTGGATCACGTTGCCGGTGGGGTTGTTGGGGTTGCAGACGAAGATCAGCCGGGTCTGCGCGGTGATCGCGGCCAGCATGGCGTCCAGGTCGTGGTCCCCGCCCGCGGTGAGCGGCACCGGGACCGGCGTCGCGCCGGCGACCTGGGTGATGATCGGGTAGGCCTCGAAGGAGCGCCAGGCGAAGATCACCTCGTCGCCCGGGCCGGCCGTGGCGAGGATCAGCGACTGGGCGACGCCGACCGAGCCGGTGCCGGTGGCGATGTGCTCGGCCGGGACGTCGAAGCGCCGGGCCAGCTCGGCGGTCAGCTCGGTGACCGCCATGTCCGGGTACCGGTTGAGCGAGCCGGCCGCCGCGACCGCCGCCTCCAGCACGCCGGGCAGCGGATCGTACGGGTTCTCGTTGGAGGACAGCTTGTAGGCGTCGGCGCCGGCCGGCTTGCCGGGCTTGTAGGTGGGGATGCCGTCCAGGCTCGGCCTCAGCCGAGGCCCCTGCGCTGCCGTTCCGCTCACGGTCCTTCTCCTTCTCTCTCCGTCGGGCCCACTGCGTCGGGCCCGCTGGTGCGTCCGCTCCCGCGTCGGACGGGATCACCGCCGAGCCCGGGACCTCGCGACACACCGGACCACCCCGGTCGGGTGCCCTGAACGATACCGACCGGGGCTCACCCGTAGGAGTGAGATGCCCGGTCGGGTTACTGGTGCAGATCAGCCATTCTGCAGGGTTCCTTTGGCACATGTCAGAGGTAAGACGGCTGGTTTCGTGCGGGTATCGAAGGGGCGCACACGGGCTCACTCTTGGAGAAACGTATCTCCAAGGGCCCCCGATGCGCCGGTCACAGACCCTTGTCAGGAGCCATACGATCGGTCCGCCATGACAGCAGCAGCCAACCAGAGCGGTCGGCGACCCACCACCTCGCGGCGTCTGGAGCGGGCCGGCATCCGGGATGTGGCAGCAGCCGCAGGAGTGTCGATCACCACCGTTTCCGACGCGCTCAACGGTAAGGGCCGCCTGCCCGACGAGACCAGAAGCCGGGTGCGCGAGGTCGCCGAGCGCCTCGGCTACCGCCCCTCGGCCGCCGCCCGAACCCTGCGCACCGGGCGCTCCGGCCTGATCGGACTGACCGTCACCACCTACGGCGAAGAACCGTTCACCTTCACCGAGTTCGCCTACTTCGCCGAGATGGCCCGCGCCGCCACCAGCGCCGCCCTCGGCCGCGGCTACGCCCTGGTGGTGCTGCCCGCCTCCTCGCGGCACGACGTCTGGGGCAACATCGCCCTGGACGGCACCGTGGTGATCGACCCGCCCGACCAGGACCCGCTGGTCAGCGAGCTGTACCGGTCCGGCGTGCCGGTGGTCAGCGACGGCAAGCCGGGCAACTGCCCGGTCACCGCCTGGGTCGACAACGACCACGAGGCCGCCGTGCTCGGCATCCTCGACCACCTCTCCGAGGCCGGCGCCCGCCGGATCGGCCTGCTCACCGGCACCAGCACCGACACCTACACCCGGCTCTCCACCGAGGCCTACCTCGGCTGGTGCGCCAAGGTCGGCCAGGAGCCGGTGTACGAGACCTACCCGGCGCACGACCCGGCCGCCGGGGCCGTGGCCGCCGACCGGCTGCTGGCCCGCCCCGACCGGCCCGACGCCGTCTACGGCCTCTTCGACCCGAACGGCACCGACCTGCTCGCCGCCGCCCGCCGGTACGGCCTGCGGGTGCCGGACGACCTGCTGCTGGTGTGCTGCAGCGAGAGCGACGTGTACGCGACCACCGAGCCGCCGATCACCACGCTCTCGCTCAAGCCCCGGCGGATCGGGACGACGGTGGTCAACCTGCTCATCGACGCCATCGAGGGGGTGGACTCCGGGACGGGCGTCGACATCGCCCGGCTCTTCCCGCCCCGCTTCCGCACCGCCGGGACGGGGCCGCCGCCGGGCACCCTGATGCCCACCGAGCTGATCGTCCGCGCCTCCTCCCAGCGGCGGAGCCCGCGCACCACCGTCAGCCCGCCGCGCCCGCCGGGCGAGGTGTAGGGCCCACCCGGCCGTCGGGCCGTCGGGCCGCTGCGACGGCCCCGGCGCGCCGGGCCGGTGCGTCGGCCGGTGCCGCGCCGGGCGCCGGCCGGGTCCGGCGCGGGCTCGCGGCGGCCCCGTCGCGGGCTCTCCTTTGCGGTCTAGACCATACCTAGCCGGGACAAAACGGACCTGAGGGACCGCCCGGCTGACGCTCCGGAGGATTGGATACCCACCAGGTGACGACGCCGGGAGAGTGGTCTTCCTATGATGGGCGAATGACACCCGAGGACCGCTTCCCCGGGCCTGAACACCCCGACTCAGGCCCCCGCCACCAGCCGGACCTCGACGTGCTGCCCTTCGGCACCTACTACGAACCCGAGCCCACCGGGTACACCGAGGCGGCGTACGAGTCGGAGACGTACAGCGGCTACGGCGGCGCGCGGTACCTCGAACAGCACTGGCCGGCCGCCGGACACCCGCAGGCCACCGGGCACCCGCAGGCCGCGCAGCCCGAGCACGGCGGGTACGAGCCGACCCTGACCGACCGGCCCTCGCCGGTGCACCAGAGCGACGACCCGCCGACCATCGAGCTCGGCCCCCCGCTCCCCGAGCTGCCCTACCACCCGTACCCGGCGCCCGCCCCCAACGAGCCGCCCGGCCCGCTCTACGTGGTCGGCGACGTGCACGGCTACCTCGACGAGCTGCTCGCCGAGCTGCGCCACCAGGGCCTGATCGACGCCGACGGCCACTGGGCCGCCGGCCGCTCCCGGATCTGGTTCCTCGGCGACTTCACCGACCGCGGCCCCGACGGCATCGGCGTCATCGACCTGGTCATGCAGCTCGCCGCCGAGGCGGCCGCCGCCGGCGGCTACTGCCGGGCCCTGATGGGCAATCACGAACTGCTCTTCCTCGGCGCCGCCCGCTACGGCGACGAGCCCGTCCAGTCCACCGCGGGGACCGCCTCCTTCCTGGCCGCCTGGCGGCTCAACGGCGGCCAGCAGCACGACCTGGACCGCCTGGAGGCGCACCACATCAGCTGGCTCTCCCGGCTGCCCGCGATGGCGCTGGAGGAGGGGCACCTGCTGCTGCACTCCGACACCACCGCGTACCTGGAGTACGGCGACTCCATCGCCGCGGTCAACGACGCCGTCCACGACCTGCTCGCCGACGAGGGCGTGGACGAGTGGTGGGACTGCTTCCGCCGGTTCACCAAGCGCTTCGCCTTCCGCGGCGACGCCGGCCCGACGGCCGCCCACGAGCTGCTCGACACCTACGGCGGCATGCGGATCGTGCACGGCCACAGCCCCATCCCGTACCTCACCGGCGCGGTCCACGCCGACGACGGCGCCCCGCCGCACATCCCCGGGCCGTACGTCTACGCCGACGAGCTCGCCGTCGCCATGGACGGCGGCGTCACGATGGAGGGGCGGCTGCTCGTCGCGCGGCTGCCGATCTGAGCGTCCGTTCGCACCACCGACCCCAGGGCGAACACCCGTTCCCGGCGCCCGGGCCGTAGCGCACGCGCGGCCCGGGGCGCGAAATTCCGGAAACTTACTGTCTGCACGGCCGCGAGCACCCCTACCATCGAGGGCACACCACACCCGGCCGCCCGTGTGGCGGCCCGTCTCCGTACCCGTCTCCGTGCACCGCGGCGGAGCGAACGGGGTTGGCATGAACGGGGTCCCCATGAACAACGCCCCGCACCTGCTCGCCGAGGACCGCCCGGACTACGAGCGCCTCCTCGACGAAGCACTGCGTGACGGCACCGTCCTCACCGCCCTGCGCACGCCCGGCGCCCTCACCGCCGACCAGCTGCGCATCAAGGCCCTGCGCGCCGCCGACGGCGTCGCGGCCGCGGCGGCCACCGAGTACACGCACTACCTCCGGCTCCGCGAGAGCCTGCGCGACACCCCACCGCCCACCCTGGGCGGCGAGCCCACCGCGCCCGGCCTGCTCTCCCAGCTGCGCTCCGCCAACGGCGGTGCCGGACTGTTCCCGGTGCTGACCGTGCTCACCCCGATCCTGGCCTGGGCCGCCGCACTGGTCCTGCTGCTGATCGGCTACACCCTGCGGGCCGCCGACCCCGAGCTGGCACTGGCCCGTTCGCTGCTGACGGCCGGCTGGCTGGCGCTGGCGGCCGGCGTGGTCGCGATGGTGGTGGGCATCGTCGGGTTGATCCTCACCGCCCTGCGGGACGGATCCAGCACGCCGACCCCGCCCGGCACCGACCCGGACCTCGCGGCCGGGATCGCCGACGCCCGGCGCGAATGGCAGCGCGCGTTGCGCGAGCGGGCGCTGCTGCCCTATCTGCACGCCACCCTGCGCGCCGATCCCACGACGGCGCCGCCGGGCGTACCGGAGCCGGCCGGCGAGCCCGTCCGCCCGGAGGCCGCCCACCCCGACTTCAGCAGCCCGGACTTCAGCAGCCCCGGCTACAGCGGGCCGGGCTTCACCAGCCCCGGCGCCGAGGGCCTCACCGACCCGCAGGGGCGGGAGCCGCGCACGGCCTCCTTCAGCACCCCGGACTTCACCGGCCCCGGCTACACCGGGCCGGGCTTCACCAGCCCCGACGACGTCTGACGGGGGCGCGCGGCACGGGCGGTACCCCGGGGCTCCGGCGATCGGCACACCGTGACCGTCCGTCAGCCCGGCGTCCCCGCCACCGCCCCCGTCGCGGCCTCCGTCGCGGCCTCCGTCGCGGCCTCTGTCGCGGCGCGGACGAACTCCCGGACCCGCTCGGTGGTGTTGCTCTCCAACCAGACCAGCCCGCGTTCGATCGGCGGCGCGTCGCGGATCGGCACATAGGCGACGTCCGGGCGCGGGTAGTACTGCCGCGAGTGCTCGCCCACCGGAAGGACGCCCCGGCCCATCGCGACCAGCGAGAGCATCTCGGAGAAGGTGTTGCCGACCGGCCCCCTGGGCACCGGCAGGCCGGCCGGGGTGCGGTCCGGGGTCCGGTCGCGCTTGAACTCCACCGAGGTGACCGCCGGGTACTGCACCACCGGGTGCTCGGCGAGGACTTCGAGCGAGACCGACGCGGCCCCGGCCAGCGGATGCCCGGCGGCCACCGCCAGGACCCGCCGCTCCGAGATCAGGGCCGGCCCGCGGGCCATCCCGTCGAACGGGAAGGCGGCGATGAGGAGGTCGACGGAACCGTCCAGCAGGCTCGCCCGGGAGTTGAACAGCTGCACCTCACGGACGTCGACCCGGCAGCCGGGGTGGCGCCCGGCGAACAGGTTCACCGCCTTGAGCAGCACCGTCGCCGTCCACTCACCGAGGAAGGCGACCCGCAGCTCCCCGGTCACACCGCGCCCGGCGTCGACGGCCCGGCGCACGGACTCCTCGATCCCGGCGACCAGCGGCACCAGGTCCTCGACCAGCCGCTGCCCGATCGCGGTGAGCCGGACGGTCCGGCTGGTGCGCTCGAACAGCCGGGCGCCGATGCGCCGTTCCAGCTTCCCGATCACCTGGCTGATCCGCCCGGTGGTGACGCCCAGGCGCTCGGCGGTGCGGCCGAAGTGCAGCTCCTCCGCGAGCGCCAGAACGGCCTCGATCTCGTGGCGCTCCCACATCACCGACCCCCATTGTTGAGACTGGCTAAACGATCCTGGATCAAACGGGCGTTGATACCCACACCCGCCCGGTCGGATCATGGAACACGTCACCCCGACCCACCGTCCACCTCCGGGAGCCCGCCATGAGCGCCGTCCGCGTGAAGGCCTTCGACCACCTCGTCCTCAACGTCCGGGACGTCGAGCGCTCGCTGGACTTCTACGCCGGCCTGCTCGGCCTGGCGCCGGTCCGCGTCGACGAGTGGCGCGCGGGCCGGGTCTCGTTCCCCTCGGTGCGGGTCACCCCGGAGACCATCATCGACCTGGTCGGCCGCGACCGCGGCGAGTCCAACGTCGACCACATCTGCCTGACCGTCGACCCGCTGGACTGGCAGGAGGTCATCGACTCCGGCGTGTTCACCGTCCTCGAAGGCCCGGTGCCCCGCTACGGCGCCCGCGGCAGCGCCACCTCCGTCTACGTGCAGGACCCGGACGGCAACACCGTCGAGCTGCGCTGGTACCCCGAGGACGCCGACCAGCACGACGAGTGACGCCCGGCCCGGAGGGGCGGCACGCCGTTCACGCGGGCCCGGCCCCGGAAGCCGGAGCGCCGCTCCGGGAGGGCCGGAGCCTCCCGGAGCGGCGCTCACCGCTCAGACGGTCACAGCGGACCGAAGGCGAGGTCCACGTCCCCCACGTACGCCCGGCTCAGCGCGAACTGACCGTTGCCCGGCCGGTAGACGCCGAAGGTGGTCCGGCCCGCCCCGGCCCAGTCACCGACCACCGGCAGGTCGCCGGCCGCACCGTAGGTGGCGGTGGAGACGGTGCCGTCGTCGTGGCGCAGCGCGAAGACGTTGGCGAGCTTCGGTTCGTCGGACGGCCGGAAGATCCCCAGCTGGGCGTGCCCGACGCCGTCCCAGTCGCCCACCACGGGGAGGTCACCGGGGCTGCCGAAGACGGCGCTGGAGTAGCTGCCGTCGTCGTGCCGGACCACGAACGTGCCCGTGCTCGGACGGTAGACCGCCAGCTGCGCGTGCCCGTTGCCGTCCCAGAGCCCGGGCACCGGGAGGTCACCCGGGTCACCCATCGGCACGGCCGTCACACTGCCGTCCTCGTGCCGCAGCGCGAAGGTGCTCGAAGCCGGCCGGAAGATGCCCAGCTGGTCGTACCGCACACCGTCCCAGTCGCCCGTGACCGGTATGTCGCCGGCGTCGCCGAAGGCCGCGGCGATCTGCGGCGTCGGGTTCCTCGGGGCCGAGTAGTTGGCCGTGTACAGCGCCCACCCGCCCTGGTAGAACCTCCCGATGTGCGTGGAGCTCCCGCTCGTCCACCGCCCGGCCACGGGGACGTTGCGCAGCGCGGCGGGAACGCTGATGTCCCGCCGGGCCGTCGACGTGCGGCCCGCTCCGTCCGTCGCGGTCAGCGTGAGGGTGTAGGTCCCGGGCTTCGCGTAGTGGTGACCGACCGGCTCGAAGAGCGGGCTGGGCAGGTAGTCCACCGGCGGCGTGCCGTCGCCGAAGTCGATGACGTAGGTCGTCGCCCGGTCGGGGGCGACGGTCCTGCCCTCCCACGCCTCGACGTACAGGCCGAACTTGTTGAGCGCCATCACATCGGCCGTGAGCAGCCCGGGCCGCACCGACCCGGTCGCCGTCGCCGTCCAGGCGGCACCGTCGGTCGCGGTCAGGGTGACCGTGTAGACGCCCGGCGTGGTGTAGGTGTGCTGGAGCAGCCCGCCCCCGTTCCCGTAGAACGACTGCGGCCCGCTGCCGTCGCCGAAGTCCACCGTTCCCCGCGACACGTCGAAGGGCAGCGGCACGCGGAACTGGACGTAGACCAGCATCGGCGTCGAGGGCTCGATGAGCGGGTTGAGCCACAGGGGCTCCTGCGGGTCCGCGGCGGCGGGTGCGGCCGGGGTCGCACTCGGCGCCGCAGGGGCGGCCGGGGTCGCACTCGGCGCCGCAGGGGCGGCCGGGGCGGGGCTCGGGGCCTCGGCGGTGGTGCCGGTGACACTCCCGGCGGCGGTCGGGGTGGCGCTCGGCGTGGCGGTGTCGGCCGGAGCGGCCGCGGCCACGTCCTCGGCGGCTGCGACGACCGGTACCGCACCGACCATCGACAGGGCCAGCAGAACGGCGGCCGGAAGGTGTGCTCTGCGCACGGGTGATCCCCCAATGAGACTCGGATGGCGAACGGCGAGAAGGCGAACGGCGAGAAGGCGAACGGCGCGGCACCGGGGCCCGGCGGTGGCCCGGGTGCCGCGTCCGCCCCTAGACGGTCGGGTAGACGAAGTCGAGGTCGGACTGCCCGGCGTACGCGCGGCTGAGCAGGAAGCGGGCCTCGGAGGGCCGGTAGACGCCGTACGTGGTGCGGCCCGTGGCGCTCCAGTCGCCGACGATCGGCAGGTCGCCGGCCGCGCCGTGGGTGGCGGTGGAGACGGAGCCGTCGTCGTGGCGCAGCGCGAAGACATTGGCGCCGCCGCTCGCCGCCGGGCGGAAGATGCCCAGCTGGGTGTGGCCGACGCCGTCCCAGTCGCCCACCACGGGGAGGTCGCCGACATCACCGAAGACGGCGCTGCTGTAGCTGCCGTCGTCGTGCCGGACCACGAACGCCCCCGTGCTCGGGCGGTAGACCGCCAGCTGCGCGTGCCCGTTGCCGTCCCACTGTCCGGGCACCGGGATGTCCCCCGGGTCGCCCATCGGCACGGACGTCACGCTGCCGTCCTCGTGCCGCAGGCCGAAGGTGCTCGAACCGGGTCGGTGGATGCCGGCCTGGTCGTGGCCGACGCCGTCCCAGTCGCCCGCCAGCGGGGTGTCACCGGACTGACCGAGGTACACCTTGCTGCCCTGGGCGGACGCCGCGTTGGCGGACAGCCGGGTCAGCGCACCGGCGCGGTAGAACGCCACCGTGGCGGGCTGACCGCCCGACCAGCGGCCAGCGATCGGGAGACTCACCGAGACCGGGTGCGTGGTCGACGCCGAGCGGCCGTGGTCGTCCGTCACCGTCTGGGTGACGGTGTACGTCCCGGGCCCGGCGTAGAAGTGGCGTGCGGTGGCGGCGTTCCCCACCACCGGCGCGGTGCCGTCCCCGAAGTCGAAGCGGTGGGTGGCCACCGGCCACGGGCTGATCGTCGCGGAGGCGTCGGCCAGCACCTCCAGGCCACCCGTGTTGTAGGGCGACAGCGTGAAGGAGGGCCGGACCGGACCGGGGGCGGCGACCGTGACCTCGGTCGAGGTGCTCCTGGTGAGGCCCAGGCCGTCGGTCGCCGTCAGGGTGGCGGTGTAGGTGCCCGGGGCGTAGTCGTGCCGGGCCGGGAAGGCGACCGGGCTGACCGGCGCGGTGCCGTCGCCGAAGTCCAGCGTGCCGGTCGCGGGGGACCACGGGGAGTCGACGGCTCCGTTGAGGACGACGGTCAGCGGCTGCCCCGCCGGCGGGGTCGGCGACGCGCTCAGCGACACGGCCAGCGCGTCCTGCGCCTCGACCGCGCCGCGGTCGTAGTAGCCGACGCCCGTCCCGGTGTTGGCGACCGCCGGGTTGTCGGCCCGCGACCGGCCGCGCACGTCGGTGGCGAGCTCGCCGGGCGCACCGGCGTCGGCCGAGTCGACGGCGGGGGAGTTCGGCTTCTTCAGGTCGTCGCGGGTGGCCGCGAGGTCGTGCGCGCCCTGGCCGGCGCCCTGCTGGAACTGCGCGACCGTGCCGTACCCCTGGCCGGCCCAGCTGTACGGCGTCCGCGTCGTCGTGGTGACGAGGTTGTAGTCCGCCCTGGTCCCGGTGGTCGAGCCCGCGGAGACGGAGAGGTCCTCGTGTCCGGCGGAGGTGCAGCCGCCCCAGGTGGGATAGCCGTTCTCGTCGCTGTCCAGGACGTTGTTCTCGATCGTGGCACCGGTGGAGGCACCGGTCAGCACGACCAGGGGCCCGCAGGTGCCCCGGACGGTGTTGCTGGTGACCACCGCGTGCTGCGCGTCGGTGATCAGCACCCCGGCGCCGGCGTTCTCGTTGAGGAAGTTGGTCGTCAGCACCGCGTGGTCCACCCCGGCCCCGACCTCGACGGCGCCCCCGCGCGAGGCGCTGATGTCGCTGCGGCTCAGGGTGACGTCGCTGCTCGCGCCGGTGATCCGGACGCTCGGGTAGGCGGTGGTGGCGGTGCTCGACCAGCCGGAGCTGGCGATCACCAGGTCGTCGAGGGTGACCCGGCTGGAGTCGGTCACCAGGACGGCTTCCTTCCCCGACCATCCGAAGAGGTGCCGGACCGTCACGTCGTGGACCCCGGCGAGGGAGACGGCGTGGTCGGGGAGCGTCCCCGCGACGCCGAGCTGCGTCCCGCGGCCCTGCGGGTCCTCGGTGTAGGGGGTGCCGAGGAAGGTGATCGGCGCCGCCGGGGTCCCGGAGCGGGTGGGGTGGAGCTCCTCGTTGTAGTTGCCGCCCGAGATGTGCACGGTCTGTCCGGGCTGCACGACCCCGGCCGCGGCGGCGATCGTGCAGAAGGGCGTGCCCTGAGCGCCGGCACCCGTGCCGGTGTCCGAGCAGAGGGCGGAATTCCTGTCGACGTACAGGTCGGTGGCGTCGGCGTGGACGGTGGTGACCGAGGTGATGGCCCCGGTGATCGACAGGACGAGGACGACAGCAGCCGGAATGCGTGCTCTGCGCACGACGGTTCCCCCCAGGATTCACACGGACGTGCCGGATCGGCGGAGCAAACATTCGTGTGATCAACACATCGCTGTCAAGTTCGTTTTGGGGTCCTCCGGCAGCGGCCGTCGCGCCGCAGCGTCAGCCCCGGAGCGAGGCGATCAGCCCCGCAGCGCCGCGCCGGACCCGCCCGCGGCCGTGAGCAGTTCGCCCGCCGGCGTGTGGTTCCCCGCCGCGGCCGCGCCGCGCATCGCGGCGGCCGCCGTGCGCGGGTCCGTACCGGGCGGCACGACGAGGAGGAGGAAGTGGTCCTGGAAGCCCCGGGTCAGGCTGATGGTCCCGCCGTCGGCGGCGAACCAGCCGATCCGCACCACCAGACCGTCCACGGTGACCGAATCGGGGATGTCGCCCCAGCCGCCGCTGTCCAGACCGACCCGGACGATCCGGCCCAGATGGACGCCGAGCGCGGTCAGCAGGTCCGGCAGCTCGGCCCGGACGTCGTTGCTCCGCGGCCACCACGCACCGTCGAACACGCCGTCGCGGGCCAGCGTCGGCTCCAGCACCAGGCGGGGGAGCAGCGGAACGCCCGGAACCGACCACGGCCCGGGGGAGGAGGAGATGGGAAGGGGGATCGGCATCATCAGGAGCCGCCCGTCCGGCCCTCGGGGAGGACCGCTCATGACCTCGGGCGACACCAGTGCGACTACCGGTGTACGACGTGTCCTCGGCTGCCTCCCAAGGCTACTCCGGGCCCCGACGCCCCGGGCCCGACCGGAGTAGCCTGGGCCGCATCCAGGGCATCCCGCATCCCGGTCCCCGTTCCGGCTTCGTTCTGGGTGCAGGACAGCGCCGGACGGCCGCAAGCCCGTCCGGAGGCGGGTCGGGTCGACATCATGACCACCCACTACGCGCAGTCGGCGGACCGCGGCCTCACGGTCGCGGACGCGATGGAGCCCTACGAGTACCAGATCGCCGACGACATCACCGTCGACCGGGCCAATGAGATCTTCCGCGGCGCCCACGTCGCCTACCTGCTGGTCCGCGATCACAACGGCCGCTGCGAGGGACTGGTGACCCGGACCGGCCTCGACCCGTTCCTGACCCGCTCCTGGTACGCCGAGCGGACCCCGCTCCGCGACACCGCCCACCAGCAGGGCCCGTTCGCCTGGCCCGGGATGGCCCTCGGCCTCGCGGCGCTCGCGATGCAGATCAAGTCCCTCGCGATCTGGCCGGTCGTCGACGACGACGGCTACCTGCTCGGCATCCTCACCGCCGACCGCGTGGCCGGCCTGACGGGCCCCCTCCTCCTCGTCTGACCGGCCGGACCGGTGGCCGCGGCGCCCGGGGGCTGCTCGCCCGGGCCGCTGCGGCTCAGAGCCCGAGGATCTCGCGGATGAGGCCGAGCTTGCGCTCCGCGGAGAGGTCCTGGGGGCGGTCGGCGAGCAGGCCGTTCAGCACGGTGGGGACGTCGAAACCGTCGGGAGCCTGGATGGCGTCGATGACCTGGCACCGCAGACCGCCGTCCCTGAGGAACACCCACACCTCGTGCTCCTTGCGCGGTTCACCGTTCTCCCTCGGCGACAGCCGTGAGGCCGGGAACCAGCCGAGCCCCTCCGCCGCCAGGCTCTCGGCCACTTCGTCGAGCACGTACTTGCCGAGCCTGCGGTATCCGAGTTCCTCGCGCAGTTCCCCGAGCGTGACTCGGAGCAGGCCGCCGGAGAGACGGCACCGGTCGGCCACGGTGCCGGCGTCGCCCTCGGTCGCCGCGAGCAGCCCACCCTGCCGATTCATTGGGTCGTTCATACGCGGGCCAACGACTCCATCCTCCGAGCGATACGTCATTTCACCACCCTGGACGCAGCCAAGAGGAAAAACGGTACTGCTAAGGCGTGGAAGGCACTCCGGGGAGGATTACAACGGCGTTCGGGTCCACCGGCCCCACCGGGAACGACGTCGGACTCCGTGAGCGTAGCCGGATCCGGAGGAGCCGACCGGAGATCAAGCCGGATGCTCTGTACGCGGCGTTGAGTACGTAGACAAACGACGCGCCGGAGCAGCGGAAGAGATACTCCGACGGCGCCAGCGCGTCACCCTTTTGCATCTTTATTATTCTTTCCTTCTTATGTTGTTGTTGCACGGTGTACTGAGTTGGTGACGGTGCATCACCATCCCTGGCGAACTGTCGCTCTGCGGCCCTCCCGGGGTGACGCCCGTGGCGCCCCGGCGCACGTACGAGGGCTTGTGGGCCGACCAGAACTCACCATCGGTGCTCCGGAATTCCTCTTTCCGAGTGACGGAGCTCAACGACGACAAGAAGGGTCCTGACCCATGGCAGTCGATGCCATTCCGCCCGCCCCACCCGACAGCGGGCGCAGACGCTCCCGCCTCACGGGCGCGCTCGTCCTGCTCTCCGGACTCACGTTGCTGGCGACAGCCGGTCTGGTCGCGAGCCCCGCGCACGCCGCCACCGCACCGGTGACGCTGGGGACCGACACCAGCTACGCGGTCCTGGGCGCCACGACCGTCACCAACACCAATCCCAGCGTGATCAACGGAGACCTGGGCCTCAGCCCGGGCACCAGCGTGACGGGCTTTCCGCCCGGCATCGTGAACGGCGTCCAGCACGTCAACGACGCCCAGGCCGCACAGGCCCAGTCCGACCTGGTCATCGCCTACAACGACGCCGCGGGCCGGGCCCCCACGGCCAGCCTCACCTCGCCGGGCGACCTCGGCGGACTGACGCTGACACCCGGCGTCTACAAGGCCACGTCCTCGCTCAACCTCACCGGGACCGTCACCCTCGACGCCCTGGGCGACCCCAGCGCCGTCTTCATCTTCCAGATCGCCTCGACCCTGATCACGGCCCCGTCGAGCGTCGTCAGCCTGGTCAACGGGGCGCAGCCCTGCAACGTGTTCTGGCAGGTGGGCAGCTCCGCCACCATCGACGTCAGCTCCTTCTTCAAGGGCAACATCCTCGCCCTGGCGTCCATCACCGTGAACCACGCCGCGGTCATCGAAGGCCGGGCCCTGGCGCGCACGGGCGCGGTCACGCTGGACCAGAACACCATCACCAGGGCGGCCTGCACCGTCGGCCCGCCCGGACCGAGCGGTCCGGCCGGTCCGAGCGGGCCCGCGGGTCCGAGCGGTCCCGCCGGTCCGGCCGGCTCCCCCGGTGCGCCCGGCCCCAACGGTGCCCCCGGCCCGGCCGGCTCCCCGGGTGCCCCGGGTGTGCCCGGGCCCAACGGTGCTTCCGGCGTGGCCGGCTCCCCGGGTGCTCCGGGTGCCCCCGGCCCCGACGGCGCCCCTGGAGCCCCCGGTGCTCCGGGTGCGCCCGGCCCCAACGGCGCTCCCGGCGTACCCGGCGCGCCCGGCTCCCCGGGTGCCGCCGGCCCCAACGGCGCCCCTGGAGCCCCCGGCGCTCCGGGTGCCCCCGGTGCTCCCGGCGCTCCGGGTGCCCCCGGCCCCGACGGCGCTCCCGGGACCCCCGGTGCTCCGGGTGCGCCCGGCCCCAACGGCGCTCCCGGCGTACCCGGCGCGCCCGGCGCTCCGGGTGCCCCCGGTGCCAATGGTTCGCCCGGTGCGAACGGCACACCCGGCGCCAACGGCTCACCCGGTGCCAATGGTTCGCCCGGTGCGAACGGCTCACCCGGAGCGAACGGCACACCCGGCGCCAACGGCACACCCGGCGCCAACGGCTCACCCGGTGCCAATGGTTCGCCCGGTGCGAACGGCTCACCCGGAGCGAACGGCACACCCGGAGCGAACGGCACACCCGGCGCCAACGGCTCACCCGGTGCCAATGGTTCGCCCGGTGCGAACGGCTCACCCGGAGCGAACGGCACACCCGGACCCGCAGGTCCCGCAGGACCGGCAGGACCCGCAGGGCCGGCTGGACCCGCGGGCCCCGCAGGGCCGTCCCAGTCTCCGGGCGGCCACGGCGGCCCGGGGCACGGTGGCCAGGGTCACGGCGGTCATGAGCAAGGTGATCACGGGAACGACCATGGCCATCACGGCAACGTGCCGGGCGGCCCCGTACAGGTCGGCAACGGTCAGGTCGGCAACGCACCGGGTGGCCATGCCCAGGGCGGCAACGCCCCGGGCGCTCCCGGCCAGGGCGCTCCCGTGCAGCACCCGAACGAGTCGGGGCCGGCACTCGCCGCCACCGGCTCGGGCGGATCGATCGGCCTCCTGGTCGGCTCGACGGCCGCCCTCACCCTGGGCGGTGCACTCGTCGTCCTGGTGAGGCGAAGCGGACGAGCCGCAGCCCGCCGACGGCACTGACCCCGACAACCCCCGGACGGCCCGGGCGGATCTCTCGGCGACGGCCGCCGACCGACCGGCGCCGATCATGATCCAGGGACGTCCGACGACGTCCGACGACGTCGAGAACGCACCGGCCCGCGACTCCCCCCACGGGACGCGGGCCGGTGCAGTCGGTGGAGGGTCAGTCAGCCAGCGGCAGGTAGACCCGGTTGCCCTGCTCCGCGAACTCCTCGGACTTGGCCCGCATGCCGGCCAGGGCCTCGGCGTCGTAGTCGGAGGCCACGGCGGAGGAGCCCCCGCCGTGCTCGGCGCGGATCTGCTGGGAGATCTTCATCGAGCAGAACTTCGGGCCGCACATCGAGCAGAAGTGGGCCGTCTTGGCGGGCTCGGCGGGCAGCGTCTCGTCGTGGAACTCACGGGCCGTCTCCGGGTCGAGGGCCAGGTTGAACTGGTCCTCCCAGCGGAACTCGAAGCGGGCGTCGGAGAGCGCGTCGTCCCAGGCCTGGGCGCCGGGGTGGCCCTTGGCGAGGTCCGCGGCATGGGCGGCGATCTTGTAGGTGATGACGCCGGTCTTCACGTCGTCCCGGTTGGGCAGGCCCAGGTGCTCCTTGGGGGTGACGTAGCAGAGCATCGCCGTCCCCCACCAGGCGATCATCGCGGCGCCGATGCCCGAGGTGATGTGGTCGTAGCCGGGGGCGACGTCCGTGGTGAGCGGGCCGAGGGTGTAGAACGGCGCCTCGTCGCAGATCTCCTTCTGGAGATCCATGTTCTCCCGGATCTTGTTCATCGGGACGTGGCCCGGGCCCTCGATCATCACCTGGACGTCGCGCTCGCGCGCGATCCGGCCGAGTTCACCGAGCGTCTGCAGCTCGGCGAACTGCGCCTCGTCGTTGGCGTCGGCGATCGAGCCCGGGCGCAGGCCGTCGCCGAGCGAGAAGGTGACGTCGTAGCTCGCGAGGATCTCGCAGAGCTCCTCGAAGTTGGTGTAGAGGAAGTTCTCCCGGTGGTGCGCCAGGCACCAGGCGGCCATGATCGAGCCGCCGCGCGAGACGATGCCGGTCTTGCGCCGGGCCGTCAGCGGCACGTACCGCAGCAGCACGCCGGCGTGCACGGTCATGTAGTCGACGCCCTGCTCGCACTGCTCGATGATGGTGTCGCGGTAGACGTCCCAGCTGAGTTCCTCGGCCCGGCCGTCGACCTTCTCCAGTGCCTGGTAGAGCGGCACCGTCCCGATCGGCACCGGGGAGTTGCGCAGGATCCACTCGCGGGTGGTGTGGATGTTGCGGCCGGTGGAGAGGTCCATGACGGTGTCGGCGCCCCAGCGGGTGGCCCAGGTCATCTTCTCCACCTCCTCCTCGATCGAGGAGGTGACGGCGGAGTTGCCGATGTTGGCGTTGATCTTCACCAGGAAGTTGGTGCCGATGATCGACGGCTCCACCTCGGGGTGGTTCACGTTGACCGGGATGACGGCGCGGCCGCGCGCCACCTCGGCGCGGACGTACTCCGGCTCCAGGCCCTCGCGCAGGGCCACGAACTCCATCTCCGGGGTCACCACACCGCGCCTGGCGTAGGCGAGTTGGGTGACGGAGGCGCCGGACCGGCCGCGCAGCGGGCGGCGCGGGCGACCGGGGAAGACGGCGTCGAGGTTGCGCAGGTTCCCGCCGCGCGGCGAGGTGTGCTTGATCCCGTCGTCCTCCGGGCGGGCCTCGCGGCCGTCGTACTCCTCGACGTCGCCGCGCTGGCGGATCCACGCGTCGCGCAGCGGCGGCAGGCCGCGCCGCACGTCGGCCTCGTAGGCGGGGTCGGTGTACGGGCCGGAGGTGTCGTAGAGCGGGACGGTCCGGCCGTTGGTGAGGACGACCTCGCGGTACGGGACGCGCAGGTCGGGGCGGGACCCCTCGTGGTAGGCCTTGCGCCAGGCCGGGGTCGGGTAGCCGGTGCCCGTGCTTCCGGTGTCATGGTTCCGGGCAGACTGCGGCTGTGCATCGAACGTGGTCATCAGACCCTCTACTCCCTACGCCGGCATTACCCGGTCAGGTTCCTGCGGTCGACGCAGCGGTCGGCACGTCCAGCGACGTTCCGGTCAGCGCCCTCTCAGCCCGGTGCTCCGAGCTCCCGTGTCCGCAGGCGGTGTTGCCTGCGCATGACGTCCAACACCGTAGCGAGCGGATCGCCGCTGGTCCAGAGGGGGTCCACCCGCGGGGAACGGTGACAGACTGGACCGATGGTCGGAAGCACAGGGCGCGTCACCGGAAAGATCGGCACCGGACTGGTCGGTGAGGTGCTCGTGCACGTCCGCGAACGCCACACCACCGAGGCCTTCCTCGCCCACCCGGCCGTGCCGGGCGAGAGCATGGCGGTCGGCACCCAGGTGGTCGTGGTCGAGTACCAGCCTCCGCGCACCGTCTACGTGGCGCTGCTCTGACCGAATCCTGACGCCCCTGGGACGGATTCAGAACGAATTCCCCTTTCCAAGAGATCACGGTGAGCGGAGAATCTCCGCTGCCACCGTGTTCCGCGCCTTCCTGCACACCAGAGCGCAGCCACGGAACGCCGGTGTGCGCTGAAGGGGGAATCAGCCGATGCTGATCGGCGTAGCGGGGGCCGCAGTGGCCTTCATCATCATTCTGATCGTGCTGTTCAAGCTCATGTGGCGGGTCGCCGAGCCGAACGAGGCACTGATCATCTCGGGTTCCAAGCACCGCTCCGAGGGCGTCGGCGAGAGCATGGGATTCCGCATCGTCACCGGGCGGGGGACGCTGGTGACGCCCGGTGTCCAGGTGGTGCGCAAGCTCTCCCTCGACCTCAACGAGGCCGACCTGGACGTCGAATGCGTGACGTCCCAGGGCATTCCGGTGCACGTCAAGGGAGTTGTGATCTTCAAGGTGGGCGACGACACGGTGTCGATCGCCAACGCCGCCCGGCGCTTCCTCGACCAGCAGCAGATGATGGGCCACCGGGTCCACAACGTCTTCGCCGGTCATCTGCGGTCCATCGTCGGCAGCTTGACGGTCGAGGACATGATCCGCGACCGCGAGCGGCTGACCGGGGAGACCCGCGCCGCCTCGGGCTCCGAGATGGAGAAGCTGGGTCTGATCATCGACTCGCTGCAGATCCAGGAGATCATCGACCCGACCGGCTACATCCAGAACCTCGCCGCTCCGCACGCGGCCGCCGTCATGCGGGACGCCCGCATCGCCCAGGCCGAGGCCGACCGCCGGGCCACCGAGGCCGAGCAGGAGGCCTTCGCGCGCAAGGCCGAGGCGACCCGCAACTCCGGCATCCAGCAAGCCGGTTACCAGGCCGAGCTGGAGACGGCGACCGCCCGGGCGATGCAGGCCGGACCGCTGGCCCAGGCCGCCTCCCGGCAGGAGGTCGTGGTCCAGGAGACCAAGGTCGCCGAGCTGGAGGCACACCGCAAGGAGCAGCAGCTCCAGGCCGACGTCCGCAAGCCCGCCGACGCCCGGGCGTACGAGACCAGGACCAGGGCCGAGGCCGACCGCGACGCCCGCATCTCGGCGGCCCAGGCGCAGGCCCAGGAGACCGAGCTCAAGGCGGCCGCCGAGGCCAACCGGGTCAAGATCGCCGCCATCGCCGAGGCCGAGGCCACCCGGGCGCGCGGTCTGGCCGCCGCCGAGGCGACCAAGGCGACCGGCCAGGCCGAGGCCGCGGCCGCCGAGGCCAAGGGTCTGGCCACCGCCGAGGCGGCCCGCGCGCTCGGTCTGGCCGAGGCGGAGGCGATCAAGGCGCGCGCCGCCGCCCTGGCCGAGAACCAGGAGGCCGTGGTCGCGCAGCAGCTCGCCGAGAACTGGCCCGAGATCGTCCGGGCCGGCGCGGAGGCCTTCGGCAACGTCGAGCACATGGTGCTGCTGAACGGCGCCGAGGGCATGGGCGAGATGTTCGCCAAGGCGCTCGCCATGGGCGGCACCGGCCTCGGCCTGGCCCGCCAGCTGCTCACCACCATGAACGCCCCGGAGCCGTCCGCGGCCCCGGCCGGCCCCGCCGCTCCCGCCGCCCCGGTGCCCGTCCAGTCGATCCCGATCAAGGACTGACCCCACGTTGGGTACCGCGCCGCGCCCACCTGAGTACCCGTACTCAGGTGGGCGCGGCCACGCCCGCCGGAGCATGGGGGCATGCACCCTGCAGCCACCGCGCGGATCGGCATCACCGCCGTCGGAGCCCACCTCCCCGCCCACCGACTGACCTCCCAGCAGCTCCAGGACGAGGTCACCGCCGGCGGTCGACTCCGGCTTCCGGAGCGGATGTTCGAGAAGGCGACCGGCATCGTCACCCGGCACTTCGCGGCCGAGGGCGAGTACGCCTCCACCCTGGCCGTCGGCGCCGCCCGGCGCGCCCTGGCGGCCCGCGGCCTGGACCCGCTCGACCTCGACCTGCTGCTGTACGCCTCCGCCACCCGGGACGTCTGCGAACCCGCCACCGCCCACCTCGTCCAGGCCGAACTCGGTTCGCGCGCCCACGCCCTGGACGTCGGCAACGCCTGCAACAGCTTCCTCAACGGGATCGACCTGGCCCGCGCGATGATCCTGGCCGGCCGCGCCCGGCGCGCCCTGGTGGTCACCGGCGAGACGCCCAGCCGGGCGATGCGCCGCGACCCGGCCGGTCCGGCCGACTTCCGGGACGGCTTCGCCGGGTACACCTTCGGCGACGCCGGCGCGGCCGTGGTGGTCGAGGCGGTCGAGCGCGGCGGCATCCTCGACATCGAGACCGAGACCGCCTCCGAGCACTGGGCGGCCGGCGGCATCCCCGGCGGCGGCTCGCGCCACCCGCGCGGCGACGAGTACAGCTACTTCCGGGGCGGCGGGAAGGAGTTGCGCGGCGTCTTCGAGAAGATCGGCGGCTCCATCCTGACCAGGGTCGCGGCCCGCACCGGCCTCGGCTGGGACGACTACGCCCGGGTGCTGGTGCACCAGGTGACCGTCCCCTACCTGGAGCGCTTCGTGGAGCTCACCGGTGTGCCCGCGGACAAGCTGGTGCTCACCGTGCCGGAGCTCGGCAATGTCGCCAGTGCCACACTGGGCATCCAACTCGACCGAATAAAGCCCGAGTTGTCCCCGGGCGACAAGGTGCTGCTGATCGGCCTCGGCGGCGGCGTGAGCCTGATGACGATGGTGTGGGAGGCGTCGTGAGCCCCGGTACGGACCTGTGGGTGGTCGTCCCGGCCTACCAGGAGGAGGCCCGGATCGAGGACACCCTGACCGCCCTGGCCGCCCAACGGGACCGCGCGTTCACGCTGCTGGTCGCCGACAACGGCTCCACCGACGCCACCGTGGCGAAGGTCCGGGCCTTCGCCGCCCGGGCGCCGTTCCCGGTCGAGGTGCTGGTCGAACCGGAGAAGGGCGTCGGCTCGGCGATCGACACCGGCTTCCGCCACGCCATCGCGCGGGGCGCCACCCTGCTCGCCCGCACCGACGCCGACTGCCTGCCCGAACCCGGCTGGACGGCCGCCGCCCGGGCCGGGATGCTCGCCTCCGGCGGACTGGTCTGCGGCCGGGTCACCGCCCGCCGGGACGAGCACGGGCCGGCCGGGCGCGCGGTGTTCCTGGTGCTGGTCGCGCTCGGCGCGTTCTTCGGACGGATCCGGCCCGCGCACCACCGCCGGCACGGCTACCGCACGCCCTACCGGATGCACGCCGGCAACAACATGGCGATCACCGCCGAGCTGTACCGGGCCGTCGGCGGCATGCCGCGCAGGCCCTCGCCCACCGACCGGATGTTCATCAACCGGGTGCGCCGCCACAGCACCGCGATCGTCCACCGCCGCGACATGGTGGTCCAGAACTCCACCCGGCGGATCCGCGCCTACGGCGTGGTCGGCACCGCCCGCTGGTACCTGGAGCGCGGCGCGGGCCGGCGCTCGGTCGACGTCCGCTGAGCCGGCCCCGGCCACCGGTCCGACCCTTTCGACGGCGCTCCCGCCGGTCCGACCCCACCGACGACCACTCCCGCCGATCCGACCCCACCGACGACCGCTCCCGCCGATCCGACCCCACCGACCGACGCCCCGTTGAGGAGGGCCCCGTGCTCGACCGGCTCGCCCACGCCCTGCGCACCGTCCACCCCGACCGGCCCGCCGTCCTCGGCCGGGGCCGCACCGGCGCCACCCGGGTCCGGATCCGCCGCGGCGAACTCGCCGACCTCGCCGACCGCTACGCCGCCGCCCTGCACGCCCGCGGCCTCGGCGCCGGCGCCACCCTCGGTGTCGCCGTCCGCCCCGGGCCCCGGGCGCTCGCCGTACTGCTCGCCGCCCACCGGCTCGGCCTGCGGGCCGCCGTCCTCGACCCGACCGCAGGGCCCGACGTCCTCGCCGCCCGCCTCGCACTGGCCCGGCCGGACCTCGTCCTCGCCGACGCCGCCGCCCAGGCGGTGGCCGGCTGGGCGGGCCCGCTGGCCCGCCGCGCCGACCTCGCCCTGCCCCGACTGGACGCGCTCGGCCCGGTCGCCACCCTCGGCCGCCGGCTGCCCGGCTGCGCCCCGCGGCTCGCGGCCGCCGGTGCCGCGGTGCCCGCGCCGCGCGGCGGCGGCCCCGACGGCGATGCCGTGATCGTCTTCACCTCCGGCACCACCGCCCGCCCGCGCGCCGTCGTGCACACCCGCGAGGGCCTGGCGGCCGGCCTGCGCACCGTCACCGAACTGGTCGACCCCCGCCCCGGCAGCACCGTGCTCGGCGGCACCTTCTTCGTCCTGGTCCCCGCCCTCGCGGCCGGCGCCGCCGTCGCCCTGCCGGCCCGCGGCCCACGCGCGCTGGCGGGCCAACTCGCCCGGCTGGCACCGGCCCAGACCTACCTCACCCCGCCGGCGCTGCGTGCCGCGCTCGGTGCCGGGGCCCGCTTCCACGGCCGGGTCTGGACCGGCTCCGCCCCCGCCGACGCCGGCCTGCTGCGGCGGGTCAAGCAGGCCGGCGCCGACCAGGCCTGGGGCGTCTACGCGCTCACCGAGCTGTTCCCGGCCGCCGCCGTCGAGGAGGCCGCGAAGAGCGCCCACACCGGCCCCGGCGACCTGGTCGGCGCACCGCTGCCCGGGGTGCGCGCCGGCCTCACCCCGGAGGGCGAACTGCTGCTCACCGGCCCGGGCGCCCGGCACCGCTACCTCGGCGAGGAGCCCGACCCCTGGGTCCGCACCGGCGACCGGGCCGTCCTCGCCCCGGACGGCCGGATCGTGCTCGCCGGGCGGCTCAAGGACATGGTGCTGCGCCGCGCCGAGAACATCTACCCCGGCCTGTACGAGCCCGCCCTGCACCTGCCGGACGTCGAACTCGCCGTCCTGGTCGGCGTTCCGGCCCCCGACGCGCCGGGCGACGAACGGCTGGTCGCCCTCGTCCAGCCGCGTCCCGGCGCCGATCCGCGGCGGCTGCGCGCCGCCCTGCGGGCCCCGCTCGACCGGATGGGCGGCGCCCGCCCGGACGCCGTGCTGTTCGGTGAGGTCCCGCTGGCCGGGCGCTCCCGCAAGCCCGACCGGGCGGCGGCCGCCGCCCACTGCGCCCGGGAGCTGTCCGCATGACCGGCGAGCCGACCCGCCCGGCGCCCGCCGCGGACGCCCTGCCCGCGACCGCCCTGCCCGCGACCGCCCTGGCCGCGACCGACCGGGCCGCGCGCCGCCGGGACCGCCGGGTCTATCTGCGCAGCCACCCCGTCCTGTTCGCCCTGCTCTGCGCCACCCGCCGCCGCCCGGTCGTCCGGCTCGGCCGCACCGTCCTCGTCCACGGCACCGAGGCCTACCGCGAGGCGCTCACCCGCGTCCCGCTCGACCGCACCGCGCCCGGCACCACCGGCGGCGCCGCCGCCCGGCTCACCGGCCGGGGGCTGCTGTTCGACCAGGAGGGCGCCGAACACCGGGCGGCCCGCCGCGCGGTGGCGGCCGACCTGAGCACCGCCACGCTCGACCGGATCCGCCCGCACTGGCGGGCCGTGCTCGCCGAGCGCGTCCCGGCCCTGGCCACCGGCTCGCTCGAACTCGTCGGCCTCGCGCAGGAGTTGGCCGGCGTGACGGCCGCCGCGCTGACCGGCTCCGCCGCCTGCCCGCACGCCCTCGCCCGGGCCTGTACCGACGCCGCCGCGGCCGCCGCCCGGGACCACCTGCCCGGCCCGCGCCTCCCCGGCCGCCGGCGGGCCGACGCCGTGGCCGCCACGGCCGGCCTCACCGCGCTGCTGCCGGACCCGCTCGACGCCATGCTCACCGTCGCCGCCGTCACCACCACCGTCGCCGCCCTGCCCCGGGCCGCCGCCTGGTGCTCCGACGCCGGCCTCTGGCCCGGCGTCGACGCCTCCACCGCGCCCGGGCTCGCCGTCGAACTCCTCCGGCTGACCGCCCCCTCGCCGCTGCTCCCCCGGGTCGCCGCCGCCGACGCCACCCTGGCCGGCTGCCCGGTCCGGACCGGCGACCGCCTGGTGCTGGTCGCCCGGCACGCCGCCCGGGCCCACCACAGCGGCCCCGCCCCCGGCCCGGCCGCCGCCCAGGCCGTCTTCGGCGCCGGCCCGCACGCCTGCCCGGGCGCCGGGCTGGCCAGGGCGCTGCTCACGGACGTGCTGCTCGCGCTGGCCCCGTACCGCCCGGTGGTCGCCCGGGCCCGGGTCGACCGCCGCTCCGCGCTCCCCGGCTACGCGGAACTCACCCTGCGGCCCGCCGGGGCCGACCGGCACGTCAGGGAGTCCCGATGCGGATAGCCGTCACCGGCGCGGGCGGCTTCTGCGGCTCGCACGTCGCCCGCGCCGCCGCCGCGCTGGGCCTCGACGTGCTCTGCCTCGGCCGCTCCCCGGGCCCGGTCGGCCGCCACGTCCCCTGGGACGCCACCACCGGCGACCCCGACCTGACCGGCGTCGACCTGGTGGTGCACTGCGCCGCCGCCGTCGCCGACCTCCCCCGGGGCTCCGCCGGCGAGGCCCAGCAGTACGCCGTCAACGTCACCGGCACCGAACGGCTGCTGCGCGCCGCCGCCGGGCGCCCGGTGGTCCAGGTGAGCAGCGCCAGCGTCTACGACCCCCGGCTCGACCGCTCCGCCGTCCCGGAACAGCACCCCACCGAGGGCGGCCACCTCAACGCCTACGGGCGCACCAAAGCCGCCGGCGAACGGCTCGCGCTGGAGGCGGGCGCCGTGGTGCTGCGCCCGCGCGCCGTCTACGGGCCGGGCGACCCGCACCTCGCCCCGCAGCTGCTGGCCCGGGTGCGGCACGGCCTGCTGCTGCTCCCCGGCGGTGACGTCCGGATCAGCCTGACCGCCGTCCAGAACCTCGCCGACGCCTGCCTGGCCGCCCTGGGCCTGAGCGGCCGCGCCTGGCCGCCCGGCGCGTACAACATCGCCGACGACCGGCCCTACCGGCGCGACGACGCCGTCCGCCGGGTCCTCGCCGCCCACGGGGTGCGGGCCCGGATCCACCACGTGCCCGTGCCGCTCGCCCGGCTGGCCGCCCGCACCGGCCGCGTCCCCGGTCTGACCCCGTACGCGGTCGACCAGCTCGCCACCGGCATCACCCTCGACCTCGGCCGCGCCCGTGCCCGGCACTGGCGGCCGCGCTGGGACCTCGACACCGTCCTGGTGCCCGACCGGCCCGCCGCCGCGCCCGCGAACGACTGACGCCCGCACCCCCCGAGGGGGTACGGGCGTCCGGGGCCGGCCGGCGGCTCAGCTCTTGGCGGCCTTCTTCACCAGGATCACCACGGCCGCGGCGATGCCGACCACCACCAGCAGCTTGATGACCAGGCTCAGCAGCGCGCCCACCACGCCGAAGACGAATCCGATGATGTTCCAGGCCAGGATCAGCACCAGCACCGGAACGACGATGTTGCGCACCCACGAGGGCAGCGACTTCCAGAACTCAGCCATGTCCGTTCCTTCTCTCCCCTCGGGCCGGCTGCCGTCCGGTGCCGCATCCCGCTTGCTTTCGATACTTCGATCGTACGGTGACTCACGGGCCGGAACGAGAGCCAACGGCCCGGAGAGAACCCGGAGATCACCCCTACCCCGGGCCCGGGGACATCCCCGGGGGGAGCGGCTCGAAACGGCCCCGGCGACGTGCGGGAAATCGCCCGGCCGGGCGCGGGACCGGGCCCGGGACCGGCGTCAGACCGGCCAGGTCTCGCCGCGCCAGGCGGCGTCCCAGAACATCCACTCGTACCGCGAGGTGGTGGTGAAGTGCTCCACCACCCGGCGGCGTTCGGCCGGGGAGATCTCCTCGCCGAGCCGGTCGGCCAGTGCGAGGACGCGACGCACCACGGACTGGAACGCCTCGTCGCCGTAGGTGGCGATCCACTTGGCGTACAGCGGGTCGGGGGAGCCCTTGGCGAGCAGCTGGTCGCCGACCCGGGCGTAGATCCAGTAGCAGGGCAGCACCGCGCCGACCGCCTCCGCGAAGGAGCCGCCGTACACCGTGGCCAGCAGGTAGCTGGTGTAGGCCCGGGTGGTCGGCAGGACCGGCTCGGCGGCGGCCTGTTCGGCGCTGGCGCCGAAGGCCGTCATGAACTCCGCGTGCATGCCCTGCTCGGCCGCCAGCGCACCGACCGCGTCGTCCGCGAAGGCCCGCACGTCCTCCTCGCCGGGCGCCTTGGCGGCGCAGACGGCGAGCGCGCGGGCGTAGTCGCGCAGGTAGTGCGAGTCCTGGACGACGAAGTGGCGGAACGCCTCGCGCGGCAGGGTGCCGTCGGTGAGGCCGCCGATGAAGGGGTGGTCGAGGATCTCGGCGTAGATCGGCTCGATCGCCGCCCAGAGTTCTTCCGTCAGGCTCAGGCTCATGCCCCGACCCTAACCGGACCGGCCCGGGCCCCCGCCGTCAGTCCTCCGGCGGGGAGAACACCACCAGGACCCGCAGCTCCTCGGTGATGTGGTGGAACCGGTGCGGCACCCCGGCCGGGACGTAGACGACGGTGCCGCGGGCCACCGTCGTGGTCTCGTCGCCGACGGTCAACTCGGCCCGGCCGCTGACCACCTGGTAGATCTCGTCCTGGGCGTGCGCGGTCTGCGGGTCGGTGTCGCCGGGGGAGAGCGCGTAGAGCCCGGCGGACATCCGCGGCTCGCGCAGGAAGCGCAGATAGGCGCCGTCGTTGGCGGCACGTTCGGCGTCCAGTTCGTCCAGCCGGAACAGCTTCACCGGGGCACCCCTCCTCGTCCTGGTCCGGGCCCAGGGGCATTCAACACCAAACATGTCGGACGGAGCTTCCCCCACCCCGTCCGGCCTGCGACGCTGGCCCCATGAAGGGTTTCGTCATCAAGACACTTATCAACGCGGCCGCCATCTGGGTGGCCGCCTGGATCGTCACCGGCATCACGCTGACCGGTGACGACTGGCAGCACAAGACCCTGACGGTGATCGCCGTGGCGCTGATCTTCGGGGTGGTGAACTGGCTGATCAAGCCCGTGGTCAAGCTGTTCTCGCTGCCGCTGTTCATCCTCACCCTGGGGCTGATCACCTTCGTCATCAACGCCCTGATGCTCTGGCTGACCTCCTGGGCCTCGGACAAGCTCGACCTGAGCTTCACCGTCGACGGCTTCTGGGCGGCGCTGTTCGGCGCACTGATCATCAGCCTGGTCTCCTGGGGGCTCAACCTGGCGCTCGGCGACGACGACTGAGCAGGCCCGCTCCCCGCGGCCCGACGCGCAGCACGACGCGAAAGGGGCCCGCGCCCGGTTTCCGCACCGGGGGCGGGCCCCTTCTGCCGTGGCGGCCGGGCGACCGGTCACCTCTCACAGCCTCTGAGGATGTCGGCGAGCTGGGCGTCGATCTCCCCGCCGGTGAGCTCCTGGCCCATCGGCACCAGCCGGTCGGTGCGGGCCAGGAAGGCGATCAGCGGCGGCGCGGAGGCGCGCAACAGGGCGTCCCCGTCGGGGGAGTGCAGCACGATGCAGACCTCCGAGAGCTCCCCGCCGACCGGGTGGACGTGCACGTCGCCCTCGCCCGCCGGCCGGCTGATCCCGTCGAGCAGCAGTTCCCGGGCGAAGACCCAGGTGACCGGGGCGTCCCCGGGCAGGTGGAAGGTGAAGCGGATCGCGTACGGGTCGGCGGGGTCGTACTCCAGGTCGACCACGATGCGGAAGGAGAGCTCGGTGGAGACCACGAGGTTCATCACCAGGTGACCCTGGACTGTGCTGTGCTGCATGGCGCCAGTACCTCTCGTTATGCCCGGCCGTGCGTGCTGTGGGTCCGCAGGTGGCCGGACAATGCAGTTCGCTGACATGGGAGGGAGTGCGGCTGTGTCGGTTGTGCGACCGATTGAGGCGGTTTTGCGCAACCAATCCCTGTTCGATCCTCATCGTCCATGTTTGGGGACGTAGTGGACAAGGTGTGCTTTTTCAAATGGTGAACGAGGGGAATGAGCTGTTGCCCCTGGGGCACAAGGAGTGTCAGCGGACGAACGAGGCGGTCATCGCGCCGACGCTGCGGCGCAGTTGCCCGGCGGCGGCGGCCAGCCGCCCGGCCTGCTCGACCGGGAGGGAGATGGCCATCGTCGCGACCACCGAGCCGACGGTGATGGGGACGGCGGCGCAGACGGTGCCGAGCGCGTACTCCTGGTGCTCCAGCACGGGCATGGTCGGCCGCAGCGCGGCGAGCCGGCGCAGCACGGTCGACCCCTCGGTGAGGGTGGACGGGGTGAGCCCGACCGGCGGGTGGCGGGCGAGGTGGTCGCGCCGGGCCTCGTCGGGCAGTTGGGCCAGCAGGCACTGGCCGATGGCATGGGCGTGCGCGGTGACGCGGAAGTCGGCCCACGGCTCGACGGCCGGCTGCCCGGCCCCGGCGGCGGTGTCCACCACCGTCACCTCGCCGTCCTGGTAGCGCGCGAAGTAGACCGCGGCGCCGAGTTCGTCCCTCAACTGTTCCATCCGGGCCCGCAGGCCGTGCCGTTCGGACTGCCGGTCGTCGGCCCGGCCTATGCCGTCCACCGACTCCCCGTAGAAGAACCTGCCGTCGGCCCGCCGCAGGTAGCCCTCGTGGGTCAGGGTGCGCAGCAGGTGGTACGTGGTGCCGAGCGGCAGGCCGGCGGTGCGGGCGAGCTGCTTGGCGGTCGCCCCCTGCAGATGACCACCGACGGCCTCCAGCAGCCGCAGCGCCCGCTGGACGGAGGCGATCAGGGTGGGCTGCCGGTCCTTGCGCGCCGGTGTCGTGCGCCCTGCGATCTGATCCATGACCACACCCAGCCCCCAGCCCGAGTCGTTGCACAGGAGGGCATGCGGAGTGAAGTACTCCGATTTGCCCGATAGTCGCTCATTGCAGCACAGGCACAGCGCCGCTGCAATCACTCTCATACGGTTCGATCGATAAATTCCTTCGAATCGAAGGTAAGAATAGAATTCTGATCGATACTTTCAAGATCCGTTCAAGGTTCATCTTTATGATCCAAGATCTATCGGCACTGTGAGCACTCCCCGAACGGACGCACCCGAGCGGGCACGAGTTTCGGCCCCGCCGGCCTGCGGGAGACTCCCGCACAACGCTCCAGCCCCGGAGGTGGTCATGCGCACCCCGCCCCGACCCGTCGTCAAACGGACCGCACGGGCGATCCTGCTGGAGCTCGACCCGGCCGATCCACACGGACCGGCCTCGATCGTGCTGATCAAACGCACCCGGCCCGGCTCCCCGCACCCGTACTGGATCACCCCGGGCGGCGGGGTCGAGAGCAACGACCGCACCGTCACGGACGCCCTGCACCGCGAGGTCGACGAGGAGCTGGGCGGCAAGGTGGTGGACGTCGTCCCCGCCTTCGTCGACACCCTCAGCCACACCCACCACGACGACGGCACGCTGCTCCACCCGCACGGGGTCAAGGTGCAGCACTTCTTCGTCTGCCGGCTCGCCTCGATGGACCTCGACCGCCGGCACGGGCCCGAGGTGGACGAGCCGAACGGCGAGTACGAGGTGGTCCGGGTGCCCTTCACCCGCGAGGGCGTCACCTCGGTGAACGTCGTCCCGCCAAGCCTGCGGGCGTACCTGGCGGCCAACATCGAGGGCGTCCGCGCACTGCTCGCGCCCGACCTCGGCTGACGGAGCCCCGGTCGGCCCGGGCGGGCCGAGGATCCGGCCCCTCAGCCCGCCGCCAGATCGCCGACCAGGTCGTGCCGGATCCGCTCCGGCGCGACCCCGGCCCGCAGCAGGACGCCGACCCCGCGCCGCACCATCGCGGCCGGCCCGCCGAGATACGCCTCCCGGCCCGCCCACGGCCCGAACCGGCCGACCACCTCCGGCAGTTCACCGGTGAGCAGGTCACCGGTGAGAAGACCGCCGGTGAGCAGACCGCCGGCGGCGGCCGGACCACCGGCGTGCGGCCCCGGCCCGGAGAGCACCGGGCGCACCGAGAGCCAGCGGTGGCGCTCCGCGAGCGCGCGCAGCGCCTCCAGCTCGTACAGCTCGGCGGCCTGCCGGGCACCGTAGAAGACCTCGACCGAACGGCCCGCCGCACCGTGGTCGGCCACCTCCTCGACCAGCGCCTTGATCGGGGCGATCCCGGTGCCGCCGCCGAGGCAGAGCAGGTCCGCGCCGGCCGCGTGGTCGACGGTCATCGTGCCCGCGGCCGGGCCCAGCCGCAGCACGTCCCCCGGCGCGGCCCGGTGCACCAGCGCATTGCTCACCCAGCCCGCCTGGACGGCCTTGACGTGGAGGGTCAGCAGGCCGTCCGGCCGGGGCGCGGAGGCGAACGAGAAGTACCGCCAGACCCGCGGCCACCAGGGCGTCTCCAGGCTGGTGTACTGCCCCGCGCGGAACGGGTAGGCCTGGTCGGGGCGGAGGGTGAGCACCGCGACGTCGGGGGTGCGCAGCTCGTGGCCGACCACCTCGGCCTGCCACCAGGGCGGCGAGGTGCGGGCGTCCCCCTCGGCGGCCTCGATCATGATCGTGGAGACCAGCCGGTAGACGCGGCGCCAGGCGAGCTCGGTCTCGGCGTCCCAGCGGTTGCCCGCGTACCGGGCCAGCGCCGCCACCAGGCATTCCCCCACCGGGCCGTAGTGGCCGGTCAGGGTGCCGTACCGGCGGTGGCCGCAGCCGAGCGCGCTCAGGTAGGTGCGCAGGCCGTCCGGGTCGCCGGCGTTGCGGGCGGCCATCAGCAGGGCGCGGAAGAGCCGGTCGCGCTGGACGTCCATGGCGGCCGGGAAGAGGGCGCGGACCTCGGGGTGGTGCAGGAAGATCAGTGCGTAGAAGTGCGCGGTGGCCCGGTCGGCGACCGGCTCGACCACGGCCAGGCTGGCCCGGATCAGCTCGATGTCCCGGGCGGTGGGCGGCTGTTCGGCCTCGGCGACCGCGACGGGCGCGGTGACCTCGACGGGCGCGGTGACCTCGACGGGCGCGGCAGGCGCGGCAGGCGCGGAAGCGGAGGCGGGCAGCGGGCCGGTCGGCGATTCGGGCAGCGGGCCGGTCAGCGGCCGGGACGGCGGTGCGGACACCGGTACGGGGGCCGGGCCGGGCCCGGCGAGGGCCGGTGGCCGGGCGAGGTCGCCCGAGCCGGTCCAGTTGAGGCCGGGGGCCCGGGTGAACAGCGGCTCGATCGCGGGCACGGGCTGTCCGGTGGGCGTCGACGGCGCCGGGATCGCGGGCGGCTCGGCCGGCCGGTCCGGGATCGCCGGCCGCGGCGGCGCGGCGGACGCCGGCGGGAGGTCCGGCGGGTCCAGCGGCATCGGGGGGAGGGCCACCGGGGTGTCCGCCCCCACGGCCGGCGCGGCGTCCGGACCGGCGTCCGGGCCGGTGTCCGACAAGCCGTCCGGCATGCCCGGAACGGCCGCGGCCCGCGCCGAGCCGTGTCCGGTGCGGACCAGGAGAGTTCTGCGGGACTTCACCGCAACGTTTCGAGTACCCAAGAGAATCGTTTCGCCTCCGGCCGGCCTGTGCCACCACCTGGCTTGTTCCTGCTGACGCCTAGGCAGCGTGGCACGCCCGAAGTGCTCATCCGACAAATCGCGCGAAGCCCGGACACCCGCCCCCGGTACGCGCTACTCTCGCTCGATCTGCGGTCGCCCTGGGTGTCCGGGCAGCCACCCAAGGCGACCGCCCGGACAGGCCGGTCACAACTGCCGCAGCAGCATGCCCGGTTGCTCGACGCAGTCCGCGACGAACCGCAGGAACCCGCCCGCCGTACCGCCGTCGCAGACCCGGTGGTCGAAGGTGAACGACAGCTGGGTCACCTCGCGCACCGCCAACTCGCCCTGGTGAACCCAGGGTTTGGCGACGATCCGGCCCACGCCGAGCATCGCCGCCTCGGGGTGGTTGAGGATCGGGGTGGAGCCGTCCACGCCGAACACCCCGTAGTTGTTCAGGGTGAACGTCCCACCCGTGAGTTCGGCCGGAGTGAGCGCACCCGTCCGGGCCGACTCGGTCAACCGCCCCAGCTCGGCGCCGAGTTGCTCGGTACTCAGCCGCTGGGCGTCGCGCACCACCGGGACGACCAGGCCGCGCTCGCCCTGGGCGGCGAAGCCCAGGTGCACCGCGGAGTGCCGCAGGATCCCCGAACCGTCCTCGGTGACACTGGAGTTGAGCTCGGGGTAGCGGGCCAGCGCCACCGTGCAGATCCGGGCGAGCAGTGCCAGCACGCTCACCTTCGGACCGGGTGTGGCGTTCAACTGACGCCGCAGTGCCATCAGTTCGGTGGCATCGGCGTCGACCCAGCAGGTCGCCGCCGGGATCTCGCGGTGGCTGCGGGTGAGCTTCTCGGCCACCGCCTTGCGCAGGCCGCGCAGCGGAACCAGCTCGGCCCCGGCCGACGCCCCGGCCGACGCCCCGAGCGACACCCCCGCCGGCACCCGCGTCCCGTTGTGCACCGGCGCCTGGGCCGGGGCCCGGCCCGAGGCCAGCGCCGCGACCGCCCGTTCGACGTCCGCACGCATGATCAGGCCGTCCGGCCCGCTGCCGGTCAGTGTCGCCAGATCGATCCCGTGCTCCCGGGCCGACCGACGGACCAGCGGCGAGATCACCGGCACCACCACCGGAGCGACCGCGGCCACCACTGCAACGGGCGCCACCGGAGCGGCCACCGCGACCGGAGCGGCCACCGCCGGAGCAGCCGCCGCGCCGGCCGGAGCCCCGACCCGGCGGCGCCGGCCGCCCCGGTCCGGCTCCGCGACCCCGTACCCGACCAGCGGGCGCTCCACCTCGGCGACCGGGGACGGCGCCCCCTCGACCGGCGACACCGCGACCGTCACCAGCGCCGCGCCGACCGCCACCTCCTCACCCGGCTCGCCGTACCGGGCGGTGACCACCCCGCCGTACGGGCAGGGCACCTCCACCACGGCCTTGGCGGTCTCCACCTCCACCACCGGCTGGTCGACGGCGATCACCTCGCCGACCTCGACCATCCAGCGCACCACCTCCGCCCCGGTGAGCCCCTCACCGAGGTCGGGCAGGGTGAACTCGCGTACGACGGGCATCATCCTCAGGCCTCCCACTGCAGCCGGGCGACCGCGTCCAGGATCCGGTCCACCCCGGGGAGGTGGTGGTGCTCCAGCATCGGCGGCGGGTACGGGATGTCGAAGCCGGTGACCCGCAGCACCGGTGCGGCCAGGTGGTGGAAGCACCGCTCGGTCACCCGGGCGGCGATCTCCGCGCCGGTGCCGCCGAAGCCGGTCGCCTCGTGCACCACCACGGCCCGGCCGAGCGAGCGCACCACCCGGCAGACCGTCTCGTCGTCGAACGGCACCAGGGTGCGCAGGTCCAGCACCGCGAGGTCCCAGCCCTCGGCCTTGGCCGCCTCGGCCGCCTCCAGGCAGACCGGCAGCGAGGGACCGTAGGTGATCAGCACCGCCGACGTCCCGGTCCGCCGCAGGACGGCCCGCCCGATCGGCTCGACCGGCGCCGCCGGGTCGAACTCCGCCTTGCCCCAGTAGAGCCGCTTGGGCTCCAGGAAGACCACCGGGTCGTCCGAGGCGATCGAGGCCCGCAGCAGCCCGTAGGCGTCGGCCACCGTGGCCGGGGTGACCACGTGCAGGCCGGGGGTACTGGCGTAGTAGGCCTCGGAGGCGTCGCTGTGGTGCTCCACCCCGCCGATGCCGCCGCCGTACGGGATGCGGACGGTGATCGGCAGCGGCAGCCGGCCGGCCGTGCGGTTGCGCATCTTGGCGACGTGCGAGAAGAGCTGCTCCAGCGCCGGGTAGGCGAAGGCGTCGAACTGCATCTCGACCACCGGGCGCAGCCCGTACATCGCCATGCCGATCGCGGTGCCGAGGATGCCGGCCTCGGCCAGCGGGGTGTCCAGGCAGCGGTCGGCGCCGAACTCGGCGGTCAGGCCGTCGGTGATCCGGAAGACGCCGCCGAGCGCGCCGACGTCCTCGCCGAGCACGTGCACGGACGGGTCCTCGCGCAGGGTGTCCCGCAGCGCGGAGTTGAGCGCCTGCGCCAAGGTCGCGGTGCGCGGGCCGGCCGGGGAGGGCCGCACGGCGGTCCGGCCGGGGGTGGGGGCGGGCGCGGGACGGGCGGTGTTGCTCATGGGTGCTGCACCTCGGCCTCGGCGGCCAGCTCGGCGGACAACTGGGCGGCCTGCTCCCGCAGTTGCGGAGTGGGCTCGGCGTACACATGGGCGAACAGGGCCATCGGGTCGAGCGCGGCGTCGGCGTGGAACTCGGCCCGCATCCGAGCCGCCAGCGCCTCCGCCTCGTCGGCCGACTCCTGCACCAGGGCGTCGTCCAGCAGGCCGAGCCGGCGCAGCTCGCGCTCCATCAGCAGGATCGGGTCGTGCTCGCGCCAGGCGGTCACCTCGGCGTCGTCCCGGTAGCGGGTGGCGTCGTCGGCGTTGGTGTGCGCCTCGACGCGGTAGGTGAGCGCCTCGACCAGGGTCGGGCCGCCGCCGGCCCGGGCCCGCTCGACCGCCTCGGCCAGCACGCTGTGCACGGCGGGCGCGTCGTTGCCGTCCACCAGCCGGCCCGGTATCCCGTAGCCGACCGCCTTGTGGGCGAGCGTCGGCGCGGCGGACTGCGCGGTGAGCGGGACGGAGATCGCGTACCCGTTGTTCTGCACCAGGAAGACCACCGGGGCGTTCAGCACGGCGGCGAAGTTCAGTGCCTCGTGGAAGTCGCCCTCGCTGGTGCCGCCGTCGCCGAGCAGCGCCAGCGCGACCACCGGATCGCCGCCGAGCCGGGCGGCGTGCGCCAGTCCGACGGCGTGCGGGGCCTGGGTGGCCAGCGGGGTGCACAGCGGCGCCGTCCGGGCGGCCACCGGGTCGTAGCCGGTGTGGGCGTTGCCGCGCAGCAGGGTCAGCGCCTCCAGCGGGTCGACGCCGCGGGAGACCACCGCGAGGGTGTCGCGGTAGCTCGGGAAGAGCCAGTCCCGCTCGCCGAGCGCCAGCGCGGCGGCGACCTGGCAGGCCTCCTGGCCGGTGGACGCCGGGTAGACGGCCAGCCGGCCCTGCTTGGTCAGGGTGGTGGCCTGCTGGTTGTAGCGGCGGCCGACCACCAGGCGGCGGTACAGCTCGCGCAGCAGCGCGGGGTCGTACTTCTCCAGCTCGGGAGTGCCGAGCACGCGGACCGGTGAGGCGTCCGGAAGCAGCGGGGCCGGGTCACTGCGCGGGGCGGTCGCCCCGGGCAGCCAGCCGGGCACCGCCGTGTGGTGTCTGTGGTCGAGAACGGTCATCTCGGGCACCTCCAGGGGTGGCGGGGGCTCCCTACCGATTGTTCGGTCGTCTGTTCATCTTGACCAGAAGCGTGACAAGGTGCTGGACAATCGGCCCGGGTGGCGGTCGACTGATGGCAGTGCGTCCAATCCTTGGGGGTGGGGGGTCATGTCGACTGAACAGACGTCCAGACTCGACCGTGTCGACCGGGCGATCCTGCGGCTGCTGCAGCAGGACGGTCGCGCCTCGATCCGCTCGGTGGCCGAGCGGGTCCACGTGTCCAGGGCGAATGCGTACGCCCGGATCTCCAGGATGGTCGAGGACGGCGTCATTCGCGGCTTCACCGCCCGGGTCGACCACGAAAGAGCAGGTCAGGGCGCATCCGCCTATGTCACCCTGAAAATCGTGCAGAACTCCTGGCGGACGGTGCGCGAGCAACTGCTGGAGCTGCCCGGGGTCGCGCACATCGCTCTGGTGGGCGGAGACTTCGACGTCCTGCTGCTGGTGCACACCGCCGACAACCACGCCCTGCGCGAGCTGGTGCTGGGCAGCATCCAGTCCATCCCGCAGGTGCTCGGCACCCGCACCATGCTGGTCTTCGAGGAGACCGACCAGGTGCCGCCGCTGTGATCCCGCCCGCCGGGTCGGCGGGGCGCACCCGTCCGGGGTGCCCTTTCGGGACGGGTCCGCGTCCCTTTGGCGCGGTGTCCCGCGCCCCCGCCGCTCCGGCGCCTACCGCGCCCGGAGGCCGTCGAAGGCCAGGTGGACCACCGCGTCCGCGACGCCGTCGGCCGCCTTGAGGCCCGGCCGGTACCACTCCACGATCGAGTTGATCATGCCGAAGAGCAGCCGGGTGGCCAGCCGGGGCTCGACGTCCGCCCGCAGCGAGCCGTCCGCGACGGCCGCCCGCAGCAGCTCGGCCACCTGGTGGTCGAAGTCCCGGCGGCGCTCCAGCGCCCACTGCTCGGTGGCCGTGTTGCCGCGCACCCGCAGCAGCAGGGTGACGTACGGCAGCTCGGCCAGCAGCACCTCGGCGGTGCGCCGCACCACGTGCTCCAGCCGCTCCACCGCCGGGCCCTCCACCGCGGCCGGTTCGGCGAGGATGCCGAACAGCCCGTCCAGGGCCCGCCCGACGGCCAGCCGGAGCAGCTCCTCCTTGCCGCGCACGTGGTGGTAGATCGAGGACTTGGAGATCCCGGCCGCCCGGGACAGGTCCTCCATCGACGTGCCGTCGTAGCCGCGCTCGTTGAAGACGTCGACGGTCACCGCGAGCAGCGACTCCACGGTGTACGCGGTACGCGTGGTGTGATCGGCCATCCTCCGAGTATCCCCGCACCCGCTCCGCCGGATGCGCCCGGGTCCGTTGGTCCGCACCAACAGCGCGGCCGACGGCCTAGAATCTGCGGACCAGCGTCCAAGGCCAGCAGGGTGGGGTCCAGTCTGATGAGCGCAATACCGGCAGTCGCCTCCGATGTGCCCGAGCAGCGCAGCGAGGAGCCGGGAGCCTCGGCGGAGACCGGCCCCCGCGAGCGCGCCCGCGCCCTGGTCCTCCGGTTCGGGCCGGCCGTCTGGTGCTACGCGGTGCTCAAGCTGCTCGGCTTCACCGTCTTCATGAAGCTGCTCGCCTACTCGGGCGACTACGTCAAGAAGCACCCCCGGTTCGGCGGCGGCGCGAACCCCTGGGACGTGCTGGCCAGCTGGGACGGCTGGTGGTACCAGCAGATCGCGCAGTTCGGCTACCACCCGGCGCTGGTCCCGATCCCCGGCGGCACCCCCGGCTTCACCATCGAGCAGAACTCGGCGGCCTTCTTCCCGCTCTACCCGGGTCTGATGCGGCTGGTCTCGGACGGCACCGGGCTCGGCCTGTACGGCGCCGGGATGCTGGTCTCGGTGGTCGCCTCGCTGTTCGCCGCCGCCGGGATCCACGCGGTGGTGGACCGGCTGGCCGGCCCGCGCGCGGGCGTGATCGCGGCCGGCCTCTGGGCGATCGCCCCGGGCTCCGGCGCCGAGTGGGCGCTCTACTCCGACTCGCTCTTCGTCGCGCTCGCCGCCTGGGCCTGCTACTGCGTGATGACCAAGCAGTGGATCGCCGCCGGCGTGATCACGCTGGTCGCCGGCCTCAACCGGCCGACCTCCGCGGCGCTGATCGGCGCCGTCGGCCTGGCCGCACTGGTCGAGCTGTACCGGCGCGAGAGCGGCGTCCTCCGCCCGGTGGCCGCGATGCTGCTGGCCCCGCTCGGCCTGCTCGGCTACGTCGGCTGGGTGGGCTGGCGGGTGGACGACTGGGGCGGCTACTTCAAGCTCCAGCACGACGCCTGGCTGCACTACTTCGACTTCGGCCAGGGCACCTTCAAGGCGATCCGCGGCGTGCTGCTGGGCCGCTCGGACTACCCGTTCGCCTGGCCGGTGACCGACCTGCTGGCCACCCTGATCGTGCTGACGCTGCCGGTGCTGATCGTGCTGCTGATCCGGCTGCGCCCGCCGCTGGTGCTGACCGCCTACACGCTGGCCACCATCGTCTCGGTGCTCGGCAGCCTGGGCATCTTCGGCAACACCTCGCGCTACCTGCTCCCGGCCTTCCCGCTGCTGATCGCCCTCGCGGTGGCGATGCGCAAGCTGAGCTGGCCGGTGCTGGCGGCGGTGCTCGGCACCGGCGCCGTCGCCTCCGGCTGGTACGGCGGGTACGTGATATTCGAGCTCGGCATCCCGTAGGCCGGTACCGGCCACCGGCACCCTGCCCGACCCCGGGGGCGCGTCCGTTTCGGACGCGCCCCCGCGCGTTTACCGGATCGGACCCGCACACCCTCTTGAGCCGACCGATCGTTCGGTTACTCTGTGACGTGTCCCGTCCTCCCCTCTGAGGAGCGCACACCATGTCCGCAGCGGTCACCCACCCCCTCGTCGCCGAGCTGGTCGCACGCCACCAGGCCACCCTGGACGCCGCGCTCGCCGCCGCCGCGTCGCGCGACTACTGGTCGCCCTACCCCGAGTTCCCGAAGGCCTACGGCGAGAGCGGCGCCGCTGACGGCAAGGCCGCCTTCGAGGCGCTGCTGAACCGGCCGTTCGCCCTCGACGGCCACCCGGCCGACGGCGACCTGATCGGCGGCGAGGCCTCCCCCTACGGCGTCGAGCTGGGCATCGGCTACCCGCACGCCGAGCCGGACGCGCTGATCGCCGCGCTGACCGCGGCCCGGCCCGGCTGGGCCGCCGCCGCCCCGCTCACCCGGGCCGCCGTCTGCCTGGAGATCCTGGCCCGGATCAACGCCCGCTCGCACGAGTTCGCGAACGCGGTGATGCACACCACCGGCCAGGCCTACGGCATGGCCTTCCAGGCCGGCGGCCCGCACGCCCAGGACCGCGGCCTGGAGGCGGTCACCTACGCCTACGCCGAGCAGACCCGGCTGCCCAGCAGCGCCGGCTGGAGCAAGCCGCAGGGCAAGCGCGACCCGCTGGTGATGACCAAGGAGTTCACCGTCGTCCCGCGCGGCCTCGCGCTGCTGATCGGCTGCAACACCTTCCCCACCTGGAACGGCTACCCCGGCCTGTTCGCCTCGCTGGCCACCGGCAACCCCGTCCTGGTCAAGCCGCACCCGCGCGCCGTCCTGCCGCTCGCGCTGACCGTGCGGATCGCCCGCGAAGTGCTGACCGAGGCCGGCTTCGACCCCAACCTGGTCTGCCTGGCCGCCGAGCACGAGGGCGGCACCGTCGCCCAGACGCTCGCCGTCCGCCCCGAGGTGAAGCTGATCGACTACACCGGCTCCACCGCCTTCGGCGACTGGCTGGAGGAGCACGCGCGGCAGGCCGAGGTCTACACCGAGAAGGCCGGTGTGAACACCGTGGTCGTCGACTCCACCGACGACTACCGGGGCATGCTGAACAACCTGGCCTTCTCGCTCTCCCTCTACAGCGGCCAGATGTGCACCACCCCGCAGAACCTGCTGATCCCGCGCACCGGCATCGACACCGACCAGGGCGCCAAGTCCTACGACGAGGTGGTGACCGACCTCGCCGGCGCCATCGACGGCCTGCTCTCCGACGACGCCCGCGCCGCGGCCGTGCTCGGCGCCGTGGTCAACCCCGGCGTGCTCCAGCGCACGGTCGCCGCGGCCGGCGGCGAGTACGGCGAACTCGCCCTCGCCCCGCGCGTGGTGACCTCGCCCGAGTTCCCCGCCGCCACCGTCCGCACCCCCGCGCTGGTCAAGCTGGACGCCGACAAGCCGGACGACCGGGCGGTCTTCCGCAGCGAGTGCTTCGGCCCGGTCTCCTTCGCCGTCGCGGTGGAGAACACCGCCGCCGCGGTGGAGCTGCTGCGCGACACCGTCCGGACCCAGGGCGCGATGACCGCCGCCGGCTACACCACCTCGCCCGAGGTCGAGGCCGCCCTGGTCGAGGCCTCGCTCGACTCCGGCGTCTCGCTCTCGCTCAACCTCACCGGCGGGGTGTACGCCAACCAGACGGCCGCCTTCTCCGACCTGCACGGCACCGGCGCCAACCCGGCCGCCAACGCCGCCTACTGCGACGGCGCCTTCGTCGCCAACCGGTTCCGCACCGTGGAGATCCGCCGCCACAGCTGAGCCGATCGGGTACCGGGCCCCGGCGCCGCCGCGCCGGGGCCCGGTACCGTTCCGCGGAGATTCACAGCCCCGCCCCGCGCCAGCGATGATGGAGACCGGGAGAACGCCCAGATCGGCGTCCAACCTCCGTCCGACCACCGGGAGCTGACACATGACCGCGAAGCAGACCGTCACCGACGTCCTGATCGTCGGGGCCGGACCGACCGGCCTGCTGCTGGCCGGGGACCTGGCCACCGCCGGGGTCCGGGTCACCGTCCTGGAGAAGCGCGGGACCGAGTCCAACCTCACCCGGGCCTTCGCCGTGCACGCCCGCAGCCTGGAGCTGCTGGACGCCCGGGGCCTGGCCGACGACCTGATCGCCACCGGCCGCCCGCTCACCTCGCTGCGGCTCTTCGACCGGCTCCGGGTCGACCTCGGCAGCCTCCCGAGCCGCTTCCCGTTCGTCCTGATCACCCCGCAGTACCACACCGAACGCCTGCTCCAGGAGCGCGCGCTGAAGGCCGGCGCGACCATCCTGCGCGGCACCGAGGTCGTCGGGCTGCGGCAGGACGCCGAGGGCGTCACCGTCGAGACCCTCCCCCGCGACCGCGGTGGCGAGGCCCCCGCGGACGGCGCCACCGAGACCCACCGGGCCGGCTACGTGGTCGGCACCGACGGCGTCCACTCCACCGTCCGCGACCTGCTCGGCATCCCCTTCCCCGGCGAGTCGGTGGTCAACTCCGTCGTGCTGGCCGACGTCCGGCTGGACCGCGCCCCCGACGAGGTGATCGCCGTCGGCGCCGCCGAGGGCGGCTTCGCCTTCCTCGCGCCGTTCGGCGACGGCTGGTACCGGGTCATCGCCTGGGACGGCGCCGAACAGCACGCGGACGGCACCCCGCCCCCGCTCGACCGGATCGCCGAGATGACCCGCAACGCGCTCGGCGAGGACTACGGCCTGCACGACGCCCGGTGGAGCTCCACCTTCCACAGCGACGAGCGGCAGGTGCCCAACTACCGCTCCGGCCGGGTCTTCCTGGCCGGCGACGCGGCCCACTGCCACTCCCCGGCCGGCGGCCAGGGCATGAACACCGGCCTCCAGGACGCCGCCAACCTCTCCTGGAAGCTCGCCGCCGCCGTCCGCGGCCGGGCCACCGACGCCCTGCTGGACACCTACCAGACCGAGCGGCACCCCGTCGGCAAGGCGGTGCTGCGCACCTCCGGCGCGCTGATCCGCCTCGCCCTGGCCCAGTCCGCGCCCACCCGGGCCCTGCGCGGCGCCCTCACCACCCTGGCCGACCACCTCGACGTGGTCGCCGAGCGCGGCGCCCGGACGGTCTCCGGCATCGGCATCCGGTACGCCGCGCCCAGGGACGCCCACCCGCTGGCCGGCCGGCGGGTGCCCGACCTGCGGCTGACCGGCCTGGAGCAGGTCCGGGAGGGCGAGCCGGCCGCCCCCGAGCGGCTCTACGAGGCACTGCGCGCGGGCACGTTCGTGCTGGTCAGCAATGACCAGCTGCCCGCCGCCGAGCCGTGGGCGGACCGGCTGCTGACCGTCGCCCCGGCCGACCCGCACGGCAAGCTGCGCGACACCGTCCTGCTGGTGCGCCCCGACGGCTACGCCGCGTGGGCGGCCGTCGACCCGGGCCAGGGCGAGATCCGCGCCGCGCTGGCCCAGTGGCTCGGCGCCCCCGCCGAGGGCTGAGCGTCCGGCGGGGGCGCGGGGCGGCGGACCACCGCCCCGCGCCCCCGCGTCCGCCCCGCACAATTCCCTAGGCGCGTGCCTTCTCGTAGTGCCGCGCCGCTTTCGCGCGGTTCCCGCAGACCGCCATCGAGCACCACCGCCGACGCCCGTTCTGCGATGTGTCGAAGAAGTGCAGAATGCAGGCCTCGTGGGCACACTTCTTGATCCGGTGCGCGCCCCGGCCGAGCAGGTCGAGGAAATCGTCCACCGCCAGCCAGGCGGCCAGCCACTGCGGCCCGTCCACCTCGACGTGCTCGGCCGGCCCCGCCGCGCCGAGTTCGCGCCGCAGCCGCCCGTGCCGCAGCACCTCGTTCAGCCCGGCCGCCGCCGACGCCCCCACCTCGCCCCGCTCGTCCAGGCCGCGGACGGCCTCGGCGAGCGCCTCCCGGGCCTGCCGCAGCGCCACCAGGCCCGCCTCACCGGCCCGGCAGCGGTCCGCCAGCCCGGCGGAGGAGAGCCAGGTCCGAAAGCCGTCCGGCTCGTCCAGCAGGTCGTTGACCGGGGTGCCCGCCCACCGCGTGTTCAGCAGGTCGAGCGCGAGCGGCTCGCCGATCAGCGGGCGCGGGTCCCGCGGGTCTGCCGTCCGGTCCGTCATCGGATACTCCCTCGGTCTCGCCCGGTACCCGATTCTACGTCGCCCCGCCGCCGCCGAATCGGTGCGGACCGGAGTATGAATTCCGCCCGTTAACTGTATGGAGGCGTCTCCATTCCGTTCTCCACAGTTGACTGTTTTTTAGCAACGAATTGCTTGACCATAAGCCAATTCCCGGAACCCCTCTGACATGTTCTAGCCAGCGTTTCACCCCAGAGACGCCCTGGCCCCTGCCGGCCCCCACATGCCGGCCAGAGGAGGATTCCGTGCGCCCTCGCTCCCTTGCCCTTGCCGCGGCCCTTGCCGTCCTGCCGCTGTCCGCGGTCTCGCTCGGCGTGACCGCCGCGCAGGCCGCCCCGGCCCCCAACGCCGCCGCGGCCCGCGTCTCGCTGCCGAACACCGTGACCCCCGCGGTGGCCCGCTCCGAGAAGAAGGGCGACGTCCCCGCCGACCAGCAGCTCTCCGTCGCGGTCAGCCTGAAGCTGCGCGACACCGCCGAGTTGGACCGCTTCCTCACCGCGATCGCCACCCCCGGCACCCCGGAGTTCGGCACGCACCTGACGCCGCAGCAGTTCACCGAGCGGTTCGGCCCGACCCAGGCCGCCGTCGACCAGGTCCGCGCCTTCCTGACCGCCCAGGGCCTGACCGTCTCCGGGGTCAGCGACAACCGCCAGGTGGTCGACGCCCACGGCACCGCCGAGCAGATCGCCAAGGCCTTCGGCACCCACGAGAGCGCCTACCTGGACCCGCAGCAGCAGCGCACCTTCTTCGCGAACGACGCGGCCGCCTCCGTCCCGGCCGCTCTCGCCGACGTGGTGCAGGGCATATCCGGTCTGAACAACCACACCGTCCGGACCACCCGCAACGTCAAGCCGTCCACGCCCGCCGCCCCCGCCGGGACCCTGGCCGCCCCCAGCGGCTTCGGCCCGAGCCAGTACGACGGCGCGTACAACCTGAACAAGACCGGCGCCGACGGCACCGGGGTCAGCGTCGCGCTCTGGGAGTTCGACGGCTACAGCGCCAACAACCTGAAGACCTACGACACCCAGTACGGGCTCACCGGCCCGGCCGTCTCCACCGTGTCGGTGGACGGCGCGAACTACGACTCCTCCCCCGGCGAGGGCCAGGGCGAGGTCGAGCTGGACAGCGAGATCGTGCGCGGCGTCGCCCCCAAGGCGACCCAGCTGGTCTACGAGGCCCCCAACAGCGACCAGGGCGAGATCGACATGGCCGCCAAGATCGTCGCGGACAACCGGGTCTCGGTCATCTCCATCTCCTGGGGCTCCTGCGAGCCGGACACCACCGCCTCCTCCATGACGGCGGTCGACAACTCGTTCAAGCAGGCCGCCGCGCAGGGCATCTCGATCTTCTCGGCCTCCGGCGACGACGGCTCGCGCGACTGCACCCGCTCCACCAGCGGCTCCGGCGTCAAGGCGGTCGACTTCCCCGCGTCCAGCCCGCACCAGACCGGCGTCGGCGGCACCAACCTCAAGGTCTCCGGCAGCGCCTACTCCTCCGAGAGCGCCTGGAGCACCGCCGGCGGCGGCGTCTCCACCGTCTTCGCCAAGCCGAGCTGGCAGACCGGCACCGGTGTGAGCGGCACCATGCGCACCGTCCCGGACGTCTCCTCCAACGCCGACCCGGCCAGCGGCTTCGCCATCTACACCGCCGGCGGCTGGCAGGTCTACGGCGGCACCAGCGCGGCCGCCCCGCTCTGGTCCGGCTACGCGGCCCAGTTCAACCAGAAGGCCAAGGCGGCCGGGCAGCCCGTCCTCGGCGAGGCCTCCCCGCGGCTGTACGCCGTGGCCAACAGCAGCAGCTACGGCACCACGTTCCACGACGTGACCACCGGCAAGAACCAGGACTTCTCCACCAAGGCCGGCTACGACCAGGTCACCGGCTGGGGCAGCCCGATCGCCGACACCCTGAACGCGGCGCTGCTCGGCGGCACCACCACGCCGCCCACCGGCGGCTGCACCGCGGCCCAGCTCATCGGCAACGGCGGCTTCGAGACCGGCACCGCCGCCCCGTGGACGGCGTCCACCGGCGTCGTCGACAACACCTCCGGCGAGGCCGCCCACGCCGGCTCCTGGAAGGCCTGGCTGGACGGCTACGGCAGCGCCCACAGCGACAGCCTGGCGCAGACCGTCTCGATCCCGGCCGGCTGCAAGGCCACGCTCTCCTTCTGGGTGCACATCGACACCGCCGAGTCCGGCAGCACCGCGTACGACAAGCTGACCGTCCAGGCCGGCTCGACCACGCTGGCCACCCTGTCCAACGCCAACGCGGCCACCGGCTACGTCCAGAAGTCCTACGACCTCTCGGCCTTCGCCGGCCAGACGGTCACGGTGAAGTTCACCGGCACCGAGGACGCCTCGCTCAAGACCAGCTTCGTGATCGACGACGCCGCGCTCAGCGTCTCCTGATCACCGCTGCGGCCCCACACCGCCGGGGCGGTCCGCACAAGGACCGCTCCGACGGTGTGTTTCCGTTCTGTTTCAAGATCGATAACCCTGTGGTCGACCGCTCGTGACCACTGTCATACGCACGACTGATGACGTAGCCTCTCGACCGTGCATAGGGTTCCCCACAGCTCGGTGAAGCCGTTCACGGCGCGCCTCGGCGCCGGACCTGCCGCGCCGAACCCGCTTGCTGGGGAAGGTAACCGCATGGGCTCACAACACCCCCAGGACGCCCGGCTCCGGCTGGTCGGACCGCGCCCCGGCGCGCCCGCACCCGCCCCCGTGCCCCCCGTCACCACCACGACCGCCACCACCGCCACCACCGCCACCACCGCCACTGCCGCCACCACCGCGACCGCCACCTCCGGCACCGGCCGGCCCGCCCCCGCCGGGGGCTTCGCCGACACCCTGCACCTGGCGATCGAGGCCAGCGGCCTGAGCCTCGACCGGATCCGCGCCGCACTCGCCCAACGCGGCGTCAGGGTCAGCGTGACGACGCTGAGTTACTGGCGGCGCGGCCGCAGCCAGCCCGAACGGGCCAGCTCGCTGCGCGCCGTCCACCTGCTGGAGGAACTGCTCGGCCTGCCGCACTCCACGCTCTCCGCACTGCTCGGCCCGCCGCGCCCGCGGGGCCGCTGGGCCGCCGCCGCCAACACCGCGCACCTGCGGCTGGAGGACGTCTGGCCGGGGGAGCAGGAGATCGCCGACGTCTTCGCCGAGCTGGACGCGCCGCCGGTCGGCGAGCTGGAGCGGCTGAGCATCCACGACTCCTACTACGTCGACGCCGAGCGCCGCGGCAACCTGCTGCGGATGCGCCAGGTGGTCCGCGCCACCGTCGGCGGCGTCGGCCGCTGCCTGGTGGTGCACAAGGCCGACGAGGAGGCCACCGGCTGCCCCGAGATCACCTCGGTCCGGCACGGCCGGCTCGGCCGGGTCCGCCGCAGGCCGAAGGCCGGCCTGGTGGTCGGCGAGCTGATGCTGGACCGCCCGCTCGGGCAGGGGGACAGCACGGTCTTCGAGTACGAGGTGGAGATCCCGCCCGGCGGCCCGACCATGGAGTACAGCCGCCGCTTCGCCATCCCGGTGCGCGAGTACGTGCTCCAGGTGCACTTCGACCCGGCGACCGTGCCCGTCCACTGCGAGCGCTACGACCGCGCCCCGGGCGAGGACGTCGACCGCCGCCGCGAGCAGCTGTGGATCGGCGCCTCCGCCAGCGCCCACGTGCTCGCCCCCGACCAGCAGCCGGGCCACGTCGGCATCCGCTGGGAGTGGGAGTAGCGGGTCGGGAGCACCGCCCGGCCGACGGTCACCGGCGGCGCCGCCCGGCGATGCCGGGGCGGCGGCTCAGGCCCGCGCCGGCGACGCCCGCACCAGGGCGACCATCCCCGGGATCGGGAACAGCAGCAGGAACAGGTTCGGCAGCCACCAGCCCGGGGAGAAGTCGCCGCGCAGCGTCCAGAACGCCACCGCCTGGAGCCCCGCCGTACTGGTCAGCACGAGCGAGACCAGCATCAGCGCCTGCGCCCCGGCCGCCCCGCACCGGCCGAGCCGCAGCGCCGCGAGCCCGGTGACGCTGGCCAGCACGTCCAGCAGGACGAACGAGTAGTTCCAGTCGCTGAGCACCGGGTTCCGGTAGTCCTTGTACGCGTACTCGGCCGGGATCAGCGCCAGCAGGGTGACCGCCCAGTAGGCCAGGAAGCCGACGTCGGTGACCACCATGGACGCCTTGGTGAAGCGCAGGACCCTGCTGGGCGCGGCGGCGGTGTCGCTCATGCTCTCTCCTCGGTCATACCGTCACTCGTGGCTGAGCCCCCCGCCGAGGTACATCACCGCGACCCCGCCGACCACCAGCGCGGCCCCGATCAGCGAGGCCGGTTTGACCGGTTCGCCGAACACGACCGCGCCGCCGACCAGCGCCCCGACCGTGCCGAGCCCCGACCAGACCGCGTAGACCGGGCCCACGTTCAGCGACTTCAGCGCCTGGGCCAGCAGCACGAACGCGGCGACGTACCCCACCGCGACCACCGCGCTGGGCGCCAGCCTGGTCAGCCCGTGCGAGGCCCGCAGGGCCAGCGTCGCCGTCACCTCGGCCGCGATGGCCGCTCCCACCAGCAGGTACGCCGTCATGTCCGTCCCCCGTCTCGTTTCGGATGACCTAGCTTCTGCCGCCGACGAGTTCGACCAGCAGATTGCGCAACTCACGGTGCAGCCCGTCGTGCGGCGGGCTGAGGTCGAGCAGTCGGGCCGACCACCAGCCGTCCACGGCCATCCGCACGAGCGTGGCCACGGCCGGGTCCAGACCGTCCTCGGTGAGACGCTGCTGCCAGCGCTCGTAGCGGGCCCGCAGCACGTCGAGCAGTTCCGGGCCGCCGGCCGCGGCGAGCAGGGCGACCGGCACCTGGTCGGCTCCGCTGGTGTCCCCGGCCGGTGACTCCTCGGGGATGCTCGCCTCCAACCAGGCGAGCGCGAAGGCCCCGGGAGGCGCCCCGGGCCCGGGCAGTACGGCCTCGAACCGGTCCGCCAGCCGCTCGACGACTCCCTGGACGAGCGCCCGCTTGCTGGGGAAGTGGTGCAGCAGCCCTCCCTTGCTGACCCCGGCCTCCACGGCCACCGCGTCCAGACGCACGGCGTCCAGACCTCCCCGCACCAGCAGCCGCTCGACAGCGTCGAGCAGGTGATCACGCACCGGTCGTACCTCTCTCCGTGTTACAGACCGTCCAGACGGTCGGCGCCCACCCTAGCAGAACCGGAGCGCTCCGCCGGTAAATCCGAGATACCCGAAAGGGAAGGGTGTTGACAGTTTCGAATGAGGCGTGCTTACGTTTCCTCGGCCGAAAACCGGCGAGATCCCAGGGCTCGCCGACCGGCCACCTCAAGATTCATGTGCACGATGATCGAAGAAGCGGCGCCGGGGTTTTCACCGCGCCAGGGGGAACGCTGTTCGACATCAACGGGGGATCATGCGAGACATACGGATTCGACGATGTCCGCGCAGGCCGGCAGCCCAGAGGCGCTAGCTGACAGCTGGTCAACAAGACTTCGGTGTCGGGTGGTTGCGCCCACGTCAACCACAACGTCGGCCCATCCGCCATGCCCGGTCGCCGCTCCGACCGTTCCTGGGGCACCCCGCGCAACGACGCGCACCGCTCCGGGGCGGGCTTCCGCACGGCCCCGGCCGATTCGGCCGCCCCGGCCATGACAACAGCGGCGGTTATTCCGTTCAAACCAGGGTCAAAATTCGCGTGAACCGATGCGTCGAATACGCCGATCATCGAATTCGAGGGAATCTGGTGGACATTTTCTCCAAAGTATCCGACTATCGCGCTGCCCGGGATGCCATGGCGGCGGGGATCTATCCCTACTTCCTCCCGCTCACCGGTCACGAAGGCACCACGGTCACCCTGGGTGACCGTGAGCTGGTGATGTGCGGCTCCAACAACTATCTGGGCCTGACCTCCGACCCTCGGGTCAGAAAGGCCGCCGCCGACGCGCTCGACCGGTACGGCCCGTCCTGCACCGGCTCCCGTTTCCTCAACGGGAACCTGGACCTGCACGATCAGTTGGAGGGCGAACTCGCCGACTTCTACGGCAAACCCGCGGCGGCCGTGATCTCCACCGGCTACCAGGCCAACCTCGGCACGATCAGCGCCCTGGCCGGCCGCGGCGACGTCGTCTTCGCCGACCGCGACGCCCACGCCTCCATCGTCGACGGCTGCGTGCTGAGCGGCGCCAAGCACCGCCGCTTCCGGCACAACGACGCCCGTGCGCTGGACCGCAGCCTGGCCGCCGTCCCGGCCCAGGCCGGCAAGCTGGTCGTGGTCGACGGCGTCTACTCGATGGAGGGCGACCTCTGCGCGCTGCCGGAGATCGTCGAGGTCTGCGAGCGCCACGGGGCCCGCCTGATCGTCGACGACGCGCACGGCCTCGGCGTCCTCGACCAGGGCCGGGGCACCTGCTCCTACTTCGGCCTCACCGACCGGGTCGACCTCATCACGGTCACCTTCAGCAAGTCCCTGGCCTCGCTGGGCGGAGCCGTCCTCGGCGACGACGACGTCATCCACTACATCAAGCACCACGCCCGCAGCCTGATCTTCAGCGCCTCCGCGACCCCGGCCAGCATGGCCGCCGCCCTGACCGCGCTGCGCATCCTGCGCGAGGAGCCCTGGCGCCCCGAGCGGGCCCAGCAGAACGCCGACTACCTGCGGGCCGGCCTGGTCTCCCTCGGCATCAGCCCGGGCGAGAGCAGCACCCCGGTGATCCCGCTGCGCACCCGGGGCGTCATCGACACCCTGCTGCTCTGGCGCCGGCTCATCGACAACGGCGTCTACACCAACCCGGTGGTGCCGCCGGCCGCCTCGCCCCGGCTGCGGCTCAGCCTGATGGCCACCCACACCACCGAGCACCTGAACCGGGTCCTGGACGCGCTGAGCAGCGAGACGGAGATGTTCCTGCGCGACGACGAGCCGGACGCCACCGACGAGATGGCCGAGCTCGCCGAGCTCGCCGACTCGTCCGCCGCCCGGCCGTGAACCGGACGCCGGACCCCACGACGGGCGCACCGGCCGGCCCGGCGACCGACCCCGCACCGCCCGTCCCACCGGGCCCCGCGACGGTCGCCGCACTGGCCGGCGGCGCGGCCGGCGCCGTCCTCGGCGCGGGCCTGCCCCCCGCCGGCGGCGGCGCGCCCGACTGGCCCTGGTGCGCGGCCGCCGCGGCCGGAGCCGTCCTCACGCTGGCGGCCGCCCTGACGCACCGCCGCACCGCCACCGCCCTGCTGCCGGGCCCGCCCCACCGGGCCCCGGCCGCCGGGCTGCTGCTGCTCGGCGCCGCCCTGCCCGCCTCGGCCACCGCCGCGAACCCCGTCCTCGCGGCCGTGGTCACCGCCCTCGCGGCGCTCACCGCCGCGGTGGCCGTCGCCCCGGCCCGCACCACCGCCCCCCGGGCGCCGGTCCTGGCCGCGGCGGTGTTCGCCCTGGTCGCGGGCACCGCGGCCGGGGCGACCGCCCCCTCGGTGGCCGCGGCCGTCCTCGGCACCCTGGCCGGCCTGGCCGGCCTCCTGCTCGTCGCCTGCGCGGCACCGGCCGCGCAGCCCCCGGAATCCGACCTCATCAGAAGGAGCCAGCCATGAGTCGCCTCGGACTCGCCGCGCGTGCCCTGCGTCTCACCCTGAGCCGCACCCACGCCGACACCACACCCGACTACGACGCCGCGAGTTCCAGCTACGACAGCTACTTCAGCCCGGTGATGGGCGTGCACTCGCTCGCCGCACTCAACGAGGTGGAGATCCGCCCGGGCGACGACGTCCTCGAACTCGCCTGCGGCACCGGGCACCTGACCCACGAGATCGTCCGCCGCCTGGAGGGCCGCGGTTCGGTGCACGCGGTGGACAAGTCCCCCGGCATGCTGGCGGTGGCCCAGGCCAAGATCCTGCCCGACACCCTGCGCGCGCCGGAGCTCGAAGTCTCCCTCCAGGAGGGGGACATGGAGGACTTCCTGCGCAGCCGGCCGACCGCCTCCGCGGACCTCGTCGTGGTCGGCTGGGCGATCTGCTACAGCAAGCCGGTCAAGCTGCTGGAGCAGGTCAAGCGGGTGCTGCGGCCCGGCGGCCGGGTGGTGGTGATCGAGACCCGCGGCGACGCGCTCAAGACCCTGATCACCCAGCTGGAGAAGGTCTTCGCCGCGGATCCGTCGCTGCTCACCGGCATGATCCGGGTGAACCTGCCGAAGGACGCCGCCACGGTGGCCCGTTGGTTCGCCAAGGCCGGCCTGACCGTCGACGTCCAGCGCGACGGCCACCAGGTGCTGCCCGCCGACACCCCGGAGGCCGCCCTGGAGTGGGTGCAGCGCTCCGGCGCGGCGGCCGGCTTCAAGGACGCCGTCGACCACCGCCGGGAGGACCACGCGCTGGAGCTGATCCGCGCCGGGCTGGCCGAACACGTCGCCCGCAACGGCACGTTGGAGCTGCGGCACACCTTCGCCGTGGTCACCGGCACCAGCCCCAGCACCCCCTCCGCCGGCACCGGCCCGGGCGGGCGCCACCGCGAGGGAGTCGGCACCGCATGACCGCGACCGTCACACCCGCGGCACCGGAGACCACCCACGGCGCGGTGCAGGGCCGCCTGCTGCGCCTCGCCGGGGTGCTCACCGCCCGGCCGAAGACCGTGCTCGCGGTCTGGGCCGTGATCATCGCGGTCTGCTTCCCGTTCGCCTCGCAGTTGAACGACGTCCTGACCAAACAGGGCGCGTCCAAGGTCGTCCCGGGCACCAGCAGTGCCCGGGCCGACCAGCTCGTCGAGCAGTCCTTCCCCGACCGCTCGCAGCGCGAGTCGATCGTCGCGATCGGCGCCCCGGACGTCCGGGGCGAGCAACTGCGCAAACTGCTGGCCGAGTTGGACGGCCGCATCGCCGAGAAGGAGCGCACCGGAGAAGTCCGGCAGTCCGTCTCGGCGTACACCCTGTACCGGGACTCCACCGCCGAGTACCTGCGGCAGCTGCGCGCCCAGGTGGACCGCGATCTCACCGCCGCACAGGCCGGCACCTCCCCGCAGGCACGCGGGCAGGCGGTGGACGCGGCGGTGGCGGCCGGCCAGGTCCCGGCCGGGCTCGCCGACCTGGCGCACCGGGCGGTGGCCGCCGACGACGCGGCGCTGCCCGGTCTCGCCGCGGGCTTCGCGGCCGCCACCGACTGGCGCTCCTTCCCGGTGCCGGTGCCCGCCGACGCCGTGGACCGCCTGCTCGCCAAGGACGGCCGGGCCGCCCTGGTCACGGTCAGCTTCGCCAAGCAGGCCGGGCACGACCCGGACGTGGACTGGCTGCGGTCCGCGATCGAGGGCTCGCTGCGCACCGTGGGCGCCGGCCCGGACGTCGACGCCCACGTCACCGGCGAGCTCGCCCTGATCAAGGACACCTACAAGAAGGCCGAGGACGACAACGCGCTGATGGAGACGGTCGCCTACGCGATCATCTTCGTGGTGCTGCTGCTGTTCTTCCGCGCCGTGGTGCCCGCCGTGCTGACGGTGGCCGCGATCGGGCTGGCCATGACGGTCAGCCAGGCCGCGCTGTTCGCGCTCGGCCACGGCGTGACGCTCACCCAGTTCACCATCACGATCATGAACTTCGTGATGCTGGGCGCGGGCGTCGACTACAGCATGCTGCTCTCCTCCCGCTACCGGCAGGAGCGGCTGGCCGGCCGTCCGCCCAAGGAGGCGGCGGTGCACGCCACCGCGCACGCGGGCGAGTCCATGCTGCTCGCCGCGATCGCCGTGGTGCTCGCCTTCGGGGCCACCCTGCTCTCCCCGGTGGACTGGATCCCGCCGCTCGGCTACGGCGGGCTGATCGGCATCCCGATCGTGCTCCTCGCCGCGCTCACCCTGACGCCCGCGCTGCTGGTGCTGCTCGGCGACCGCTTCTTCGCCCTCGGCTGGCGCCCGCTGAGCGACCTGGAGCACGAGAGCGCCCTGGGCCGGCACCTGGCCAGGGCCGCCGACCTGGCCCGGCGCCGCAAGGTGGCGATCGTGCTGGTGTTCGCCGTGATCACGGTGCCGTTCGCGGTGATCACCGCACAGCACCGCTCGACCGCCGACCCGGTGGCGCTCAGCCCGGCCACCGACTCCCGGGCGGGCTTCGAGCTGGTCGCCGAGAAGTGGGGCGACGCGACGGTGCTGCCCACCCTGGTGGTCGCCCGGCCGGCCGCCGGCGTGGTCGACCCGGCCACCCACCGGCTCACCGACCCCGGCCGCAGCGCGGTGACGGCGCTCACCGACCGGCTGGCCGCCGTCCCCGGCGTCGCCCGGGTCTCCGCGGTGACCAGGCCGTTCGGCACCCCGCTGCCCGCCGACCAGGTCGACGCCCTGACCTCCGACGTGCGACGGGACTACCTGGCCGACGACGGCGCCCTGCGGATCGTGGTCGAGCTCGCCGACCCGCCCTACTCCGAGGCCGCGGTCGGGACCGTCGACCGCATCCAGGACGTCACCGGGGCAGCGAAGGACGTCGGAGCGCTCCAGGTCGGCGGCGCCACCCAGGTCGACCGCCAGTACGGCAACGCGCTCAACTCCAGTTTCTGGCAGATGATCGGGCTCGTCTCGATCGGCGTCTTCGTGATGCTGGTGGTGGCCCTGCGCTCGCTGCTGATCCCGGTCCGGCTGATCCTCACGATCATGATGAGCAACGTCTGGGCGATCGGCATCACCGTGCTGATCTTCCACTTCTGGCTCGACCGGGCGATCATCGACGACCTGCCGATCTTCCTCACCGTCCTGATGATGGGGCTCGGCATGGACTACGAGATCTTCCTGGTCACCCGGGTCCGCGACCTGGTGCGCGGCGGGGCCGACCAGGAGAGCGCCACCATCGGCGCGGTGGTCGACACCGGCCGGGTGATCAACGCGGCCGGTCTGGTGATGGCGGGCAGCCTCGGCACGATGGTGCTCTCCTCCACGGTGATGCTCCAGGAGTACGGCGCCGGCCTCGGCCTCGCCGTCCTGCTGGACGCCACCCTGATCCGGATGCTCTTCGTCCCGGCCACCCTGCTGCTGTTCCGCCGCTACAACTGGTGGCTGCCCTCGCTGCGCCGCGCCCCCGCGGCGGCGGAGGTGGGCCCCCGATGACCGCGAACCGTCCGGTGGTGGCGCCCGCGTCCCCCGAGCCCGCCACCACCGGACGGGCTCGCACCGTCCACCGCCTGCGCGACCGCCACCGCGCCGCACCGCTCGCCTCGGCCGCCCTGCTGTTCGCGGTCCTGGCCTCGGTCCGGATCGCCGGGGCGTTCGCGATCCCGCTGATGGTCCTGTCGGTCGGCCTGAGCGCGCTGGTCCTGGCCGTGCTGGACCGCCCGGACCGCGCCGCCGCCGGGCTGCGCCGCTTCCGGTTCGGGCCCGCCGCGGCCGGCACCGCCCTGGTGGTGCTCGCCTACGCCGACACCGTCTTCGCCACCCGGGCCGCCTTCGGCCGGGGCGAGGGCAACTGGACGTCGCTGATCCCGGAGCTGTTCCGGCAGCTGGCGCCGGGCGCCCCGGTGGTGGCGGGCCTGGCCATGGTGCTCTGCATGGGCGTCCTGGTGCCGCTGGTCGAGGAGGTCTGCTACCGGGGCGTCCTGTACCACGCGGTGGAGCGCGTCCGGGGCCCGGTGGCGGCGATCGCCGCCACCTCGGCCGCCTGGGCCCTGGTCCACCTCGGCGACTACGGCCTCAACCCGTTCGACACCCGGGTGATCTGCGGGGTGCTGCCGTCCGTCTTCACCATGGGCCTCGCCCTCGGCATCTGCCGCGCCTGGACGGGCTCGGCCCTGGCCAGCGCCGTCGCCCAGGGCACCGCCAACCTCCTGCTCCTCGGCTGGGTCCTCTGGGCCCTGTAGGTCCCGCCGTCCGCGGCCCCCTCCACTCCGAACGCACCCCAGACCCTCCACGGTGAGGCAGGTATCCCATGCGAATCGCGGTCACCGGCCCGATCGTCATCGACAATCTGATGACCTTCCCCGGCCGCTTCACCCACCAGTTGCTGCCCGCCCAGCTCAAGCACCTCTCGCTCTCCTTCCTGGTCGACGACCTGGAGGTGCGCTACGGCGGCGTGGCCGCCAACGTCGCGTACGGGCTCGGCCGCCTCGGCCGCCGGCCGTTGCTGCTGGGCGCGGCCGGCCGGGACTTCGGCGACTACCGGGAACGGCTGGAGGAGGCCGGGGTGGACACCTCCCTGGTGCGGGTCTCGGCCGAGCTGGCCACCGCCCGCTACACCAGCACCACCGACGCCGACCGCAACCGGATCACCTCCTTCCACCCCGGGGCGCTGGCCGAGGACGTCAGCCCGGGCCCGCCGGGCTGGGCCGCGGGCGTCGGGCTGGTCTTCCTCGGCCCCGCCGGGGCGGAGGTGATGGCCGCCCGCGCCGCCGAGTGCCGGCGGCTGGGCCTGCCCTACCTGGTGGACGTGGCCGGCCGGACGGCGGAGCTCGGCGCGGCCGGCGCCGAGGCCGTGCTGACCGGGGCGGACTGCCTCGTCACCAACCGCCGGGAGCGCGGCCTGCTGCTGGAGCACACCGGGTGGACCGCCGAGGAGGTGCTGCACCGGGTCGGCAGCTGGGTCACCACCCTCGGCCCGGAGGGCGTCTGGATCGACTACCCGGACGAGCCCTCGCTCGCCGTCCCGGCCGCCCCGATCTCCCGGCTGCCGGACGGCGCGGGTGCGGGCGGCGCGTTCCGGGCGGGCTTCCTGGCGGGCCGGGCCGACGGCCTGCCGGACGACGCCTCGGCCCGGCTGGGCTGCGTGCTGGCGGCGTACGCGCTGGAGTCGGCCGGCAGCCAGGACTACCTGTTCACCGCCGAGGCGTTCCAGGACCGGCTCACCGAGACCTACCTAACCGCTACGGAGGCCGGTATTGGTTGACGGGACATCAGGCTAACCACTACCGTCCCTTGTACAGGTTAGGGAGCGGGCGCCTCCGGGCGCCCCGGGCCACGGGAGTGATCAGCCATGTCCAGCACCGCCACCAGCACCCTGCAGACCGGCCACGTCGGCCTGAACGTCACCGACCTCGACCGCTCGACCGCCTTCTACCGCAGCGTCCTCGGCCTGGAGGTGGTGACCGAGGGCACCGACCCCGAGCACCGCTTCGCCTTCCTGGGCCGCGACGGCCGGCTGGTGATCACCCTCTGGCAGCAGAGCGCGGGCACCTTCGCCACCGCCGCGCCCGGCCTGCACCACCTCTCCTTCCAGGTCGACAGCCTCGACGAGGTCCACGCCGCCGAGCGGCTGCTGCGCGAGCTGGGCGCGGACTTCGCCCACGACGGCGTCGTCCCGCACCGCGAGGGCGCGGCCTCCGGCGGGATCTTCTTCACCGACCCCGACGGCATCCGGCTGGAGATCTACACCCCGCAGGGCGTGGACGCGACCGGCGCCACCGCCCCCAGCGGGGCGGCCCCCACCTGCGGGTTCTTCTAGGCCCGGCCGAGGTGGCCGCCATGACGGACAACAGCAGCACGCCGTACCACCCGGGCGAGCGCGCGGTGCAGGCCCGGGCCGGCCGGGTCGAGCGGGCCGACCACTCCGGCCGCGCGATCGGCCGCACCATCCCGGCCGTGGCCGCCCGCTTCCTGGCCGAGCGACGGGTGCTGGTGCTCGGCGCCGCCGACGCCGACGGCCGGCTCTGGGCGACCCAGCTCACCGGCGGGCCCGGCTTCCTGCGGGCACCCGACGAGAGGACCCTCACGGTGGCGGCCCGGCCCGCCGCCGAGGACCCGCTGGCCGCCGCCCTGGCCGGTCCGGCCGAGGTCGGCACCATCGCCCTGGACCCGGCCGGCCGGCGCCGGATGCGGCTCAACGGCCGCTGCGCGCCGGACGGCCGGGGCGGCCTGGTGATCACCGCCGACCAGGTCTACGCCAACTGCCCGAAGTACATCCAGCGCCGCAGCCCGCTGGAGCGGCCGGCCGCCGGCGCCCCGCGCCTGGTGGCCGCCGGCCCGGTCCTCTCCACCGCCCAGCAGCTGGCCGCGGCCACCGCCGACACCTTCTTCATCGCCACCGCCGGCCCGGACGGCCGGGTGGACGCCTCGCACCGGGGCGGCAACCCCGGCTTCCTGCGGGCCGTCGGCCCGGACCGGCTGCGCTGGCCCGAGTACGCCGGCAACAGCATGTTCATGACGCTGGGCAACCTGGAGCTCGACCCGCGCGCCGGTCTGCTGCTGCCGGACTACGAGACCGGCGGGGCGCTGCTGATCACCGGCGAGGCCCGGACCGACTGGTCCGAACGGTCGGCGGCCGGCCTGCCGGGGGCCGAGCGGGTGGTCGAACTCACCGTCACCGGCGTCCTCGAACTGGCCGACGCCACCCCGCTCACCTGGAGCGACCCCGAGTACTCCCCGGCCAACCCGCCGGCCGCCGCCTGACGGCCGGTGAGCACCCCGGGCCGCCGTCCGGCCACCGCCGCCGGGAGCTGACCGCGCGTCGGACCGGCGTCGGACCGGCCCCGGCACTACCGCCTCCCGTTTCCCCGCGCCACGCCCGGGCCGCCGAACGGTTGTCACCCGGGCGGCCCACTCGCCGCGCCGACCACCCGTCCGGTTTGGGACTTTGGTCCCGATAACACGCGATACCGGCCCGGGAAGGTCACTCCTGTCGTGCCATCAGGACTGACCGGGAATGAGGCGGAGAAATGACCCCTACCGAGCAATCGACCCCGTTGCTGGAATTCGACGAGGTCGCACCGGACGAGGACTGCATATGCGGGGGCTGCCGTGACCGCCGCCGCGCCCGGCTGCACGCCGCGCCGGTGCACGAGGGCGGCCACGCCGCGGCCCGGAGCGTCCGCCGCCGGGCGGCGGTGCTGATGGCCGCGGTCGGCACCGTCCTGGGCGGCGGGGCCACCGGGGCCGCGGCGGCCCCCGCGCCCACCCCCGGCGGCACCAGCGCCGCCGAGGCGCCGACCACACCGCAGGGCGGGGTCAGCGGTCTCTACGGCGAAGCCCCCGGCGCCCGCGCCTTCGCCGGTCCGCGGGCCACCGCGCAGCCGCTCACCCGGGCGCAGATCATCGAGCGGGCGCAGGGCTGGGTCGACCGGAAGGTCCCGTACAGCATGAGCCGCTACTGGTCCGACGGCTACCGCCAGGACTGCTCCGGCTTCGTCTCGATGGCCTGGGGCCTGGGCAGCAGTCAGACCACCTGGACGCTGCCCGACTTCGCCGACCGGATCACCAAGGCGGACCTCCGGCCCGGCGACATCCTGATCTACAACAACCCGGCCAATCCGCAGGCCGGCTCGCACGTCACCCTCTTCGGCGGCTGGACGGACTCCTCCCGCACCCGCTACCTGGCCTACGAGCAGACCTCCCCCGGCACCACCAGGCGGGACACCCCGTACGCCTACTGGAACAACTCCGCCTCGTACCTCCCGTACCGCGCCAAGGCGCTCTCGGACGGCACCGGCGCCGACGACCCCAGCAACGACGGCTCCGCGTCGACCGCCTACCCCGGCGCCGACTCGTTCGGCCCGGGCGCGAACAACGCCTACGTCACCAAGCTCGGCCAGCTGCTGGTCCAGCGTGGCGGCGGCCGGTTCTACACCGAGGGCCCCGGCCCGCGCTGGGGCGAGGCCGACCGCAGGGCCACCGAGGCCTTCCAGCTCGCCCAGGGCTGGCGCGGCAGCGAGGCCGACGGCCTCCCGGGCAAGGACACCTGGGACTACCTGGTCAACCACAAGGGCCGCGACATCGCCGCCGCCACCACCCCGCTCCCGCCGCCCCCGGCCACCCCCGGCACCGGTGGCGTGGTGCCCGCCTTCCCCGGCGCGGACGCGTTCCGCCCGGGGGCCGACCACGCCTCCGTCACCGCGCTCGGCGAGCAGCTGGTCCGCAAGGGCTTCGGCCGCTTCTACCGCGAGGGTCCCGGCCCGCGCTGGACGGAGAGCGACCGGCTGGCCGTCCAGGCCTTCCAGCTCGCCCAGGGCTGGCGCGGCGGCGAGGCCGACGGCTACCCCGGGCCGGACACCTGGCGCCGGCTGTTCGACCGGTAGGCGCGCGTCAGCCGCCCGCGGGCCCGCCCGGCGGGGGACCACCGGGCGGGCGGCCCGACATCCAGTGGAAGAGCCCCATCGCCACGCTGGTCGCCAGGTTGAAGCTGGAGACCCCGGGCTGCATCGGCACCGCGACCAGCCGGTCGGCGCGCGCCCTCAGCTCCGCCGAGACGCCGTGCCGCTCGGTGCCGAAGGCGAGCAGCGCGTCGTCCGGCACGGCCACCGTCCGGATGTCCGCCCCCTCCGGGTCCAGCACGAACAGCGGGCCGGCGGGCAGCTCGGGCAGCGCCAGCCGTTCGACGGCGGTGGCGAAGTGCAGGCCGGCGCTGCCCCGCACCACGTTCGGGTGCCAGGGGTCGAGGTCCCCCGTGGTCACCACGCCGGTGGCGCCGAAGCCGGCCGCCAGCCGGATCACCGCGCCCACGTTGCCCAGGTTGCGCGGGTTCTCCAGCAGGACGACCGGCGCCGTCCGGGGCCGCCGGCCGAGGGCCGCCAGGTTGGCCTCCGCGGTCGGGCGGCCGGCCAGCGCGATCACCCCGGTCGGGTGCAGCCTGGGCACCAGGGTGCGCAGCGCCGCCTCCGGCAGTTCGGTGGCCAGGCCGGCCAGCGCGGGGGCGACGTCCTCGGCCAGCTCGGCGGCGAGCGCCAGCAGCGCGGCCCGGTCGGCGGTCAGCACCTGCCGGACGTCCCCGCCGAAGCGCAGCGCGTGCTTGAGCGCGTGGAATCCGTCCAGCAGCACCGTGTCCGGGGCCGCCGCGCCCGCCCGCCAGGCGCGCACCAGCTCGTCGTTCATGCCGCTCACTCTGCCACCCCCGCCTCACCGGGCCGGCCGGCGGCCGCGATCACCTGGTCGAAGCCGAGCGGCACGCCCGCGCCGTCGGTGACGCCCGCCCGCAGCCCGGCCAGGGCGAGGTCCAGCTGGCGGTGGACCAGCGTGCCGTCGGCGTCCAGGGCGGCCAGCCCGCCCGGGAGCGGCCGGGAGACCCGGACGCAGAGCAGCACCAGGTCACCCATGCCGACGTCCGCCCGCAGCTGCCCGGCCCGCTGCGCCGCCGCGACCAGCGACTCCACGGCGGTGACCGCCCCGGCCCGGGCGGCGGTCAGCTCCCCGTCCACCACGAGCCGCTCCAGCAGCACCACGATCGCCGCGCCCATCCGCAGGTCGGCGGCGGCGTGCACGAAGCGGCGCAGCGCCCGGAAGGGGTCGTCCTCCTCCCTGCGGGCCTGCTCGGCGGCCTCGGCGAGGCGGGCCAGCAGGTCGGTGACCAGGGCCCGGACCAGCGCCTCGCGGTCGGGGAAGCGCCGGTAGAGCGTGCCCGGGCCGACCCCGGCCCGGCGGACCACCGCGTCCAGCGGGGCGTCCGGCCCGCGTTCCAGGAAGACCTCGCAGGCCGCGTCCAGGATCCTGCGCCGGCTGCGTTCCGCGTCCGCCCTCATCGCCAACCCCTTAACCGGAGAGATTCTCTCCCCCTATGCTACCGTCCAGGAACCGGAGAAAATCTCTCCGCCTAGGCCCTGTCCCGTCGGCCCCCCTGCCCGGGCGGCCGCCCTGCCGAGGAGCGACGCCATGACGACCACCGCCACGCCCCCTCCCACCGTCCGCACCGACATCGACGGCACCCGGTACCCCCGGGAGGCCGTCCTGGCCTGGGAGCTGGACCGGGCCCGCGCCGCCCTGCGGCTGCTCAAGCAGCGCCTCGGCGACGACCGCACCCGCGACCTGCTCGCCGCCGACACCGCCGACGCCGACACCGTGCTGCGCGGCCTGCTGAGCGCCTCCGGCGGCCGGTGGCGCCGCGCCGTCACCGAGCTGACCGCCGAGGGCATCGACGCCGAACGCTTCCTCGGCTGGTGGCAGGGCCGGCTGCACGCGCCCGACCGGGCCGCCCTGCTCGCCGCCAACCCCGAGCACTACCTCGCCGACTCCACCGGCGGGCAGGTCGAGATCATCGAGACCGTCGGCGCCGGGCCGCTGCGCTTCTTCCTCCGCTTCGACGCGCCCACCGCCACCCCCGAGTACCCGGTCCGGATCGGCGGCACCGGGCGGCTCGCGGACGGCTCCGAGGTGCTGCGGGTCATGCACGAGTTCGCCGACTCGCCCGGGGGCCTGCGAATCCGGCTCACCGTCGAGTTCCCCGCGGCCGCCCCGGACGAGCTGGCGGCGGGCCACCAGTGGCACTTCGCCTGCGAGTTCGCCAACTGGCTGGAGGCCGCGGCCGCCGCCTGACCCGGACCGCCGCGCCGGTCCCGGACCGGCCCGGACCTAACGCGCCGTGGACTCCTGCGCGCGCTGCTCCGGGGTGGCCGAGCCGCCCCCGCGCAGCGCGCGCTCCAGGTCCTTCAGCGCCTGGAGCAGCAGCCGGGAGCTCGTCCGGACGACCTCGCGCTGCACGCTGGGCGGCGCCCCGGCCAGCCGCTCCTCCAGCCGGGCCTGCGCCTCCCGCACCGAGTCGAACTCGACCGGACGCTCGGTGAGCAGCGCGGCCGCCGCCAGCGCGGTGGCCAGCCGCAGTTCCTCGGCGAACTCGGCGGCGCCGGGCACCGGTTCGGCGTCGGCGGTGGGCAGGTGGGCCTCCAGCAGCACGGCGACCCGCCCGAGGTGGCCGACCGCCGCCCGGGCCCGGTCCAGCTGGCGGCGGCTCACCCCGGGCAGCCCGGAGGCGTGCCGGCCCGGCTCGGCGTCGGCCCGCTGCATGGCCTGGAGCAGCTCGGAGCGGGCCTCCCGGGAGTCCAGCAGCGCCGAGCGGACCTCCCGCCCGCGCGGGGCGCCCGGGTTCTCGTAGACGGCGAGCACCGCGGCCGCGTAGCGCCCGGCGGCGGCCAGCCACTCGGCCAGTCGCTCCCCGAGCCGGGCGGTCTGCCAGGTCGGGAAGAGCGCGTAGGCGAGCAGCGCGACGGAGCCGCCGAGGAAGGTCAGCCCGACCCGCTCCACCGCGGTGACCAGCGGGTTCCCCTCCTGCAGGCCGAGCAGGAAGACGACGTACGAGGAGATGCAGACCGTCATCAGCGCGTAGCCGGTGCGCAGGGTGAGGTACGCGCCGCCGATGCAGAACACCGCGAGCGCGGCCAGCACCCACTCCCCGGGGTGGGCCAGCTGCACCACCAGGGTGGAGACGGCGACACCGACCATCGTCCCGGCCAGCCGGGCCACCCCCCGGCTGTAGGTCTGCGCGAAGTCGGGCCGCATCACCATGGCGGCGGTCATCGGGGCCCAGTAGCCGTGCTCGAAGCCGAGCAACCGGGCGAGCAGGTAGGCGAGCACGACGACCCCGGCGAGCCGGACGGCGTGCTGGAAGACCGCCGAGTGCGGCTGGAGCTGGCGCCGCACCGCGCGCAGCGCGACCGGCAGCATCCGGGAGAGCGGCGGCTTCAGCAGGGCCCCGCCGGCGCCGACCACGGGTGTGCTGATGGTGTCCTCGTCGCCGCGCTCCAGGGCGTCGGCGGCCTTGCGCAGCAGCCCGGCCAGCCGGCGGGCGGCCCGCCGGGCGGCGCCCTGCAGTTCCGGCCCGTCGGCCGGGGCGGCCAGCGTGAGCGCCGGTGCGGAGCGGGGCAGCTGCAGCGGATCACCGGTGCGGACGGCGCGCGCCAGGGCGTCCATCGCCTCGGCGGCGGCGGCCAGCACGGCCCGGGCCCGGTCGCGCTCGGGCCCCTCCTCGGGGGCGCCGACCTTGGGATCGGCGATCGCCGCCAGGGTCGGGCGGACCCGCTCGGCGATGCCGCGCAGCCCGCGCAGCTCGGGCGGTCGGCGGCGGTCCTGCCAGGGCGTCAGGGCGGCCGCGTGCCGGGCCGTCATGAACGGCGCCGGGTCGACGTGCGCGGTCGGGTCCTGGCGCAGCCGCCGGGCGTAGTCGGCGAGTTCGGCGTAGGTGTCGGCGAGCGCCTCGCGCTGGGCGGTCCAACTGCCGATCGGCCAGAGCGTGATGACGGCCGCCTGGACGGCGCCGCCGAGCGCGCAGACCAGCCCGTGGCCGAGCGCGGTCGCCGCGCTGACCGGGAGCTGGACCACGACCAGCATCACCGAGAGGGTGTTGGCGGCGACCACCCCGGCGGTCGGCCCGATCGCCCAGGCCAGGCCGGCCCCGAAGGCCCAGACCGCGAGCAGCACCGGGAACGCCCCGGTCACCCCGGCCGCCAGGTAGCCGAGGAAGGTACTGGTGCCGAGCCCGATCCCGGCCGCGACGGCGAGCGTGGGCCGGGGGCGGAAGCTGCGCTGGAAGGTGGCCGTCCCGGCGATGAACGCGCCCATCGCGGCCGAGGTGGCGAGCCGGGCCCCGCCCAGCGCCAGGGTGGGGAAGAGCACCAGCGCGACGGCGACGGCTCCGCGGGCCGCACGTTTGGGGTCGGTGAGCGCCCGGTCCAGGGTCAGTCCGGTCCGCGCGGTGTCTCGGAGTGCGGCAAACCAGGACATAGCGGTCAGCTTAGGGGAGCGGCGCCCTCCGGGGGCGGAGGCGGCCGAGGCTCCGGACCCGTGCCCCCGCGCCCCCGAACCGCGCCGCCGCCCAGAGCAGCGCCCCGGTCGGCAGGAAGACCGCGTCCGCCGCGACCATCGCCAGCGAGAACACCGGCAGCCCCAGCAGCACCGCGATCCCCAGGTGCTCGGCCATCATCACCGCCAGCAGCACGTTCTTGACCCGCCGGTGGACCAGCGTGAACGGGAACGCCACCTGCAGCAGCACCGTCCCGTACGAGATCAGGAAGACCGGCAGCAGGGCCGAGCCGGCCAGGGCGGACAGTCCCGGCCAGGGCGTGAAGTAGTCCAGGTGCAGCGGGTAGTAGAGCGCGGTGCCGTCCTGCCAGCGCGAGCCCTGCACCTTGTACCAGCCGGCCGTGGCGTAGATCAGCACCACCTCGGCGGCGATCACCAGCATCGCGCAGTTGTGCACCATGTTCGCCAGCGCGTCCAGCACCGCCCGCGGCTCGCCGTCCGGCCGCAGCCGCCCGAGCACCCACCAGAGCCCGGCCACCGCCCACAGGCCCCAGAACACCGGCGCCCAGCCGACGTGCGGGAAGCCGGCGGTGGTCCAGGTCAGGCTCTCGCCGGAGAAGGCGCCGAGCTGGCAGACCAGCAGCACCGCGCCCAGCACCGCCCAGAGCAGCACCCCGGACCGCCCGGGGGCCGGCCGCCGGGCGTCCAGCGACCAGACCTGCGCGCAGCGGGTGAAGACCAGGTAGACCGCCATCAGGTGGACGACGTTGTCGCCGCCGTCACCGAGGAAGACGTTGCGGTTCTGCAGCGACAGCACGGTGACCAGGAACAGCACGGTGCTCGCCCTGGTCCGCCAGCCCAGCAGGACGGCGAGCGCGGCCAGCACCGCCAGGTGGTAGACCAGCTCGAACCAGAGCCGCCCGCCGAACCACGGCAGCACGGTCAGCGCCCCGTTGTCGGCCAGCAGCCGCTCGGCCAGGTCGAGCGACCACGGCGAGGTGTCGCCGTACAGCAGCCGCCGGTTGGGCCACTCCCGCAGCAGGAAGGCCAGCCAGACCAGCCCGAAGCCGATCCGCACCGCCGCCGCCTGGTGACGCCCCAGCGCCCGCCCGGTGAACGCCGCGAGGGCCCGTGCGGCCGCGGCGCCGGGCGCCGGGCGGGCCCGCCCGGGAGCCGGCGCCGGCCCGTCCGGCGGGCCGGGGTGGGGGTACCCCGCGTCCGGCGGGCCGGGCTGGGGGTGGGGGTCCCTCCCGGCCGAAGGCCAGGGGTGGGGGTCCCTCCCGGCCGAAGGCTGGGGGAGGATGCCGTCGAGCCGCTGCGACCCGACCACGGGCGACACCTCGTTCACCCGAGCCCCCGGAAGTCCTCGTCGCCGACCGGCCACCACGGCAGCTCCCGGACCTTCGGCGCGGGCGGCGCGGCCTCGCCGCTCCAGCCCGGCGGCGGCACGGTCGCGGTCGTCACCCGGAACTCGATCTGCAGGATCCGCTCGCCGTCGACGCTCCGGCCGATCCGCTGCAGCGCGATCCGCTTCAGGTACTGCTCGGCCAGCTTGCCGCGCGGGTTGGTCGGCGAGTCGTCCTGCGCGCTGTGCGAGCCCTCGTAGAAGTCCCAGGCCCGCCGGAGCATGTTCTGGTCGGCGTGGCTGGGCGCGGGGTTGCCGCGGATCGCCGCGATGTCCCGGGCGGTCAGCCCGGTCCAGTCGTGGGTCCTGGTCGCACCGCCGTCCGCGACCGTGCGCACCCGGGCGTCCAGCGTGACGTTCTGCTGCAAGGGGTTGGGCGCGAACAGCTTCCAGTTCTGCTCGAACTCCGGGTACACCAGGCCGTCGACCTGCTCCCGGTACTCCCGGGAGGCCGTGTTGGCCGGGGCCACGTGCAGGAACACCGCGGCCAGGAAGAACCCGGTGCCGGCGACCAGCACCGCGGCCGCCAGTACGAGCACGGCCAGCGCCGGCGTCGACCAAGCCCGCCCGCCCGGCGGTGCCCCGGTGCCCTCGGCCATGGATTCCCCCAGCCTCCGGCCGGGAGGTGCCCCCGCCCCGGCCTTTCGGCCGGGAGGTGCAACCACCCCGCCGGACGTACGCCGCCGGTCCCGTCCCGGCTCGGTCGCGCGCCCATCCTGCCCTACCCGAGGGCCGTCGGTGCCTGCGACGGGGAGGGAATCCCGGCGGTCCCCCGGACCTGCCGCGCTACAGGACGAAGGCGTCCCGGCCGTCGCTGCTCACCATCGGGCGGCCGGCGCCCTCCCACGCGTACATCCCGCCGTCCACGTTGACCGCGTCCCGGCCGTTCTGCACCAGGTACTGGACGACCTGCGCGGAGCGCCCGCCGACCCGGCAGAGCACGTAGAGCTTCTCGTCCGGCAGCTCGCCGAGACGGGCGATCACCTGGCCCATCGGGATGTGCAGCGCACCGTCCACGTGACCCGCGTCCCACTCGTCCTGCTCACGGACGTCCAGCAGGGCGGCGTCGGCAGGGACGGCGGCGGCTTCGGCGGTGGGGATCTGCGCGAACATCGTCTGGTTCTCCTGGGGCTCGGTCCGGTCCGGTCCATTGTCTCCCACCGGCTGCCCGCCGAGCAGCCGTTCCAGCTCGGCCTGCTGGGCGGAGGCCTTGGCCAGCAGCTGGTCGGCGAGCTCCTCCAGGAGCCCGTCCGGGTCCTGCGGGGCGAGGGCGAGCAGCTGGCCCATCGCGGTGTTCTCCAGCCTGACCTGCTCGGTGGCGGTCTCGGCGATCTTGGCGGTGAGCCACTCCAGCCGCCGGCGCAGCCAGCCGAACCGGTCGGGGGAGTCCACCGCGGGCGCCGCCTCGGGGGCGGTGGACCACTCGGCGGCGAGGCCCTCCAGCGCGGCGGTGTCGCCGTACGCGTAGGCCTCGTTGACCCGGGCGATGAAGGCGGCCCGGCGCTGTTGCTCGGCCGGGTCGGTGGTCAGGTCGGGGTGGGCCCGGCGGACCAGCTCGCGGTAGATCCGCTGGGCGTCCCGGCCGGGCCGCACCCGGGTCGGCGCGGCCGGCGGCGCGGTGGCGGCGTCCTGCTCCTGGACACTGTCGAACAGCGCGTCCAGGTCCGGGAGTTCGTCCACCCGCTGGCGCGCCTCGGCGGCCCGCCGGACGTCCTCGGGGTGCCCGGTCCGGGTGGCCACCGTCTCGGCGATCAGCGCGTCCAGCTCGTCCAGCCGGGCGTAGAGCGGGCCGAGCAGCTGATGGTGGATCAGGGCGAAGTTGTCGATCTCGACGCGCAGGGTCTGCATGTCGACGTCCATGGTGAGCCAGGCGAGTTCGGCGGCGGCGACCCGCTCCTCCAGCTCCTGCTGCTCCGGATCCGTCCAACGGGCGGGGCTCTGCGCGGTCACGTCTCGCCTCTGTCTCGTCCTGCCGGCTCGTCCTGCTGCCGTGCCGTCCGCCGTACCGGGACCGGCACGCCCGCCCCGCGGGGCGGCCCGGCCTGCCACCCTACCTCCGTGCGCGCTGCTCCGACCGGGTGGACGGGGAGTGCGGGCGGGCGTACACCCCAGGACACGCAACAAGTACTGATGAATCTCCCCGTTTCGCTATCGAGCCCAGCCCTCTCCGTGCTTCGCTGGTACGCACAGCGTGCCTCCTCCAGAGAGACGGCCACCTCCAGGCGTGGCGGCCAGGCGGGAGCAGACCGAATCCATGGTGGACGAGCCCAACTCAACACCGCGTCCGGCGGCCGTCACGGCCGAATCCGGGGCCGCACCGGGTGACCAGCCCTCAGGGGTGGTCGCGCTGGTCCGGCTCGCCCTTGTCCTGGTCGACCGGACGGGCCGGGTGGCGCAGTGGAGCAGGGCTGCCGAGGAGCTGTTCGGGCACCGCGCCGACGTCACCCACGACCGCCCCGCCTCCGGTCTGCTGCCCGCCGTCGAGCCGCGCAGCGTCCCCGGGCCGGCCGCCGCCCCCGCCGTCCGGCACCGCCGCGACGCGCTGGACACGCTGGCCGAGCTGACCGCCACCGACCGCCCGTGGGCCGGGCAGATGCCCGTCGTGGACCGCGAGGAACACCTGCGCGACGTGCTCTGGTGGGCCTACCCGCTGGCCGGCCCGGCCGGCGGCCTGCTGGCCCTGGCCGCCGACGCCCGCCCGCTGCGCTCCGCCGGGCCGCGGCTCGCGCTCGGCGAGCGCCTGCTGCCGTTCGCCGCCACCCCCGCCGCACAGGGCGGCTTCCACCGGCTCACCGCCGCCCTCACCGCGCCCGGCCGCCCGGTGCCCGAACCGCTCGCCCGGCTGCTGCCGGCCGGCTCCGCCGACCGCCGGGCCCAGCTGCTCGACGGGCTGCGCCGGGCCGGCCTGCCCGCCCTGCGGCTGGACGCCACCACCGTGCTCCCCGTGCTGCCGGCCGATCCGCAGGCCGGCACCGCGCACGCGGCCGCGGGCATCGGCCGCCGCTACCCGACCGCCCAGCAGCGCGCCGCCCGGCTCGGCCCGCCCCCGCAGCCCGAGCAGCCCGCCCCCGGCCGTCGGCCGGCGGGCCCGCTGCCCGTCCAGCGCGAGGCCGCCGACCGGCCCGCCGCGCCGGCCGCCCGGCCCGCCGGCGCCGTGAGCGGCACCCCGGCGGCCGCCCCGACCGTCCCGGCACCGCCCAGAGGAGGCGCCACCATCGAGCAGGCCGCCGTCGAGTCGTCCGCCAACGGCCACCAGGTCCACCGCGGCGACCAGGTCCCACCCGTCGCCGTCCCCTCCCCCGCCTCCGCCTCCGCCGATGTGCTGACCTGCCCGGGCAGCGCCCCGCCGGTGGGCCGGCTCACCCCGTTCCTGACCAACGGCCAGGCCGGCGAGCAACTGGCCCTGCTCAACGAGGTCGGCGGCAAGGTCGGCACCACCCTGGACCTCGGCTTCACGGCGCGCGAGCTCTGCCAGGTGCTCGTCCCCCGGGTCGCCGACTTCGCCTGCGTCGACCTGGTGGACGGCCTGATCTCCGACTCCGAGCTGCCCGAGGCCCGGCCGGACGACGACACCATGCTGCGCCGGGTCGCCCTGGCCAACAACGACTCCGCCGGCCAGTGGGACCACGTCCTCGCCGAGGGCTCGCTGGTCGCGATGCCCCGCCACACCCCGCCCGGGATGGCCCTCCAGCTCAACCAGCCGGTCCTGGTCCCGGTGGTCAGCGAGGACGTCGCGGTCGACTACGCCGCCGCGCTCGGCGGCGCCCGGCTGGCCTCGGTGGTCTCCGGCCGCTCGATGCTGGTGGTGCCGCTCTCCGCCCGGGGCACCGTGCTCGGCATCCTCAAGCTGCTCCGGCTGCCCGACCGCGCCCCCTTCGACGAGGGCGACGCCGCCACCCTCAAGGAGCTGGCCGCCCGCGCCGCGCTCTCGCTGGACAACGCCCGGCTGCACCGCGCCGAGTCCAAGGTCGCCACCACCCTCCAGCGCTCGATGATCCCGACCCGCCCGCCGCAGATCCCCGGCGTGCAGATCGCCCACCGCTACCTGCCGGGCGACCCCAAGGCCGAGGTCGGCGGGGACTGGTTCGACGCGATCCAGCTGCCCGGCAGCCGGGTCGCGCTGGTGGTCGGCGACGTGATGGGCCACGGCATCCACTCGGCCGCCGCGATGGGCCGCTTCCGCACCGCGATGCAGACCCTCGCCGCCCTGGACCTGCCGCCCGGCCAGCTGCTGCGCCACCTGGACAACCTGGCCCAGAAGCTCGGCGACGACCATCTGGCCACCTGCCTGTACGCGGTCTACGACCCGATCAACCGGACCTGCGAGCTGGCCAGCGCCGGCCACGTCCCGCCGGTGCTGGTGCACCCGGACGGCACCGGCGAGCTGCTGGAGATCCCGGCCGGGGCTCCGATCGGCGTCGGCGGGGTGCCGTTCGTCGCCAAGACCATCGACGTGTCGGACGGCTCGATGCTGGTGCTCTGCACCGACGGCCTGGTCGAGGTCAGGGGCGGCGACATAGGAACCGGACTGGCCGCGCTCTGCGGCAACCTGATCGACCCGCAGCGCAGCCCCGAGGAGGCCTGCGACGTCGTCCTGGACCGGCTGCACTCGGACGACCGCAAGGACGACGTCGCCCTGCTGGTGGCCCGCTTCGACGGCGTCGCACCGACCGAGGTGGCCACCTGGGACCTCACCGTGGACCACCGCGAGGTCCGGCGGGCGCGCGCCCTGGTGCGCGAGCAGCTCGCCGCCTGGCACCTGCAGGCGCTCAGCGACACCACCGAGCTGCTGGTCAGCGAGCTGGTGACGAACGCCGTCCGGGTCGCCCGGGACCGCGTGCAGCTCCAGCTGATCCGGGTGGACAAGCTGCTGGTCGAGGTCAGCGACGACAACCACAACCTGCCGTCGCTGGAGCCCGCCGAACAGCTCGGCGAGACCGGCCGCGGGCTGACCCTGGTCACCAAGCTCGCCGAACACTGGGGCACCGCCCGCAAGGCGGTCGGCAAGGTGGTCTGGTTCGAGCTGCCCATCGTCTAGAGCCCACTCGCCTCCGGGGCGCTCGACCCGGTGCCCTGCGGGCCGACCTGCCGTCCGCACGCCGAGCGCCCGACCGCCGGTGGGCGGTCGGGCGCTCGGGCGCTCGGGCGGGAATCCGTCGGCCGGCGGCTACGCCCGGGCCGCGCCCGCCGAGCGGCGGCGGGCCTCGGTGGCCACTTCGATCGAGGCGGCCGCGGCCACCGAGGCCGCCGCGCCGACCCCGGCCAGCACCCGCGGCCAGAAGTCCCCGAACACCTCCACCGAGACGGCGATCAGCAGCGCGGTGATCACCGCGACGACGTGCTCCAGGCCCGCCAGGTTCGGCAGGACGACCGCCTCGCCGACCATCAGCGCGACCACCAGACCGGCCGTGAACCAGGCCCGGCAGCGGAACGCGATGCAGATCGCCAGCGCCACCACCGCCGCCGAGGGGCCGGTGTCGCGGACGTAGGCCACCCACTTCGGGAAGCCGAACATGTGGTCCGGGCCGATCGCCACGCCGACCCGGGCGAACAGCGTCCCGGCCAGGGTGCAGGCGTAGGCCACCACCAGGGTCAGCCGCCGGCCGAGCACGATCTCGGCGATCCCGAAGACCACGAAGACCTGGGCCAGCGCCCCCCAGACCGGCAGGTCCAGCGCCGGCACGTACAACGACAGCGGCGTGCGCAGCAGCGAGACGTCCAGCGGCAGCGCCGCCTTCACCACCCCGATGCGGGTGACGAACCGCTCGCCGCCCGGCAGGTGCTGCACGACGCTGAACAGCAGGATCAGGGCGGTCGCCGTCGTGGCCAGCGGAACGGCGGCGAACTTCTTCGCCACCAGCCGCTCCCGGACCACCCCGAACAACGTCCCCCACTCGGCGACAGCGGCCGCTCCGGCAATAGCCAGCGGCCCCTTTCGCACGCCCCCCGCGTGGGTCCTGTAAATCACAACCGTCTCTCCAAATCCCCGAAGCCGCGAACGCCTTCTCGACCACTCCAACATTAGAAGCCGGTTAATGAATCCACATCGGCATAAAAGTTGAGCTGCCTCATCCTCTGGGGGGAGAGAAAACCCCGAAAGCCCCCCATCCGGACGACCGGCCCCCTCCGCCCCCCGGCGGAGGGGTTACCCCTTCCCGTCCCGTGCGGCCACCGGCACCCGGGACGCCGCGTCGGCTCCCCTGTGCCGGCGACGGAACAGGGCGGGCAGACTCGGTGCGGTGATGAAGCCCTCGGCGCGCGCGCTGGCGATGCCGATGCGCGGAATCTCGCTGCTCTTCTCGAACAGCAGATAGCGCGGCTCCCAGATGGGCCGGTACTTGGCGTTGGCGCGGTACAGCGATTCGATCTGCCACCAGCGCGAGAAGAAGCCCAGCACCGAGCGCCAGAGCCGCAGCACCGGCCCGGCGCCGAGCCGCGACCCGCGCTCGAAAACGGAACGGAACATTGCGAAGTTCAGCGACACCCGGGCCAGCTGGACCTCCTCGGCGCGCTGCAGGAGTTCGATCACCATGAACTCCATCAGCCCGTTCTCGGTGTCCCGGGCCCGGCGCATCAGGTCCAGCGAGAGCCCGTCCGCACCCCACGGCACGAAGCTCAGCAGCGCCTTCAGCTCGCCGTCCCCGTCGTGGCACTCCAGCATCACGCAGCGCCCGTCGCCCGGGTCGCCGAGGCGGCCGAGCGCCATCGAGAAGCCGCGCTCGGTCGCGCCGTCGCGCCACTGGTCGGCCTTGGCCACCAGCTCGGCCATCTCGTACTCGGGGATGTCCTCGTGGCGCCGGATCCGCACGGTGTACCCGGCCCGCTTGACCCGGTTGTACGCCTGGCGGACCACCCGCATCGCCCGGCCGTCCAGCGAGAACTCGTCCAGCTCGACGATCGCCTCGTCGCCCAGCTCCAGTGCGTCCAGCCCGTGCCGGGCGTAGATCACCCCGGCCTCCTCGGAGGCGCCCATCACGGCCGGCGCCCAGGCGTGCTCGCGGGCCTCGGCCAGCCAGGCGTCGATCGCGCCGGGCCAGGCCTCCGGGTCCCCGATCGGGTCGCCCGAGGCCAGCGAGACCCCGCCGACCACCCGGTAGGTCACCGCCGCCTTCCCGCTGGGGGAGAAGACCACCGCCTTGTCCCGGCGCAGCGCGAAGTAGCCCAGCGAGTCCCGGTCGCCCTGCTTCTCCAGCAGGGCCCGCAGCCGCTCCTCGTCCTCCGGGGTCAGCAGCTCCTTGTCCTTGGGGCTGCGGAACGCCACGTAGAGGACCAGGAGGAAGAGCACCCCGCCCATCGCGTTGATGACGGCGTTGACCCAGGTGGGCGCGGTGACCACGGACCGCAGGTGCTCGGAGGGCGTGATGGTGATCATCCGGCCGACCGAGTAGCGGAAGAGGTCCCAGAAGTCGGAGCCCTGGGCGGTGTTGTTCGCCCAGACCAGCAGCGCGCCGACGACCCCGCCGAAGGCCAGGCCGCCGACGAAGGTGGCCGCCGCCGTCTTCGGGTTGGAGCTGTCGCCCTTGGAGGTGAACTCCTTCCGCCCGACCAGCAGCGCCAGCACGAACAGGCAGGTCAGCACGGTGGAGATGTAGTTCAGCGCGTGGTGGTTGAACCGCTCGCCCGGCACCGCCATGGCGAGCAGGTAGAGCACCGCGAACAGCCCGGCCAGCGCGATGTTGAAGATCCACGCGGCCCGCTTGCGCCGCCGCATCGCGATCGCCAGGAACACCGACAGCACCGCGCTGCTCAGACCGGCCGTCATCAGGTAGGGGGTGAAGTACTCGCCCTCGTTGTGCTCGGTCACCTGGTCCCGGAACGGCACCAGCAGCACCGTCACCAGGTTCAGCAGCGCGATCAGGCGCAGGTACCAGACGGTCGCCGCGGCGGCCCTCGGGCGCCAGCGCTCCAGCAGGCCGGCGGGCCGGGGCCCGGCGGACGCGGCGGACGGCTCCGACTTCACAGTGGACGACACAGCTCAATTCCAAACGATCAGATGGTGGGGCGCATCCGCAACACGGGCCGGCGCCGGGCATCCGTGCGCCCGACGGACTGACCAGCGACCCTGGCCATGACCGAAAACCGGTGAAGGGGCAGCCAACTCCATCGTTCCGCACCCCGGGTGAGAATTACGTGAACCCGGTAGCCGATTCCGACCCCCGCCGAACGGCGGGGGTGTCCCGGCGACCGAGCGTTCGGCAGCCCGCCCCCACTGGCCCTAGTCTCGAAATGCTCAAGAAGACTGCATCGAGCGGACCGGCCGGGCCCGGCCGCCCGAACCGAGGAGGGACCATCACCACCACCCGCGTGCTGATCGTGGACGACGAGATCCTGGTCCGTTCCGGCCTCGGCCTGATCGTCGGCTCCGCCCCCGACCTGGAGGTGGTCGGCGACTGCTCCGGCAGCCAGGCCGAGGAGCACGTCCAGCGCCTGCGTCCGCACGTGGTGCTGCTCGACATCCGGATGCCCGACCTCGACGGCATCTCGGTGCTGCGCCGGCTGCGCGCCCTGCCCGACCCGCCGTCGGTGGCGATGCTCACCACCTTCGACACCGACGAGTACATCGGGACCGCGCTGCGCGCCGGCGCGTCCGGCTTCCTGCTCAAGGACACCGCCCCGGAGCAGCTGGTGCACGCCGTCCGGGTGCTCGCGGCCGGCGGCAGCATCCTCTCCCCGACCGTCACCCGCACCGTGATCGGCGGCTACGTGGACGGCGGCGGCCCGGACGCCGAGGCCGCCACGCTGGCCCGCACCCTCACCGGCCGCGAACTCGACGTCCTGGCGCTGCTCGGCGAGGGCCTGTCCAACGCCGAGATCGCCGACCGGCTCTTCCTGGGCACCGGCACGGTGAAGGACCACATCAGCGCGATCCTCGGCAAGCTCGGCGCCGCCAACCGGGTGCAGGCCGCCGTCGTCGCCCACCGGGCCGGCCTGGTCCGGCCGAAACCCGGCAACGGGGCATGACCACCACCGACCTGCCCCCCGCCAGACGCCTGCCGGCCCGGCTCACCGCCCCCTGGCTGATGCTGCTGCTGCCGGCCCTCTACTCGTTGATGGACGCCGCGCTGGTGGCCCGGGGCGCGACCTGGTGGCAGGTCCTGCTCTCACTGCTCGCGGCCGTCGTCCTGCCCTGGCGCCGGCGCTTCCCGGTCACCGTGCTGCTGCTCACCATGCCGGGCAGCTATCTCGCCGACATCTGGCTGGCCCCGATCACCGCCGTCTACACGGTGGCCGCCGAGCGGCCCGCCCCCCGGGTGGTGGTCCCCTGCGCGACGCTCTTCGCGCTGGTCGAGTTCTTCCACTGGCCGCTCTCCGAGCAGTCCCTCGAACCGAGCCGGGAGACGGCGCTGTACGCCATCCAGTCGGTGATGCTGGCCGCCGGCCCGGCCGCCACCGGTCTGCTCTCCCGCACCCGTCGGGAGCTGGCCGCCCGGCTGGACGAGCTGACCCGGGGCCAGGCCAGGGAGAGCCGGCTGCTCGCCGAGCGGGTGCTGATCAGCGAGCGCGGCCGGCTCGCCCGGGAGATGCACGACGTGGTCTCGCACCAGGTCAGCCTGATCAGCATCCAGGCCGGCGCGCTGCAGGTCAGCACCGCCGACCCGGCCGCCGCGGCCACCGCCCGGACGATCCGGGAACTCTCCGTGCGCACCCTGGAGGAGCTGCGGCAGATGGTCGGCGTGCTGCGGGCCGCCGGTGCGCGCCCGGACGCCCCGCTCGCCCCGCAGCCCCGGCTGGCGGACCTCCCCCGGCTGATCGAGGAGAGCGGCCTGGCCGCCGAGGCCGAGCTGTTCCCGGGGGAGGACCCCTGGCCCGAGGCGGTCGAGCGGGCCGCCTACCGGACGGTCCAGGAGGCGCTCACCAACATCACCAAGTACGCCCCGCAGGCCACCGTCCGGGTCCGGGTGCGCGCGGAGGGCCGCCGGCTCCGGGTCGAGGTCCGCAACGACGCCCCGCCGGTGCGGCCCGCCGAGACCCTGCCGGGCGGCGGGCACGGCCTGGTCGGTCTGCGTGAACGGGCACAGCTGCTCGGCGGCACCCTGACCGCCGGCACCACCCCCGACGGCGGTTTCGCGGTGCGGGCCGACCTCCCCGCCGGCCGGGACTGAGGGCGCCGCCTCCCCGGGGGCCGGGCGCCGACCTCCCCGCGAACACGAGAAAGCCCCGCAGATCCGAAGATCTGCGGGGCTTCGCTGTGCGCGAGGGGGGAGTTGAACCCCCACGCCCTTTCGGGCACTGGAACCTGAATCCAGCGCGTCTGCCTATTCCGCCACCCGCGCATGGGTGTTTGTCGTGGTTGCCAGCCGACCAGCCGATCCGCTCGGTACCATGTGGCCTTCGCGGTTCTTCGGTCCGGCTCCCTTGCGGGCGCCCCTTCCGACGTGGAAAACAGTAGCACGACCTGCGGGCCGCCTCCGAATCCGTTTCCCGGGGCGGCCGAGCGCATCCGAACGGATGCCCGGACGAACGGGTGAGCGAGGGATGAGGGGCCGCTCCGACGGGTAGCCCTGGCATGCCGCCGCCGGAATGCGTCACCCTGTGTGTCCGAGCCCACCCCCGGGCACCACGCGGTCCGGGAACCGTATGGATGGCCCCGGCGTGGATACGATCAGTACGGAAGTACCGCAAGTAGGCGCGACCGGCTCCCCGGGATCCGGTCGGCAGGCAGGCGAACGAACCCTGGAAGGGGGTGCCCCATGGGAGTGCTGAAGAAGTTCGAGCAGCGACTTGAGGGTCTCGTCAACGGCACCTTCGCCAAGGTGTTCAAATCCGAGGTCCAGCCCGTGGAGATCGCCGGTGCGCTGCAGCGCGAGTGCGACAACAACGCGAGCATCTGGAACCGCGACCGCACCGTCGTGCCCAACGACTTCATCGTCGAGCTGAGCCCGCACGACTTCGAGCGGCTGAGCCCCTACTCCGGCCAGCTGGGCACCGAGCTGGCCGGCATGGTCCGCGAGTACGCCGAGGCCCAGCGGTACTCCTTCATGGGCACGCTCCAGGTGAACCTGGAGAAGGCCGACGACCTGGACACCGGCCTCTACCGGGTGCGCAGCCGCACGCTGGCCGCCGAGGAGCCGCAGGCGCAGCAGCAGGCCCCGGCGCAGCCCACCCAGGGGGGAGGCTACGGCCGGCCGCCGGCCGCCCCGGCCCCCGGCGCACCGTGGCAGCAGCAGGGCGCCGCCCCCTACAGCGCGCCCCCGCCCCCGGCCGCACCCCCCGCCATGCCCGCCGGCCCGCCGGCGGGCGCCGGCGGCAACGTCCGCCCGTTCCCCGGCGCCGGCCACGGCACCGCCGTGCGCCGCTGGATCGAGGTCAACGGCTCCCGCCACCAGATCACCGGGAACGCCTGCGTGCTCGGCCGCTCCACCGAGGCCGACGTGCGGATCGACGACCCCGGGGTCTCCCGCAAGCACGCCGAGATCCGGCCCGGCACCCCCTCGATGGTGCTCGACCTCGGGTCCACGAACGGCATCGTGGTGGACGGACAGCACACCCAGCGCGCTACGCTCCGCGACGGCTCGCGAATCGTCGTGGGTTCCACCACCATCGTCTACCGACAGGTCGAAGGGTAGTGTCCGATTTGTTCGCTCGCTTCGCTCACTCACGGGCGGGCCGGCCATGTCAGAACTGACCCTGACGGTCATGCGGCTGGGTTTCCTCGCCGTGCTGTGGCTGTTCGTCATCGTCGCGGTCCAGGTGATCCGCAGTGACCTGTTCGGGACCAGGGTGAACCCCCGCTCCTCCCGCCGGGGCGGTGCCGCGACCGCGGCCGCCGCCGCCACCGCGGCCACCGCTCCGTTGCCCGGGCGGGCCCCGCAGGGCCAGCCCGCTCCCGCCCCCCAGACCCAGGGCGGCGGCCGGCGCCGCGGCGCCCCGACCCAGCTGGTCGTGGTGCAGGGCTCGCTGGCCGGTACGACCGTCGCGCTGCAGGGCCAGACCATCACGCTGGGCCGGGCGCACGACTCCACCATCGTGCTGGACGACGACTACGCGTCCTCCCGGCATGCCAGGATCTATCCGGATCAGACTGGGCAGTGGACGGTCGAGGATCTAGGCTCCACCAACGGCACCTATCTGGACCGGCAGCGCCTGACCGCGCCGACCCCGCTCCAGCCGGGCATGCCGATCCGTATCGGCAGGACCGTCATCGAACTGCGGAAGTAGTAGCGCATGAGGGACAGCATCCCGTCCATGACCCAGAGGGGGGCTCAGGTCGCATGACCCTGGTGCTGCGCTTCGCCGCCGGCTCCCACAAGGGGCTGATCCGGGAGGGGAACGAGGATTCCGGCTACGCCGGGCCGCGGCTGCTGGCCGTGGCCGACGGCATGGGCGGCGCCGCGGCCGGCGAGGTCGCGTCCTCCGAGGTGCTCGGCTCGATCGTCCGGCTGGACGAGGACGTGCCCGGCGCCGATCTGCTGACCCTGCTCGGTGACGCCGTCCAGGGCGCCAACGACCGCCTCCGGCAGATGGTCGAGGAGGACCCGCAGCTGGAGGGCATGGGCTGCACCCTCACCGCGATGCTCTGGACGGGCCAGCGGATGGGCCTGGTGCACGTCGGCGACTCCCGCGCGTACCTGCTGCGGGACGGCTCGCTGGTGCAGATCACCCAGGACCACACCTGGGTGCAGCGCCTGGTCGACGAGGGCCGGATCACGCCCGAGGAGGCCGAGACCCACCCGCAGCGCTCGCTGCTGATGCGGGCGCTGGACGGCCGCGGCCAGGTCGAGCCCGACCTGTCGATCCGCGAGGTCCGGGCCGGCGACCGCTACCTGATCTGCTCCGACGGCCTCTCCGGCCCGGTCAGCCACCAGACCCTCCAGGACACCCTCGGGAGCTTCTACTCCCCCGAGCAGACCGTGCAGGAGCTGATCCAGCTCGCGCTGCGCGGCGGCGGTCCGGACAACATCACCTGCATCGTGGCGGACGTCCTCGACGTCGGCGCCACGGACACCCTGAGCGGTCAGTTCAACGACGTCCCGGTGGTGGTCGGCGCGGTCGCCGAGACCCCGCCGTCCTCGACCGTCGCCGACCAGTCGATCCGGGACACCCCGGCCGGCCGGGCGGCCGGTCTCGGTCGCTCCCCGCAGGGCGCCTTCGGCCCGGCCGAGGGCTACGACGCCGGCTACGGCGCCGCCCCGGCCGGCTTCGGCCCCGCCGAGGGCTACGACGGCTTCGGCGCCGGCGAGCCGTCGGTGTACGGCACCGAGGAGTTCGACGACGAGGCCCGGCCCAAGCGCAGGAGCGGGGCGCTCAAGCTCTCGCTGGCCGCGCTGGTCGCCCTGGGCGTGCTGGGCGGCGTCGGCTTCTTCGGCTACCAGTGGACCCAGGACCAGTACTACGTCGGCGTGGACGGCGACCACGTCGCGGTCTACCAGGGCCTCAACCAGAGCCTCGCCGGGGTGAGCCTGTCCTCGGTGCACACCTCGTACAAGGACATCGAGCTCAAGTACCTGCCGCAGGACCAGCGCACCCACGTCACCAACACCATCTCGGCCAGCAGCCTGGGTGACGCCGACGACAAGGTGAAGAAGCTCGGCGAGCAGGCGGCGTTCTGCCACAAGGTCGCCGACGCCCGGACGGCCGCGGCCAACCCGGCGCTGCCGGGCACCGCGCCGGCCGGCCAGCCGGCCACCGCCGCGGTGGCGCACGCCGGGTTCCTGACGGCCACCGCGCCGGCGCCGTCGCCCTCGGGGACGGTCGGCCGGGCCCCGGCCGCCGCCGCTCCCACGAACACGGCCACCCCGACCCCCACCCCGACCACGGCCGCCCCGAGCCAGAGCGCCGCCGCCCCGGGCACCGGGGCGCAGGGCGACCTGCCCGGCCTGACGGACGAGGAGCGGCAGAAGGCCGACTCCTGCCCGAAGCCGTGACGGCCGCGACCCGACATAGGCCCGCCCCGAGCGGGCCTGCCGGCCGTCAGGGAGCGGTCACCACGTGAGCACCTTCGACCTCAGCAACGGCGCCGACAGCCGGTCCGGCGACCGCCGGGCCAACGGCGTACCGCCCGACCGGGCCTCCTCCCGGCGCCGGGGCAACACCACCATCTCCGCGCCCGGCACGCCCAACCGGCGCAACACCGAGCTGGCGATGCTGGCCTTCGCGGTGCTGCTGCCGGTCCTCGCGTACGCCAACGTAGGCCTCGCGATGGACGACTCGCTGCCGGCCGGCATGCTCGGCTACGGCCTCGGCATGGGGGCGCTGGCCCTGGTCGCGCACCTGCTGATGCGCCGCTTCGCGCCGTACGCGGACCCGCTGATGCTGCCGATCGCCACCCTGCTCAACGGGCTCGGCGTGGTGATGATCTGGCGGCTCGACAAGGCCGGGAAGCTGCTGCACAACAACTACCCGGCGGCCGCCAACCAGCTGATGTGGTCGGGCCTCGGGGTTGCGTTCTTCATCTTTGTGATGATCTTCCTGAAGGACCACCGGGTCCTCCAGCGCTACACCTACATCTCGATGGCGGCGGCCCTGGTGCTGCTCGCGGCGCCGGCCTTCTTCCCGGCCCGCAAGGAGGACTTCGGCGCCAAGATCTGGATCCGGATGGGCGCCTTCTCGATCCAGCCCGGTGAGTTCGCCAAGATCATCCTGACCGTCTTCTTCGCCGGCTACCTGATGGTCAAGCGCGACGCCCTGGCGCTGGCCAGCCGCCGCTTCATGGGCCTCTACCTGCCGCGCGGCCGCGACCTCGGGCCGATCATCGTGATCTGGCTGCTCAGCCTGCTGATCCTGATCTTCGAGAACGACCTCGGCTCGTCCTTCCTGTACTTCGGCCTCTTCGTGGTGATGCTGTACGTCGCCACCGAACGCACCAGCTGGATCGTCTTCGGCCTGCTGATGTCCGTCGGCGGTGCCGTCGCGGTGGCCTCCACCGCCAGCCACGTCAAGACCCGGATCGACGCCTGGCTCGACCCGATGGCCGCCTTCGCCCCCAAACCGCCACCGGGTTCGACGGAACAGATCGGCCAGTCGCTGATGGCGCTCGGCTCCGGCGGGGTGACCGGTTCGGGCCTGGGCCAGGGCCGTTCCTGGCTGATCGACTTCGCCGCCAAGAGCGACTTCATCCTCGGCTCGTTCGGCGAGGAGCTCGGCCTCACCGGCATCATGGCGATCTTCATGCTCTACGCCCTGCTGGTCCAGCGCGGCCTGCGCACCGCCATCGCGGCCCGGGACCCGTTCGGCAAGCTGTTCGCCGTCGGCCTCTCCTCGGCCATGGCGCTCCAGGTCTTCGTGGTGGCCGGCGGTGTCACCGGGCTGATCCCGCTGACCGGTATGACCATGCCGTTCCTCGCCCAGGGCGGGTCCTCGGTGGTCGCCAACTGGGCACTGGTCGCGATCCTGCTGAAGATCAGCGACAGCGCCCGCCGCCCCGGGGTGGAACCGGCCCCGGCCACCGAGCTCCAGGGGGGAACAGCCTCGTGAACAAGCCGATCCGCCGGGTCTCGATCTTCTGCCTGGTCCTGATCCTGGCCCTGATGGTGCGCACCAACTGGGTGCAGGGCGTCCAGGCCGAGGCCTGGGCCACCAACAAGAACAACAAGCGGCAGGTCTACGACCGGTACGCCCACCCGCGCGGCAACATCATCGTCGGCGGCCAGCCGGTCACCCAGTCCGACTTCGTCAACGGCCTGCGCTACAAGTACAAGCGCTCCTGGGTCGACGGCCCGATGTACGCGCCGGTGACCGGGTACTCCTCGCAGTCCTTCGGCGCCAGCCAGCTGGAGCAGCTGGAGGACGGCATCCTCTCCGGCAGCGACGACCGGCTCTTCTTCCGCAACACCCTGGACATGCTGACCGGGGAGCCGAAGAAGGGCGGCGACGTCGTCACGACGATCAACGCCAAGGCCCAGAAGGCGGCCTTCGACGGCCTCGGCAACAAGAAGGGCGCGGTGGTCGCGCTCGACCCGCGCACCGGCGCGATCCTGGCGCTGGTCTCCACCCCGTCCTACGACCCCGGCGCCTTCGCGGGCAGCGAGTCCGCCGACTCCAAGGCCTGGGTGGACCTCAACGCGGACCCGAACAAGCCGATGCTCAACCGCGCGCTGCGCGAGACGTACCCGCCCGGCTCGACCTTCAAGCTGGTCACCGCGACGGCGGCGTTCGAGAACGGCGTGTTCCAGAACATCGACGACCAGACCCAGACGCCCGAGCCGTACACCCTGCCGGGCACCAAGACCAACCTGAACAACGAGAGCCCCAACGAGCGCTGCGAGAACGCCACGCTCAAGTCCGCGATGGACCAGTCCTGCAACACGGTCTACGGCAAGATCGGCGCCGAGCTCGGCGGCGACAAGATGCGCGCCCAGGCCGAGAAGTTCGGCTTCAACAGCACCGTGGACACCCCGATCCGCTCCGAGAAGAGCTTCTTCCCGAGCAGCTCCACCCCGGACGGCACCGCGATGGACTCGATCGGCCAGCACGACACCCGGGCCACCCCGCTGCAGATGGCCATGATCGCCGCCGCGATCGCCAACAACGGCTCGCTGATGCAGCCGTACCTGGTGGACCAGGAGCGCTCGGCCTCGCTGACCACCGTCTCCAAGCACACCGAGAAGCAGTTCTCCCAGCCGATGAGCCCGGCCACCGCGCAGAAGATGCAGGACCTGATGGTCTCGGTGGTCGAGAACGGCACCGGCAAGAACGCCAAGATCCCGGGCCTGACGGTCGGCGGCAAGACCGGCACCGCGCAGCACGGCGAGGACAACGCCGGACTGCCGTTCGCCTGGTTCACCTCCTACGCCAAGACCGCCGACGGCCAGTCGGTCGCGGTGGCGGTGGTGGTCGAGGACGGCTCCAACAACCGTGACGGCATCAGCGGCGGCCGGCTCGCCGCACCCATCGCCAAGGCGGTGATGCAGGCCGCCCTCGGCAAGTAGGGAGCGGCCGTCACAGGTGCGTGGAATGTCACGATCGGCCCCTCCGTCCGGATACCGGTCTGGTATCGGCCGACGGCCGACTCCGGTCCGGCCCGGTGCGACCGGTAGCGTATCCGCAGCAGCGGGTGTGCCCGTTGCCGCCCGCGAGACGTCAAAGGGTCCTGATCGCAGAACCACCCGGGGCCGGGTCGGCGTCACTCAGAGCGTGCGGGGACACCTACGTCACAACCTCACCGGCGGGTGAGGGAGAGGGTCGGAACTATGGAAGAGCCTCGTCGCCTAGGCGGCAGGTACGAGCTCGGCGGCGTCCTCGGACGCGGCGGCATGGCCGAGGTGTACCTCGCCCATGACTCCCGGCTCGGCCGTTCCGTCGCAGTGAAGACGCTCCGGGCCGACATGGCCCGTGATCCGTCCTTCCAGGCCCGCTTCCGCCGTGAGGCGCAGTCCGCGGCGTCACTGAACCACCCCGCGATCGTCGCCGTGTACGACACCGGCGAGGACTACATCGACGGCATCTCCATCCCGTACATCGTGATGGAGTACGTCGAGGGGTCCACCCTGCGCGAGCTGCTGCACTCCGGCCGCCGGCTGCTGCCGGAGCGGGCGCTGGAGATGACCATCGGCATCCTCCAGGCCCTGGAGTACTCGCACCGGGCCGGCATCGTGCACCGCGACATCAAGCCCGCCAACGTCATGCTGACCCGGCAGGGCAACGTCAAGGTCATGGACTTCGGCATCGCCCGGGCGATGGGCGACGCCGGAATGACCATGACGCAGACCTCCGCCGTCATCGGGACCGCGCAGTACCTCTCCCCCGAGCAGGCCAAGGGCGAGCAGGTCGACGCCCGCTCCGACCTCTACTCCACCGGCTGCCTGCTGTACGAGCTGCTGACCGTGCGCCCGCCGTTCGTCGGCGACTCGCCGGTCGCGGTGGCCTACCAGCACGTCCGGGAAGAGGCGCAGCCGCCGTCCGTCTTCGACCCCGAGGTGCGCCCCGAGATCGACGCGATCGTGCTGAAGGCGCTCGCCAAGGACCGCGACTACCGGTACCAGAGCGCCGACGAGATGCGCGACGACATCGAGCGCTTCCTGGACGGCCTCCCCGTGGCCGCCGCCCAGCAGGCCGCCGCGTACGGCATGGGCGGCGCGGCCGGGTACGGCTACGACCAGAACGGCTACCCGCAGCACGACCCGTACGGCCAGACCAACGTGCTGCCGCAGCAGCCCGGCGGCGGGCCGACCACGATGCTGCCGCAGGCCGGCGGACAGCCCGGCTACGGCCAGCAGCCCGGCTACCAGGACGACGGCTACGGCCAGACCTACTCCGGTGCCCCGGGCGGCGGCAACGACGGCTACGACGACGGCTACGGCCGCGGCCGGGGCCGGCGCGGCGAGGAGCCGCCGAAGAAGAGCAACACCTCCTGGATCCTGCTGGCGGTGGCCGCCGTGCTGGTCCTGGTCGGCACCTTCTTCGTCGCCCAGGCGATGTTCGGCGACAAGAAGGGCGACGACAAGAAGGAAGCCCCGAAGGTCACCGCGCCGAGCCTGGTCGGCAAGAGCCTCGCCGACGCCAAGACCCTGGCCGCGCAGGCCGGCCCCAAGCTGGTGGTGACCGAGGGCGAGAAGATGGCCTGCCCGGACGCCGCCGTCAAGAAGGACCAGGTCTGCACCCAGAACCCGGCGGCCGGCGGCTCGATCGCGGAGACCGCCACCATCACGGTGCAGCTCTCCTCGGGCCCGGCCAAGGCCAACGTGCCGTCCGTCGTCGGCAAGACCAAGGACCAGGCGATCAAGGCGCTCAACGACGCCGGCTTCACCAACATCCCGGCCCCCGAGTACAAGGACGACGACACCGCTCCGCAGGAGCAGGTCACCGCCCAGGACCCGGCGGCCGGCGCTCCCGGTGACCCGACCGCGCCGGTGAAGCTGACGGTCTCCCAGGGCAAGACCAAGGTCCAGGTCCCCGGTGTGGTCGGCCAGCAGAAGGAGGCCGCGCAGACCGCTCTGGAGAGCGCCGGCTTCCAGGTCGACGCCTCGAAGACCACGCCGACCAACGACCCCACCAAGGTCAACACCGTCTTCTCGCAGTCGCTCCCGGCGAACAGCAAGGCCCCGGCCAACTCGAAGATCACCCTGACGATCTACAAGGCGCCGGACAAGGTCACCGTGCCGCCGCTGCAGAACGTCCTGGTCAAGGACGCCACCAAGCAGTTGGCGCAGCTCGGCCTGGGCTACACGCTGCTCGGCTCGCAGGACCCGAACGGCACGGTCACGGGTGTCATGCCGATCGCGGGCACCCAGGTGGACCCGAACACCTCGATCACCCTGATGGTGAAGCCGCCCGAGCCCACCAAAGGGGGCGACTCCCCCACCAACCCCTCACCGTCCAACACCAAAGGGGGCAACCCCTAGCCCCTGGTTCCCCTGGTTCTGAGGCAGGTACGCCCGAGGGCCCGTCGCAGCTGCTGCGACGGGCCCTCGGGCGTTCGGCGTTCCTGCCCCGCGACGCGGTCAGTGGCGCAGCTCGGGCGGCGGGGTGCGCGCGGCGTCGATCGGGTCGACCCGCACCAGGCTGCCCCAGACGGCCATCCGGTAGCGCGAGGTGTAGACCGGCGTACAGGTCGTCAGGGTGATGTAGCGCCCCGGGGCCTGGTAGCCCGAGCCCTTGGGGACGGGGGCGACGATGCCGGTGTCGAACTTGGAGGTCTCCGGCAGGGTGCTGTCGACCTTGTAGACGTACCACTTGTCCTTGGTCTCGACCACGATCGCGGCGCCCTTGTGGACGGCGTCGAGGTCGTGGAACTTCGCCCCGTGGCCGTCCCGGTGCGCGGCCAGCGCGAAGTTGCCGCTCTCGTCCCAGGGCATCGCGGCGCGGTAGGGCTGCTCGTACACCCCGGCGACGCCCTCGGCCAGGGTGTCGGCGTCGGTGCCCATCCGGATCAGCACCTGGTAGTCCTTGCCCATCGCGGGCACGTGCAGGAAGCCGACCGCGTCGCCCGCCGCGAAGGCCGGGCCGGGCGCCGCGGAGGGGCCCGGGGTGGCGGGGGCGCCGGGGGCGGCCGGGGGGGCGCTGGTCGGCCCCGCCGCCCAGGCGCTGCGCAGCCGGTCGGAGGCCTGCGCCGCGGCCGCGTCGGCCTGCACGTTGGTCCACCAGAGCGAGTAGGCGACGAACAGGCCGAGCACCAGGCCCAGGGTGATCAGCAGTTCGCCGAAGACGCCGAGCGCGGCCAGCGCCCGGCCCCGCCGCCGGCGGGCGGGCGCGGGCGGCGGGAAGGCCTCCGTCGCCGGCTCGACCGTCTCGTGCTGGGTCACCTGTACTCCCCCTCGCTTGCTGTCCGACCGGCGCGACGGCCCGACCGCCGCGGCCGCTAGCCGACCGTGAGGCCGGGCGGCTTGCCCTGGCTCCGCGGCCGTTCCTCGATCATCTTGCCAAAGAGGATCAGACGCGCCTTGGAGCTGAACTCCGGCGTGCAGGTGGTCAGGGTGATGTAGCGGCCCGCCTGGTTGTACCCGGAGCCGTTGGGCACCGGCTTGATCACGCTCACGTTGGACGGCGGGGTCTCCGGAATGCCGCCGGTGATCTCGTAGACGTAGTACGCGGTGGCGGTCTCCACCACGATCTTGTCGCCCTTGCCGAGCTGGTTGATGTGCCGGAACGGCTCGCCGTGGGTGTTGCGGTGCGCGGCCAGCGCGAAGTTGCCCGCCTTGTCGGCCGGCATCCCGGTACCGCTGTAGTGGCCGACCAGGCCCTTGTCGAGCACCGCCGACTTGGAGGTGCCCTCGGCGATCGGGAACTTCAGGCCCAGCTTCGGCAGATGGATGATCGCGAAGCCCTTGCCCGGCTCGAAGGTCTCCGGCTTGGCCGGGTCCGGTGCGGGCTGCCCGGGCGCACCGGGCGCCGGGGCCGCGTCGAACTGCTGCTCCAGCTGGTTGCGGGCACCGTCGGCGGCCGCGTCGGCCTGCACGTTGGTCCACCAGAGCTGGTAGGAGACGAAGAGCAGCATCACCAGGCCGAGCGTGATGCACAGCTCGCCGACGAGGCGCGCGACCACCACGGCCGGCGACTCCTTGGGCCGTGCCCGGCCCGTGGCGGCCGCACCGGCCGCCCGGCGGCGCCCCCCGCCCGAGCGCACCGACATCCGGCCCTGCGCGGCGCGCCGGCGCTCGGCCCGGCCGCCGACGGGCGGCGCCGCCTCGCCCAGGTCGGCCGGGAGGCGCAGCTGGAGCGTCTGGTCGGCCAGCCAGGGGTACTCGGGCTGCTCCGGGAGGGCCTGGGCGCCCTGACCGGGCTGCGCGGCCTGCTCGTAGACGCTCCAGCCGTCCTCGGCCCCACCCTGCTCCGGGTGGCCCGGCCGGGGGCCGTCCGGCCCGGGCGACTGCGCCCCGTACGGGTCGTGCTGCTGGTACTGGCTGTTCGGCGCGTACTGGCCCCGGCCGCCGTACTGCGGGCCCTGCTGCCGGTACGGGCCGCCGGGGCCGTACGCGTCGGCCCCCTGCGGATCCGTCCCCGACTGGTAACGCCCCTCCGGGCGCACGGCGGTCATGCCGCTCAGCCCCGGCCGATCACCGGGGCGAGCCCGGCCGAACGGCCGACGGCCTGCGGATCGCCGCACTCCGCCAGCCAGTTGGCGAGCATCCGGTGGCCGCCCTCGGTGAGGACCGACTCCGGGTGGAACTGCACGCCCTCGACCGGCAGCTCGCGGTGGCGCAGGCCCATGATCACCCCGCTCCCGGTCCGGGCGGTCACGACCAGCTCGTCCGGCACGGTGGCCGGCTCGACCGCCAGCGAGTGGTACCGGGTCGCGGTGAGCGGCGAGGGCAGGCCCTCGAAGACCCCGCCGTCCTCGTGCTCCACCGGCGAGGTCTTGCCGTGCAGCAGCTCGGGCGCCCGGCCGACCACCGCGCCGTACGCGACCGCGATCGACTGCAGGCCCAGACAGACGCCGAAGACCGGCAGCCCGATCCGCGCGCAGTGGTGGACCATCTCGATGCAGACCCCGGCCTCCTCGGGCGCACCCGGGCCGGGGGAGAGCAGCACCCCGTCGAAGCCCGTCCCGCCCTCGCGGCGCACCGCGTGCTCGACCGTCACCTCGTCGTTGCGCACCACCTCGCAGGTGGCGCCGAGCTGGTAGAGGTACTGGACGAGGTTGAAGACGAAGCTGTCGTAGTTGTCGACGACCAGGATGCGGGGCGAGGTCAGCTGAGGGGTCATTCGCGCGCTATCTCCGTGGGCTGCGGGGACTGGGGGGAGGAGCAGGGCCGCCGGTCAGCCGGCGGCGCCGCCGCCGTCGCCGTCCACTGTGACGTCGCCGAAGGGGAGCAGCGGTTCCGCCCACGGGAAGACGTACGTGAACAGGAGGTAGACCACCCCCAGGACGAGGAGCAGCGAGATGAGGGCCCGGACCAGGGGGTGCCCCGGAAGGTGTCGCCAGATCCAGCCGTACATGATGCTCCCTCGACGCAACAGACTGGGGTCAAGAGTAGACCCGTGATCCGGCCGCGTGAGGCGGGCTTCCCCGGCTGCGCCCGCCCGTTGCGCTCCCGGCGGCCCGGGCGGCGGTCGGACCGGCGTCGATCGGGCGGTCACCGACCGCCGGTCACTGGCCCCCGGCCGAGCGCAGGTCGGCCGTGCCGGAGTAGCCGGGCACGGTGAGCTCACCGCTCTCCTGGACCTTCCAGCCCAGCCCGTACGCCTGCACGTACTGCAGGTAGTTGCGGATCGTCGGGTCGGCGTCCACCGCCGCCCGCAGCGCGTCCGTGCGCCCCACCGCCTTGACGACGTACGGGGGCGAGTAGACCCGGCCCTGGAGCAGCAGGGTGTTGCCGACGCAGCGGACGGCGCTGGTGGAGATCAGCCGCTGGTCCATCACCTGGACGCCCTCGGCGCCGCCCCGCCAGAGCGCGTTGACCACCGCCTGGATGTCCTGCTGGTGGATGACCAGGTCGTTGACGCCCGGCTCGGGCACCCCGGGGATGCGCGCGGTGGCGTTCGGCGGGGCGTCGTTGAGGGTGACGGTCAGTCCGGGCCCCTGCAGCGGCTCCAGCGCGGCGGCCCGCTGGAGGGCGCTCAGCTGCGCGGCGTCGGCGGGGCTGCGGCCCTGCTGACCGGTGAGCGCCTGGGACCGCGCCTGGAGCTCGGCGAGCTGCGCCTGGGACTGCTGGTTCTGCGAGCTGCGCTGGCGTATCACGTCGCTCAGGCTCAGCAGCGAGTTGTCGGTGCGCAGATCGGTGCCGCGGGCGGTCTGCGCGCTGATGTAGAAGAGCAGGCCGGCGAGCGCGAAGACGGCGCAGGTCAGGGCACGGCCGACAATTCGGGTGCCGGCGGCGCGGGAGCGGGCAGGCCGAGGAGGAATCGACAAATTAGGCACCGTACCCTTATCTCCTTCTGACCCGCCGAGCCACTACGCTAACGGACGCCGGTGGCATGTGCGGGATCGGTTCCCCTAACGTGCTCCACAGCCACCACCACCAGCCGCCTCACCCGCTGAACCCCTGCGCGGTCTCACAGCGCATCGACAGGAGAGCTCCTCGTGCCGAAGTCTCGACTCCGCAAGAAGTCCGATTACACCCCGCCGACCACGGCCACGGTGAAGATCAGCTCGGGCCGAAGCTGGGTAGCCCCCCTGATGCTGGCACTGTTCCTGGTCGGTCTGGTCTGGATCGTCACCTATTACGTGACCAGCGGCAGCTGGCCGGTGGAGAGCTGGGCCAACTGGAACATCCTGGTGGGCTTCGGCTTCATCGCGGCGGGATTCGGCGTCTCCACCCAGTGGAAGTGACGCCGGGGCTGCTGCCCTGAGCGTTCTCCCCCGCCGCCCCGGGACCCGTTCCGCGGGGCGGCGCTGTGGTGTGCCCGGATTCCGGGCGGTGGTTATCCCGCTTATCGCGCTTATCCACATGGTTATCCACACTGGGGAAAAGTCTCCCCAGCCTGTGGATAACTCACGCCGGGCGCACGTTCCACACCCGTGCACGCCCTTCTCCGAATACCGGATCCGCACAGCAGGACACGCGTAGAACAGCAGTCCGCACCCCGGTCCTCGCACCGGCTGTGCACAACCGCCCACCCGCTGTGGACAAACGTGCGGGAGCGTCACCCGCCGTAGCGGGCCGTTCCGACGAGGACCATCAGCAGCACCAGGCCCGCCACCGCCGCCACCGTCAGGGCCTGGACGGCCGCCCGGCGTTCCCTCGGGGCGTACATCAGCCCCGCCGCGGTCAGGATGCCGGCGACCAGCCCGCCGATGTGCGCCCGCCAGTCGATGCCGGACACCGAGAACGTGACGATCAGGTTGAACACCAGCAGCGCGATCACCGGGCCCAGCGGCGCCCTGTTCTGCTTCTGCATCACCGCGGTCGCGCCGAGCAGGCCGAAGACGGCGCCGGAGGCGCCCAGCGAGTTCATGAACCCGCCGGCCACCACGAAGGCGAAGGCACTGCCGGCCAGGCCCGACAGCAGGTAGAGGGCCAGGAAGCGGAGCCGGCCGAGCGAGGCCTCCAGCGCGGGGCCGATCACCCAGAGCATCACCATGTTGGTGGCGATGTGCCAGGGCGCGATGTGCAGGAAGGTCGCGGTCAGCAGCCGGTACCACTGGTCCGGCCCGGCTGCGACGCCGTACGGGAAGCCGGTGATCTGCGGGCCGACGCTGAACAGCGAGAGGTCCTCGGAGAGCCACGGCGTGAGCACGTAGGCGGCCAGCACGAAGACCGCGAGGTTGATCCCGATCAGGACCTTGGTGACCAGCGCGCCGTCGGCGGTCGGCTGCCCGCCGAACCGGGTGGTCGCCCGCCGCACCTGCCGGTTGTCCCCGCTGACGCACTCCGGGCAGTGGAAGCCCACCGAGGCGTTCACCATGCACCGGGGGCAGATCGGCCGGCCGCACCGGGAGCAGCCGATGCCGGTCTCCTCCTCCGGGTGCCGGTAGCAGCGGGACAGCCCGGACCCGCCCGGCCGCGGGTCCTTGTCCGTCGGCGGCCTGGACTCGTCCGGGAGCATCAGCGGTAACCCCTTCTCGTACGTCGGCTGCGCGGCCCCGCCGGCACCCGCCGTACGGGTGGCACCGGGATCGTCAGCGTACTGCGGCGGGTCGGCGGCGAGCGATCTCCGCCGGCCCGATCCGGACCTCGCCCACCGGGCGGCCCGAGCCGTCCCGCGCCCCGCGTACGGCCCACTCCGGAGTGCTGTCGGACAAATCAGGATGCATGATCAGCATTCAGGTGGATATGTGCATAAAGGACGCCACCAGGAGGAGAGACTCGTGACCCGTTTGGACTCAGCTCGTGAGACGGCCGGCAAGACCCGGGACACTCTCGCGCCCTACGCCGCCACCGCCAAGGAAACCGCGGTGCACCTCGCGGACGGCGCGAAGCAGCGGCTGGGCCCCGCTGTGGACGCCGTCGGGCCGAAGGCCTCCCAGGCGGCCCAGAACGTCCGCGTCCAGTACGCCAAGCACCTCGCCCCGCAACTCGAACACGCCTTCGCCAGCCTGCCGCCCGAAGCGCAGAAGAGCACCCTCAAGGCCCTGCACCGGGCCCAGGAGACCGCCCTGGCGGCCCGGCTCTCCGCGATCCGCGCCGCCGACCAGGCCCGCTCCACCGTGGTCCCCAGGGTCGCCCTCGTGGTCGAGGAGGCCCGTGCCACCGTCGGCCCGGTCGCGCAGGAGGCCCAGACCCGCGGCGCCGCCGCACTGACCGCGCTGCAGGGCAACGTCACCTCGGCCGAGATCAGCGACCTCGCCGCGCGGAACATCAAGAAGAAGCACCGCAACGGCTGGGCCACCGGCCTCGCCCTGGCGGGCGCCGTCGCGATCGGCAGCGGCATCCTGATCTGGCACTGGTGGCGCGGGCAGGGCGACCCCGAGTGGCTGGTCGAGCCCTCGAACGAACGGACCGCGGCGTCCGGCTCCACCGCCGCGACCGGGCCGCACGGCGGTTCCCACGCCGCCAGCAGCGGCCCGACGGACAGCACCGCGCCGGGCGCCACCACGAGCCCGGTGAACGGCTCCACGGCCGGGACGGCGGCCGCGGCCGACACCCCGGCCGGGCCCGGCGGTGGCACCCCCGAGCCGGGCCCGTCGGCGCCCGGCGGGCCCGACCACGACGACGACCGCCCCAAGCCGCACGACCCGCGCAAGCCGCACTGACGGCCCCGCCGCCCGCAGAAACGCCGATCGGCCGCTGACCCGGATTCAGGGTCTGCGGCCGATCGGCTGTTCGTTCCGTGGAACGCGTGCTGTGGAGCTTAGGAGACTCGAACTCCTGACATCTGCCTTGCAAAGGCAGCGCTCTACCAACTGAGCTAAAGCCCCGGGACGGCACCGTGTGTACCGCCGGGCACTAGCGTACCGGGTCCCGGCGCGAATCCCACGCCCGGTTCCGACACTCGTGCCCGGCCGGTGCCCGGAAGCCGTCCGCCCCGGTCACCGGACCGGGCCGGACGGCCCGGGAGGCGCCGTGCGGCGCCTCCGAAGATCGTCGATCGTCAGATCGTCCGGGGCCTCAGCGACCGGCCGGAACCGGGTCGGTGGCCTCGGTCCACAGGTCCTGCTCGGCGCGGTCCGCCTGGACCTGACGGTAGACAAAGAAGCCGCCGAGGGCGACCAGGGCGACCAGGAGAAGCTTCTTCACCGCGGGACCTCGTCCTTCTTGCGTATCGGACTCAACAGCCGTGCCCCGACCGGATTGGCCGGGCCGACGAGTCCATGAGTTGTTACGAGCACGAACGGGCTGCCGGGTGCCAGACTGCCCTTGCGGCCGATGATACACACCGGTGTCCCAATCGTGACCAGCCACCGCTGCCGCCAACCAAGGCGTCCGGCCGCAGGATTGACGCCATACCTTCTGTCGTACGGTCGGCCTGCTCCGGACCGGCCCGGGGACCGCCCCCGGCGCACCCCGGGCCGGTCACCGGCGGGGCCGCGCGACCACCACGGCGGTGCCGGACGCCAGGTCCACCCTGGTCCGCGGCGGCGCCCCCTCGCCCTCCTCGTCGCGCAGCATCAGCGTGCTGCGCCGCTCGTCCAGCTCGTGCTGCTTGCCGGCCGCGAACTGCGCGTGCAGCTGCTCGAAGCCCGTCGCCGAGACCTGGCCCTCCCGGCCGGTGCCCCGCCACGGGATCCAGCGCGACCTGCGCGCCCGCAGCGCCAGCTGATCGACGAAGGCCAGCGCCACCAGCGCGCAGACCAACCCGGGAATGCTCATCGCCCAGAACAGCGCCATACCGCCACCATCCCTCCACCCGTCCTCCCCGGACAACCCCCGGGACGGGCCCGTGGTTCCCGGACGGTCGGGAAAACGCCGAAGGGCCCGGAGCGAGATCGCTCCGGGCCCTTCGCGGTGGTGGGCCTAACAGGACTTGAACCTGTGGCCTCTTCCTTATCAGGGAAGCGCTCTAACCGTCTGAGCTATAGGCCCTTGCCGCACTGAAAGATTAGCGGACCGACGGCCGATCTCCAAAATCCTGATCGGCGGGGGCCGCGGCGGCAGTCTGCTGGTGGGAAGCGGTGGGGCGGCGCAGCAGCCACTCCTCACGGGTGGCCGGAAGGTGGGCGGCGCCCTCGGGACCGGTCCGGACCGCGAGGATCTGATTGATCCCGATCCGGTTCTCCTCGAAGGCGAGCGCGGAGGCCGCCATGTACAGCCGCCAGACCCGGGCCCGGCCCCGGCCGACCAGCCGGACCGCCTCCGTCCAGTGCGCCTCCAGGTTGGCCACCCACTCGCGCAGCGTCAGCCCGTAGTGCTCGCGCAGCGACTCGACGTCGCGGACCTCGAAGCCGGCCTCCTCCAGCCGGGCCACGGTGGAACCGACCGGGGAGAGTTCGCCGTCCGGGAAGACGTAGCGGTCGATGAACGGGCTGGGGCGGTGCGGCTCGCCCGGGTGGTTCGGGCGGCGGGCGATCTGGTGGTTGAGCAGCCGGCCGCCGGGCACCAGCAGGCCGTACAGGCCCTCGGCGTAGACCCGGTACTGCTCGGTGCCGACGTGCTCGGCCATGCCGACACTGGAGATCGCGTCGAACGGGCCGTCCGGGATCTCCCGGTAGTCCTGCAGCCGGATCTCGATCCGGTCGGCCAGACCGGCCTCCTCGACCCGCCGGCGGGCCAGGGCGACCTGCTCCGCGGAGATGGAGACGCCGACCGCCGTGACGCCGTAGTGCCGCGCCGCGTGCAGCACCAGCGAGCCCCAGCCGCAGCCGACGTCCAGCAGGCGCATCCCGGGCCGCAGGCCGAGCTTGCGGCAGATCAGGTCGAGCTTGGCCTCCTGGGCCGCCTCCAGGCTCTTCGCGGCGGGCTCCCAGTAGGCGCAGGAGTACACCATCGACGGGCCCAGGACGAGCCCGTAGAAGTCGTTGCCGACGTCGTAGTGGTGGCTGATGGCCGCGCGGTCCCGGCTGCGGCTGTGCAGCCGCCCCCGGACCGCCCCGGCCTCCTCCGGCGGCGGCGAGGGCTGCGGGCCGAGCGCGCCGGCCCGCAGCAGGGCGCCGAGCACCCGGCGGCCCCTGGGGCCGACCACGTCGGCCGGGCCCAGCGCCAGCCGGCGGATCTCCGGGCGCTCGGCGAGGTGCGCGACGACCGTCAGCACCTCGTAGAGGTCGGTGCCGGGGGCGAGCTCGAGGTCTCCCGAGACGTAGGCGCGGGCCAGGCCCAGCTCGCCCGGCTGCCAGAGCAGCCGGCGCAGCGCCCGCCGGTTGCGCAGCACCACCGTGGGCGCCCCCGGCGGCCCGGCGGCGCTGCCGTCCCACACCTGCACCCGCAGCGGTACCGGGACCCCCAGCAGCCCTTCCAGGGCCTCGACCAGTTGCCTTGCGAGCTGAGCCATCGCGCGCCTCCGTCCAGCCGTACCTGCACAGCCGTACCTGCCCCGGCCGGTCGGACCGGGGGGCGGCCTGCGGCAGTCGGAAACTCGGCACGAGCGCGTCCAGCTAATCCCACCGCGACGGACGCCCAACCGGGCGGCACGCCGCGGGGACCGGCTGTCACCCGAAATGCCGACGGGCCCCTCGGGCTGCAACAGCCTTCGGGGCCCGCACATTCCGTCCGGGGACGAAGATATGACCGGGGGTCAGTCCCCGGACGGCGCGGCCGGGGTCAGTCCTCCTCGGCCAGGGTCAGCTCGATGCCGCCGGTGAAGCCGGCCGCCGCGTTGTAGATGAACGCCGAGAGCGTGGAGAGCGCGGTGAGCAGCACCACGTCGACCACCGCGATCAGCGAGGTGAAGGTCATCACCTTGCCGAACCCGATGTAGTCCATCAGGTTGATCCCGCTGTTGGGGGCCTCGCCGGCGGTGACCTCCTTGAGGGTCTTGGCCAGCGAGTCGAAGACCCCGAGCGAGTCCAGCGTCATCCACAGCACCGCGGCCGCGACGATGATGATGATCCCGACCGCCAAAGACAGCAGGAAGCTGACCTTCATCACCGACCACGGGTCGGCCTTGGTCACGCGCAGCCGGGCCTTGCGGGTCCGGCCCAGGCCCGGGCCCCCGGCGGCCGGCGCGGGGCCGGACCGGCGCGGCGCACCGCCCGGGACGGGCGTCCCGCCGGGCGGGGTGTTCCCGCCCACCCGGGTGCCCCGGGGCGGCGTCGGCTGCCCCTTGGCGTACGTCGTCGGCTGCGAGAACCCGCTCGCGGCCGGCGCACCCGGCGGCGGCGGGGGAGTCTGCTGCCCGCCGTAGGTCGCTCCGCCGCCCTGACCCGCCGCACCGACCGGTGGCATCAGCGAGGTGGACGCGGAGGGGTGCTCGGCCGGCGGCTGCGGCACCCCGTAGCCCCCGCCGCCCTGTGCTGCGCCCGGACGGCCGCCGGTGGCTCCTCCCGCAGCACCCGTGGCTCCACTCACTGGTCCTCCCGCACTTCCCACCAGGGCGGCGGCGCCGCCCTGCGTCGTCACTCGTCATCCAGCACCCGGCGGGATTGCCCGGAACTGGTCGGCGGCCGGTGCCGCCGCGCCCGTACACGGACGCGGCGGCACCGGCCTGCGCGGTAAGGATCAGGCCTGGGCTTCCTCGCCGCCCACCGTCTCCGTACCCTCGGCCACCTCGGTGGACTCGGCGTCGACCGCCTCGTCCTCCAGCAATTCGTCCTCGGCCTCCGCGTTGCGGGCCATGCCCACCACCGCGTCGCGCTTTCCGAGGTTGATCAGTTGGACGCCCATGGTGTCACGTCCGGTTTCACGAACCTCGGAAACCCTCGTGCGGATCACCCCACCCGAGAGGGTGATCGCCATGATCTCGTCGGTGTCGTCCACCACCAGGGCGCCGACCAGCGAACCCCGGCCCTCGACGATCTTCGCCGCCTTGGTGCCGAAGCCGCCGCGTCCCTGGACACGGTACTCGTCCACCCCGGTGCGCTTGGCGTAGCCGCCGTCGGTGGCGGTGAAGACGTACGTCCCCGCCCGGACCACGTTCATCGACAGCAGCTCGTCGTCCTCGCGGAAGGACATGCCCTTGACGCCGGAGGTGGCACGGCCGGTGGGCCGCAGCGCGTCGTCGGTCGCGGTGAACCGGATCGACTGGGCCTTGCGGGAGACCAGCAGCAGGTCGTCCTCGGCGGAGACCAGCTCGGCGCCGATCAGCTCGTCGTCCCGGCCCTCCTCGTCCTGTCGCAGGTTGATCGCGATCAGACCGCCGGAGCGCGGGGAGTCGTAGTCCTTGAGCGCGGACTTCTTCACCAGGCCGGCCCGGGTGGCGAGGACGAGGTACGGCTTGTCCTCGTAGGTGCGCACCGCCATCACCTGGGTGATGTGCTCCTCCGGCTGGAAGGCCAGCAGGTTGGCCACGTGCTGGCCGCGGGCGTCACGCCCGGCGTCCGGGAGCTCGTAGCCCTTGGCCCGGTAGACCCGGCCCTTGTTGGTGAAGAACAGGATCCAGTTGTGGGTCGTCGTCACGAAGAAGTGGTCGACGATGTCGTCCTGCTTCAGCTGGGCACCGCGCACGCCCTTGCCGCCGCGCTTCTGCGAGCGGTAGAGGTCGGAGCGGGTCCGCTTGACGTAGCCGCCGCGGGTGATCGTGACGACGATGTCCTCCTCGGCGATGAGGTCCTCGATGGAGAGGTCGCCGTCGGAGGGGATGAGGGTGGAGCGCCGCTCGTCGCCGTACTTCTCGACGATCGCGGTGAGCTCCTCCGAGATGATCTCGCGCTGGCGGGCCGGCGAGCCCAGGATGACGTTGTACTCGTCGATCTTGCGCTGCAGCTCGTCGTGCTCGTCCATGATCCGCCGGCGCTCCAGGGCGGCCAGCCGGCGCAGCTGCATCTCCAGGATGGCGTTCGCCTGGAGCTCGTCGATCGAGAGCAGGCCCATCAGGCCGGAGCGCGCGGCGTCGGCGCTCTCCGAGGCCCGGATCAGCGCGATGACCTCGTCGATCATGTCCAGCGCGCGCAGCAGGGCGCGCAGGATGTGCGCCCGCTCCTCCGCCTTGCGCAGGCGGAAGGTGGTGCGGCGGACGATGACCTCGACCTGGTGGTTGACCCAGTGCCGGATGAAGGCGTCGAGCGACAGCGTGCGCGGCACGCCGTCGACCAGGGCCAGCATGTTGGCGCCGAAGTTGGTCTGCAGGTCGGTGTGCTTGTAGAGGTTGTTCAGCACGACCTTGGCGACGGCGTCGCGCTTGAGCACGATGACCAGGCGCTGGCCGGTGCGCGAGGAGGACTCGTCGCGGACGTCGGCGATGCCGGCGACCTTGCCGTCCTTGACCAGGTCGGCGATCTTCAGCGCGAGGTTGTCCGGGTTGACCTGGTAGGGCAGCTCGGTGATCACCAGGCACTGGCGGCCCTGGATCTCCTCGACCTCGACCACCGCGCGCATGGTGATCGAGCCGCGCCCGGTGCGGTACGCCTCCTCGATCCCGCGGCGACCGACGATCAGGGCGCCGGTCGGGAAGTCCGGGCCCTTGATCCGCTCGATCAGGGCCTCCAGCAGCTCCTCGTTGGAGGCGTCCGGGTGCTCCAGCGCCCAGAGCGCACCGGAGGCGACCTCGCGGAGGTTGTGCGGCGGGATGTTGGTGGCCATGCCGACCGCGATGCCGGTGGCACCGTTGATCAGCAGGTTGGGGATGCGCGCGGGCAGGACGGTGGGCTCCTGCGAGCGGCCGTCGTAGTTGGCGGCGAAATCGACGGTCTCCTCGTCGATGTCGCGCATCATCTCCATGGCCAGCGGCATCATCTTGCACTCGGTGTAGCGCATGGCCGCCGCCGGGTCGTTGCCCGGCGAGCCGAAGTTGCCGTTGCCGTCCACCAGCGGCATCCGCAGCGACCACGGCTGGGCCAGGCGGACCACGGTGTCGTAGATCGAGGTGTCACCGTGCGGGTGGTAGTTGCCCATGACGTCGCCGACGACGCGGGCGCACTTGTAGTAGCCCTTCTCGGGCCGGTACCCGCCGTCGTACATCGCGTAGAGCACGCGCCGGTGCACCGGCTTGAGGCCGTCGCGGACCTCGGGCAGCGCACGGCTGACGATCACGCTCATCGCGTAGTCGAGGTACGAGCGCTGCATCTCGGTCTCGAGCTCGATCGGCTCGACCCGGGACACGAAGGTGTCGAGGTCGGTGGCGGTGCTGGCGTCCGGCTGCTCGCCGTCGGGACGGTTGTCGTCGACCACTGGTGGTCAGTTTCCTTTCACGCGTGACTGGACTGTGCTGGCAGGGGCGGGCCCCGTCACACGTCCAGGAAGCGGACGTCCTTGGCGTTGCGCTGGATGAAGGAGCGGCGGGCCTCGACGTCCTCGCCCATCAGGACGGAGAAGAGGTCGTCGGCACGGGCCGCGTCCTCCAGGGTGATCTGCTGCAGCAGTCGGTGCGCCTGGTCCATGGTGGTGATCCGCAGTTCCTCGGCGTTCATCTCGCCGAGGCCCTTGAAGCGCTGGATCGCGTCGTCCTTGGGCAGCCGGCGCCCGGCCGCGACGCCCGCCGCGATGGTGGCGTCGCGCTCGCGGTCGGAGTAGACGTAGTCGAAGTCGTCCTTGCCCCACTTGATCTTGTACAGCGGCGGCATCGCCAGGTAGACGTACCCGGACTCCACCAGCGGCCGCATGAAGCGGAACAGCAGGGTGAGCAGCAGGGTGCGGATGTGCTGCCCGTCGACGTCGGCGTCCGCCATCAGGACGATCTTGTGATAGCGGAGCTTGGACTCGTCGTAGTCCTCCTGGATGCCGCAGCCGAAGGCCGAGATCAGCGCCTGGACCTCGGTGTTCTGCAGCACCTTGTCGATCCGGGCCTTCTCGACGTTCAGGATCTTGCCGCGGATCGGGAGGATGGCCTGGATGCGCGGGTCGCGGCCCTGCTTGGCGGAGCCGCCTGCGGAGTCACCCTCGACGATGAAGATCTCGCACTCGGACGGGTCCTTGGACTGGCAGTCGCTCAGCTTGCCGGGCAGCGAGGCGGACTCCAGCAGGCCCTTGCGGCGGGTCAGGTCGCGGGCCTTCCGGGCGGCCACGCGCGCGGTGGCGGCCTGGATGGACTTGCGGATGATGTCCGCGGCCTCGTTCGGGTTGCGGTCCAGCCAGTCGTTCAGCTGCTCGTGGACGACCCGCTGGACGAAGGTCTTCGCCTCGGTGTTGCCCAGCTTGTCCTTGGTCTGGCCCTCGAACTGCGGCTCGCCGAGCTTGACCGAGATGATCGCGGTCAGACCCTCGCGGATGTCCTCGCCGGAGAGGTTGTCGTCCTTCTCGCGGAGCAGCTTCTTGTCCCGCGCGTAGCGGTTGACCAGGCCGGTCAGCGCCGCGCGGAAGCCCTCCTCGTGGGTACCGCCGCCGTGGGTGTGGATGGTGTTGGCGAAGGAGTAGACACCCTCGGTGTACGAGGAGTTCCACTGCATCGCGACCTCCACCGAGATCGTCTTCTCCTTGTCCTCCGCCTCGAAGTCGATCACCGAGGGGTGGATCACCTCGCCCTTGCGGGAGTTGAGGTGGGCGACGAAGTCGGCGATGCCGCCGTCGTACCGGTACGTGACGGAGAGCGGGTTGCCCTCCTCGTCCGCGTGCTCCGGGCGCTCGTCGGTCAGCGAGATGGTCAGGCCCTTGTTGAGGAACGCCATCTCCTGGAAGCGCCGGGAGAGCGTCTCGAAGGAGTAGACCGTGGTCTCGAAGATGTCCGGGTCGGCCCAGAACGTGACGGTGGTGCCGGTGCTGTCGGTGGTCTCGCCCTTGACCAGGGCGGCCGTCGGCGCGCCCATCTTGTACTCCTGGGTCCACCGGTGACCGTCCCGGTGGATCTCCACCGCGAGGCGGGTGGAGAGGGCGTTCACCACGGAGACGCCGACGCCGTGCAGGCCACCGGAGACGGCGTAGCCGCCGCCGCCGAACTTGCCGCCCGCGTGCAGCACGGTGAGCACGACCTCGACGGCCGGCTTCTCCTGGCCGGGGACGATGTCCACCGGGATGCCTCGGCCGTTGTCGACCACGCGGACCGCGCCGTCGGCGAGGAGCGTGACGTCGATGGTGTCGGCGTACCCGGCCATCGCCTCGTCGACGGAGTTGTCCACGACCTCCTGCACCAGGTGATGCAGGCCACGCTCACCGGTCGAGCCGATGTACATGCCGGGGCGCTTGCGGACGGCGTCGAGGCCCTCCAGCACCTGGATGTTGCTTCCGGTGTAGGTGCTCTCGGCCGCCTGCTCGGTCTGGTCTGGGGTCTGGCTGGGGTTGCCGGAATCGGCCACGAAGCGCCCTCTCTGGCACAGCACGGGCCGCATCCCCGCCCCGTGTGGGCGGGCGTGCGACCACGGCGTTTCGACTCGGTTGCCACTAGCAACAGTGTTTGGCTCTCAGTCTACCGGTAGGACTGACAGAGATGGGCTTTTGGCAGCCCCTGAGGGCAGATACGCCGCCCTGAATCCCCTCTGCACATGTCCCGATACTCGCCCCGGGGGCCCAGAGCGCCTGGAAGGGCCGTCAGGGGTTCCGGAAGATTCCGGTCCGCTCGATCCCGGGCGGTCCGCGCTCACCCCCAGGTGTCGCCCGGCCCCTTGCTCCCGGGCGCGCGCAGCCGGCCGTAGCCGCGGACCGGTGCGGCCGGGCCCAGCACCTTGATCGTCTTGACCGTGCCGTGGCCCAGCTCGTGATTCAGACGGGCCACCAACTGCCGCGCCAGCCAGCGCAGTTGGGTGGCCCAGGCGGTGGAGTCGCACTGCACGGTGAGCACCGCGGCCGCGTCGTCGTAGGAGGTGGGCTCGCAGTGTCCCGCGATGTCCGGGCCGACGATCTGCGCCCAACGGCCCATCACCCCGCCGACCGCCGCCGAGGACTCCCATCCGCGCTCGGTCAGCAGCCGGTTCAGCGCGGCGCCCAGCGGCACCGGGTCCCGGCCGTCCGAACGCGCCCCGCTGCGCAGCCCGTACCGCTTCGCCTCGCGCTTCTCCCGGACCTGCTCGCCCCGCTGGCGGGCCTGCGCCCGGGCCGCCCGCAGCGCCGAGCGGGCCAGGTCGGCCCCGGTCAGCTCCGCCCCCTCCGGCGCCGGCGCGCCCGGCTGGGCGGCACTCGGCGGGGCGGCTCCCGGCTGAGGGGACTTCCCGGTCGGATCGCTCACGGCGATCTCCTTTCCCCAGCCTGTGGACAACGGTCGCGGCTGCGCGCCGGTGAGCCGTCCAGCGTACGGGAGCGGACGGGGACGGGAGCACGCCGGGCACGCCTGGCAGGCCGAACGGGTCGGGTCGGTGGAGGGGCGGGGGGCCGCGCGGCGTCAGGCGTCGACCCGGCGCACCGCGCCGTCGGCCACCGTGTACCGGGCCCCGGCCAGCGCCTTCGGCACGTCCTCCGCGACCGCTGCGGTGACCAGCACCTGCTCGCCACCGGCGACCAGCTCGGCCAGCCGGTCCCGGCGGGTGGCGTCCAGCTCGGCGAAGACGTCGTCGAGGATCAGCACCGGCTCGCCGCCGTCGGCGCGCAGCAGCTCGTACGAGGCCAGCCGCAGCGCCAGCGCGTACGACCAGGACTCGCCGTGGCTGGCGTAGCCCTTGGCGGGCAGCGGACCGAGCCGCAGCCCCAACTCGTCGCGGTGCGGGCCGACCAGCGTCAGACCGCGCTCGACCTCCTGCTTGCGGGCCGCCTGCAGGGCCTGGAGCAGCTGCTCCTCGGCCTGCTCGCGGCTGGTCGGCAGCTCGCCCTCGAAGGAGCTGCGGTACTCCAGCACGGTCTCCCCGCCACCGGGCGCGAGCTGCCCGTAGGCGGCGGTCACCAGGGGCTGGAGGGAGGCCACCAGCTGGATCCGGAAGGCGGTCAACTCGGCTCCGGCGCGTGCCAGATGGCCGTCCCAGACCTCCAGGGTGGAGAGGTCCGCGCCCTTTCCGCCGCCGGAGCGGCGGGCCATCGCGGCGGTCTTCAGCAGGGCGTTGCGCTGCTTGAGCACCCGCTCGTAGTCCTGCCGGACGCCGGCCAGCCGGGGGGCGCGGGCGGTCAGCAGCTCGTCCAGGAAGCGCCGGCGCTCGCCCGGGTCGCCCTTGACCAGGCTGAGGTCCTCGGGCGCGAACAGCACGGTGCGCAGCAGGCCCAGGACGTCCCGCGGGCGGACGTTGTCGGAGCGGTTGATCCGGGCGCGGTTGGCCTTGCCCGGGGTGATCTCCAGCTCGACCAGGGTGCTGCGGGTCCCGGCCACCACCGAGGTGCGGATCACCGCCCGCTCGGCGCCGAGCCGGATCAGCGGGGCGTCGGTGGCCACCCGGTGGCTGCCCAGGGTGGCGACGTAGCCGATCGCCTCGACCAGATTGGTCTTGCCCTGCCCGTTGGGCCCGACGAACGCCGTCACGCCCGGGTCGAGGGGTACCTCGGCCCGGGCGTAGGAACGGAAGTCGGCGAGCGACAGGTGCGCGACGTGCATGGCTGTGGACTGCGCTCGCCTTCTGTGACTGTTGGTGCCCGGGTCGCCCCCGGGCACCGGCCGTTCTCGGTTACTTCGACTCGACCGCGTGGCCGCCGAACTGGTTGCGCAGGGCGGCGATCATCTTCATCTGCGGCGAGTCGTCCTGGCGGGAGGCGAACCGGGCGAAGAGGGAGGCGGTGATCGCCGGCAGCGGGACGGCGTGGTCGATCGCGGCCTCGACCGTCCAGCGGCCCTCGCCGGAGTCGGCGGCCCAGCCCTTGAGCTTGGCCAGGTGCTCGTCGTCGTCCAGGGCGCGGACGGCGAGGTCCAGCAGCCAGGAACGGATGACCGTGCCCTCCTGCCAGCTGCGGAAGACCTCGCGCACGTCGGTGACCTCGGGGGCCGCCTCCAGCAGCTCCCAGCCCTCGGCGAAGGCCTGCATCATCGCGTACTCGATGCCGTTGTGGACCATCTTGGCGAAGTGGCCGGCGCCGACCGCGCCCGCGTGCACCGCGCCGAAGTCGCCCTCGGGCTTGAGCGCGTCGAAGATCGGCTTGGCCTGGGCGACGTGCTCGGCGTCGCCGCCGTACATCAGCGCGTAGCCGTTCTCCAGGCCCCAGACACCGCCGGAGACGCCGCAGTCCACGAAGCCGATGCCCTTGGCGGCCAGCGACTCGGCGTGCTTGATGTCGTCGGTCCAGCGGGAGTTCCCGCCGTCCACGACCACGTCGCCGGGGGAGAGCAGCTCGGCGAGCTCGTCCACGGTCGCCTGGGTGGCGGCCCCGGCCGGGACCATGACCCAGACCACGCGCGGACCCTGGAGCTTGGTGACGAGCTCCTGGAGGCTCTCGACGTCGGAGACGTCCGGGTTGCGGTCGTACCCGATGACGGTGTGGCCGGCGCGGCGGATCCGCTCGCGCATGTTGCCGCCCATCTTGCCGAGACCGATGAGGCCGAGCTCCATGACCAAGTCCTTACCTGTGGTGACGTGCCTGCCTGCGGCGCCGTTGCCGCGCTGCCCTGAGCCTACGCGCTGAAGCGCGAGGGCCTCCCCGTGGTCGGGCCGACCGGGGGAGGCCTTCCACAGGCTGTGCACACAGCCTGTGGGTAACGCGCGTGACGTCGGCGGGGCGGCCGGGCGGGCCGGGGCCGCCCCCGGGCCGCCGGTCGGCCGTCAGCCGTCAGCCGGAGAGCCGGACCGGCATGATCAGGTACTGGTAGGCCTCGTCGGCCTCGGTGTCCACCGAGGCCTTGCCGCTGAGCAGGGCCGGCTTGGTCGGCGTGGTGAAGCTCAGCTGGGCGTAGGCGGAGTCGATGGCCTTGAGGCCCTCCTCCAGGTAGCCCGGGTTGAAGGCGATCGAGATGGCGTCGCCCTCCAGGGAGGCGTCGATCCGCTCGGTGGCCTGGGCGTCGTCGCCCGAGCCGGCCTCCAGCGTCAGCACGCCCTCCTCGAAGTTCAGCCGGACCGGGGTGTTGCGCTCGGCGACCAGCGAGACGCGCTTGAGCGCCTCCAGGAAGGGCTGGGTCTGGATGGCCGCGATCGCGTTGAACTCGGTCGGGAAGAGGCTGCGGAACTTGGGGAACTCGCCCTCCAGCAGCCGGGTGGTGGTCCGGCGGCCCGCGCCCTCGAAGCCGATCAGGCCCTCGCCCGCGCCGCCCGAGGAGAGCGCGATCGAGACGGTGTCGCCGCTGCCCAGGGACTTGGCGATGTCCTGCAGGGTCTTGGCGGGCACCAGGGCGACCGCGGAGATGTCCGGCTGCTCGGGCTTCCAGAGCAGCTCGCGGACGGCGAAGCGGTAGCGGTCGGTGGCGGCCAGGGTGATCCGGTCGCCCTCGATCTCGACCCGCACACCGGTGAGCACCGGCAGGGTGTCGTCCCGGCCGGCGGCCACTGCGGCCTGGCTGACCGCCGAGGCGAACACGTCACCGGAGACGGTGCCGGTCGCGGTCGGCATCTGGGGCAGGGCCGGGTACTCGTCCACCGGCAGGGTGGGGAGGGTGAACCGGGAGCTGCCGCAGACCACGCTGACCCGCTGGCCGTCGGTGGAGATCTCCACAGGCCTGTTGGGAAGGTTGCGCGAGATGTCGTTCAGCAGCCGGCCGGAGACCAGCACGGTGCCGGCCTCCTCGACGTCCGCCTCCAGCTCGACCCGGGCCGAGACCTCGTAGTCGAAGCCGGACAGCGCCAGGCTGCCCTCCTGTGCCGTCAGCAGCAGGCCGGCCAGCACCGGCACCGGCGGCCGTGCCGGGAGGCTGCGGGCAGCCCAGGCCACCGCCTCCGCGAGGACGTCACGCTCCACCCGGAACTTCACCGGTAACCGCCTCCTGGATCGAGCGCTCCCGCTCGCAAAGTCTGGTTCTTCTGATCTTGGTCGTCGGTACGGCCGGCCGCCGAGCTCTGCCACTCCGCATCCAGTCGCCAGAGGACAGTCTGACGTACTCCACCGACAGACGGGGCAGACGGGCGGAAGCAAGCCGAACAGATGTCGGGGAGCGGTTGTCCACAGATTTCGGCCCCACCTGCTTTCAAGCGAGTCAATGGGTCTATAGGTGTAGTGGTAGTAGTAGGGCCTGTGGAAACCGTGGATAACCCTGTTTCCGCAGGTCAGGCCCGGTTTTTTGTCCACAGGAGGTGTGGACGGCGGCTGTGGACGAGCAGGGCCCGCTGTGGACAGCGGAGCGTTACCCACAGGGCACGTTGGGTATCCACAGGTTATCCCCAGCGCTGTCCCCAGATCCGGGCCCGGTTATCCACGGGGGCCGGTCAACATTTCGTGACGCCTTTCACACCAGGGCATGAACGCGGGCCCACGGTTGTCGAACTGTGGACGCGGCTGTGGACAACCTGGGGATAACCGCCGCCGCCCTGGGGACAACCGGTGGACAACCCGAATGGCCCCCTGACGGCCCGCCAATTGTCCACACCCTGTGGATAACCGTTGTGCACAAGTCCACAGGCACCTGACCTGCGCGGAAGAGCGTAGCGGCGCACGGCCTGTGGAGGAATTCTGGATAACTCGCAGGCCCACGGCCTGTGGACGGTGGAGAACCCGCCCGGCCTGTGGACAACAGCCCTGCGCACCCGGGGTGTTCGAACCACCGGTCAGATGTTCGGCGCGGGCGACGGGCCGGCGGAGCGTCCGTCGTGGCATTCCTGCCCAGCCGGTCGGCGACGCACACCTGCGGATGTGCCGAAAGGGCGTCAGGATCGCTCCTGACGCCCTTCCGAAGGGTGTGGACGGCCACCGGGCCGGGCCGGCTAGCTCTTGATGCGGTTGGTCAGTTCGGTGACCTGGTTGTAGATCGAGCGGCGCTCGGCCATCAGCGACCGGATCTTGCGGTCGGCGTGCATCACCGTGGTGTGGTCGCGGCCGCCGAACTGCGCGCCGATCTTCGGCAGCGAGAGGTCGGTCAGCTCCCGGCAGAGGTACATCGCGATCTGGCGCGCCGTCACCAGCACCCGGCTGCGGGAGGACCCGCAGAGGTCGTCCACGCCCAGCCCGAAGTAGGCGGCGGTCTGCTGCATGATGACCTGCGCGGTGATCTCCGGTCCGGCGTCCTCGTCCCCGCCGGGGATCAGGTCCTTGAGGACGATGCCCGCCAACTCGAGGTCCACCGGCGCCCGGTTGAGGTTGGCGAAGGCGGTGACCCGGATCAGGGCGCCCTCCAACTCCCGGATGTTGCGGGTGATTCGCGACGCGATGAACTCCAACACGTCCGCCGGAGCGTTCAGTTGCTCCTGGATCGCCTTCTTGCGCAGGATCGCGATCCGGGTCTCCAGCTCCGGCGGGGTGACGTCGGTGATCAGCCCCCACTCGAAGCGGTTGCGCAGCCGGTCCTCCAGCGTGATCAGCTGCTTGGGCGGCCGGTCGGACGAGAGGACGATCTGCTTGTTCGCGTTGTGCAGGGTGTTGAAGGTGTGGAAGAACTCCTCCTGCGTGGACTCCTTGCTCGCCAGGAACTGCACGTCGTCCACGAGCAGGATGTCCATGTCCCGGTACCGCTTGCGGAACGCGTCCGCCTTGCCGTCCCGGATCGAGTTGATGAACTCGTTGGTGAACTCCTCCGAGGACACGTAGCGCACCCGGGTCCCCGGGAAGAGGCTGCGCGAGTAGTGCCCGATGGCGTGCAGCAGGTGGGTCTTGCCCAGCCCGGACTCGCCGTAGATGAAGAGCGGGTTGTACGCCTTGGCCGGGGCCTCGGCGACGGCCACCGCCGCCGCGTGCGCGAAGCGGTTGCTCGCGCCGATGACGAAGGTGTCGAAGAGGTACTTGGGGTTCAGCCGGGCCGCGGGCTCGTCCTTGCGGGAGCCGCCGGCCGGGGGAGCACCGGGCGGGGCCGGCACGCCGGGGACGGCCGGGCGGTCGGTGGCGCGCTCGGGGCCGGGCTTCTCCGCGGGGCGGCCGGGCGCCGGGCGGCCCCCGGGGCCGCGCCGGCCGGCCGCGGTCCGCGGGTGCTCACCGGGGCCGGGGCCGTAGGCGCCGCCGAAGAGGTCGCCCTGGGTGGTCGCCGAGGGGCCGGCGAGCGGGCGGGGAGCCGGGCGCTGGGCGGGCGGCTCCTGCTCCGGGTAGCCGGAGCCGTGCTCGGGGTAGCCCTGGTGGCTCTGGTGGTCCTGGTGGCTCTCCCAGGACGGGGTCTGCGGCGCGGCGCCGTAGCCGCCGGGGCGGCCGGTGCCGTACGGCGGGGCCTGGTGCTCCTGGTAGCCGCCCTCGTACCGGTCGTGCTCGTACTCGGACTCGTAGGGGCGCTCGTAGCCCTGGTGCCCGTAGTCGCCGCCCTCGCCCCGCTGGTACGGCTCGGCGGCCGGCGGCTCGTCGTGGGCCGGCGCGGGGGTGGTGGGCACGGCGTTGGCGTCGACCATCACCGCGATCCGGACCGGGCGGCTGAGTTCGCGGCTGAGGGCCTCGGTCAGCTGGGGCAGCAACCGCCCCTCCAGCACCTGCTTGGCCCGCTCGTTGGGGGTCGCCAGCAGGGCGGTGTCGTGCATCATCCACATCGGCTGGGTGCGCTGCACCCACTGCTTGTCCATCTCCCCGACGTCCGGGTCGCTGACCAGCCGCTCGACGACTCTCGCCCAGACCGGGACGAGGTCGCTGTTGACATCAGCCACTGGTGCACGCTTTCTCGGTTCCCCGCGGCTCCAGCAGGGGTGGTGGATCAAGAGACTGTGGATCTGTGTCCGTTGACGAAGAACAAAACCAGACAAGTCCTGCAACGGTAGTCAGCGAACAGAGCCGGATCAAGTCGTTGTCCACAGGCTGTGGGCGACGGAGGTCGTGGACACGCCCCGGAGCGCCGGGCGCGAACGGCTGGTTTGACCCTCGACCCCCGTCCCGCGTACCGTAACCAGGTCGAGTTGTCGATGGCCGCTGCCGCATGTCCGCGGGTCCACCCGCTCCATAAGGCGCGCAGCACGGGCGCCGTGGATTGCCCTGAACCCCAGCCGAACTGGGAAGACGGGTCGGATTTCCGTATCAGGGGAGATCACGCGGACGCACGGTGACGGCCAAGCGACTCCCCGTCATCCTACGATTCACCTCAGGAGCCCCCGAGTGAGCAAGCGCACCTTCCAGCCGAACAACCGTCGCCGCGCGAAGACCCACGGCTTCCGGCTGCGTATGCGTACCCGTGCCGGCCGCGCCATCCTGGCCGCCCGCCGTGGCAAGGGCCGCACCGCCATCTCCGCCTGATCCGCGCCAAGAGTCTGTTGTGCTGCCCTCCGAAAACCGGCTGCGGCGGCGCCAGGACTTCGCGACCGCGGTGAAACGCGGTCGCCGGGCCGGCCGGCCCCTACTGGTCGTCCATCTCAGCAGAGACGGCGACCTCACGGGGCCGACCGACCGGACCAGCGACTCCCGCCCGCACGTCGCCGAGGGGACTCCTTCGGCGCGTGCGGGTTTCGTCGTGAGCAAGGCCGTCGGTCCGGCGGTCGTCCGTAACCTGGTCAAGCGCCGACTGCGCCATCTCGTCCGTGATCGTCTGTCCAGGCTGCCCGCCGGTAGCCTGATAGTGGTGCGTGCGCTGCCCCAGGCCGCGTCCGCCTCGTACCAGGACCTGGAACGTGACCTGGACGCGGCGCTCAAGCGGCTGCTGAAGGCGGAACCCGCCGCCACGGCGCCGACGGGAGCAGGTCGATGAAGTACCTGCTGATGGGTCTGATCAGGGTCTACCAGTGGACCATCAGCCCACTGCTCGGTCCGGTGTGCCGCTATTACCCCTCCTGCTCGCACTACGGCTTCGAGGCCGTGAAGGTGCACGGGGCGGTCAAGGGCGGCGGCCTGACCGTGTGGCGCATCCTGCGCTGCAATCCGTGGTCGCCCGGTGGAGTCGATCATGTTCCGCCGCGCAAGCACCCGGTGTGGCACCGCCGGCTGCGCGACCTGCTGAGCCGCGGGTCCGCCGCCGGACCGCCGGTGGCCACGACCCCCGCCGGTCCGGACCCAGAGGGCCCGGCGACCATTGGTCCCGTGGGGCCGATCCCAATGTCCAAGGAGCCTGACCGGTGACCTTCTCCTTCCTGAATCCCCTGTACACAGCGGTGTCCTGGATCATCGTCCAGTTCCACTCGCTGTACAGCCACGTCTTCGACCCGAACGGTGGCTGGGCCTGGGGTCTGGCCATCGCCTCGATGGTGGTCGTCATCCGGATCTGCCTGATCCCGCTCTTCGTGAAGCAGATCAAGGCGACCCGGGCCATGCAGGCGATCCAGCCGAAGATGAAGGCCATCCAGGAGCGCTACAAGAACGACAAGCAGCGCCAGTCCGAAGAGATGATGAAGCTGTACAAGGATGCGGGTACCAACCCGTTCTCCAGCTGCCTTCCCATCATCGTCCAGGCGCCGTTCTTCACCGCCCTCTACGGCGTGCTCGCCAAGGTCGCCGACGGCAAGCCGATCGGCGTCATCGACGGCACCCTGCTCGACAGCGCCCAGCAGGCGCACATCTTCGGCGCCCCGCTCTCGGCGACCTTCGTCGGCAGCAGCGAGGTCAGCGTCAAGATCGTCGTCGCCATCATGATCGTCATGATGTCGCTGTCGCAGTTCATCACGCAGCGCCAGCTGATGACCAAGAACGTGGACCTCACGGTCAAGACGCCGTTCATGCAGCAGCAGAAGATGCTGATGTACGTCTTCCCGATCATGTTCGCCGTGATGGGCATCAACTTCCCCGTCGGTGTGCTGGTCTACTGGCTGACCACCAACGTCTGGTCGATGGGCCAGCAGCTGATCGTCATCCGGAACAACCCGACTCCCGGCAGCAAGGCCTGGGACGAGCGCCAGGTCCGCCTGAAGAAGGCCGGTCGCATCAACCCGGACGGCTCGGAGATCAAGGGCGCGCTCTGGGGCCTGCTGCCCCCGAAGAAGACGGCCACGTCCGCCGAGGCCGTCGTCGAGGACGCGGTGCAGGTGCGCCGCCAGCAGCCGCGCAAGCAGTCCAAGTCGCAGCGCCAGCACTCCGCCGGTGCCCCGGCGGCCAGCCTGACCAAGGACGCCCCGGCTCCGGTCGAGGAGTCCGAGGCCGCCGTCCCGGCCGAGTCCGGCAGCGCCAAGCCGACCGCGACCAGGCCCTCCGGGGCCAAGTCCGGCCCGGCCCGGCAGCAGGGCGCCCGGCAGCAGCCGAAGCGCGGTGGGCAGGGCGGCCAGCGGCCGAAGAAGAAGTCCTGACCCGACCGGCCCCGGACCGTCCCAGCGGCCCCCTGAACCTCGTTCCCGGCCCACCACCCGGGCCCATCCCCGAAGGAGTCCATCAGTGACGGAAGGCACCACCTCCGCCGTCGAGGTCGAGGCCGCTGCCAGCGCCGACGAGAGCCTCATCTCCCGTCTGGAGCAGGAGGGCGACATCGCGGCGGACTACCTGGAGGGTCTGCTCGACATCGCCGACCTCGATGGGGACATCGACATGGACGTCGAGGGCGACCGTGCCCTGGTGTCCATCGTCGGCGACGGCAACGACCGTTCCCTCCAGCGCCTGGTCGGCCAGGACGGTGAGGTGCTGGAGGCCCTGCAGGAGCTGACCCGGTTGGCTGTCCACCGGGAGACCGGCGAGCGCAGCCGCCTCATGCTGGACATTGCCGGCTTCCGCGCCCGCAAGCGCACCGAGCTGGCCGAGCTCGGCGCCAAGGCCGCAGAGCAGGCCAAGAGCTCGGGCGAGCAGGTCAAGCTCCGGGCGATGACGCCCTTCGAGCGCAAGGTCGTGCACGACGCCGTGGCCGCGGCGGGTCTGCGCAGCGAGTCGGAGGGCGAGGAGCCCCAGCGGTGCGTGGTCGTGCTGCCGGCCTGAGACCGGGGAAGTCGATGACCGGCTGCTTCGGCGACCGGTGACCTTCAGAGGACTCGACCCCGTCCGCCTCGTGCGGGCGGGGTCGTCGTCCCTTCGCGGGGCGGACGTCCGGCGAGAGATGTTTCACGTGAAACAGTGCGGAGAGCGGGTCGGTGGATCCGGGGAGCGGAGAGGTCGAGATGGACACGGAGAGCGCGGCAGCCGGGGAGCCGGCGGCGGGTGCCGGTAGTTCGGCCGCTGAGGGCCCGGGCGGCGAAGGCACGGCGGCCGAGGGGCTGGCCGAAGCCCCGGCGGTGGCCCGGGAGGTCTTCGGCGACCGCTACGAGGCGGCGGTCCGCTACACCGAGCTGCTGGCCACCGCGGGCGTCCAGCGCGGGCTGATCGGCCCCCGCGAGGTGCCCCGGCTCTGGGACCGCCATGTGCTGAACTGCGCGGTGCTCGCCGAGCTGCTGCCGCCCGGGTCGACCCTGTGCGACGTCGGCTCCGGGGCCGGGCTGCCCGGCATCCCGGTCGCGCTGGCACGCCCGGACGTCTCGGTGACGCTGCTGGAGCCGCTGCTGCGCCGGACGACCTTCCTGGAGGAGGTGGTCCGCGAGCTCGGTCTGGAGAACGTCACCGTGCTGCGCGGCCGGGCCGAGGAGATGGTGGGCAAGCTCGCGGTCGACGTGGTGACGGCCCGGGCGGTGGCGCCGCTGGACCGGCTCGCCGGCTGGGGCATGCCGCTGCTCCGCCCGCACGGCCAGATGCTGGCGCTCAAGGGTGACAGCGCCGAGCAGGAGCTGGCCGACTCGCGGGCCGGGCTGGCCAAGCTGGGCGCGGTCGAGTGGACGGTCATCTCGGTGGGCGAGGGCACCCTGGAGACCTCGACCCGGGTGATCCAGGTCAAGGCCGGGGAGAGCCCCGGTGGGGTCAAGGCGGCGACCCGACGGGCCAAGGCGGCCCGGGCCGGGCGCAACGCCGGGGCCGCCGCGCGTGCCGGCGAGCGCGGCCGGGGCGGACGGCGCCGCAGCCGCTGAGTGCGGTGATGCCCGGTACGGGCGGGTGGTCCTCGGGGACCACCCGCCCGTACGTCGTTGCGGGGCAGGGGCAGGGGCAGGGGCAGGGGCAGGGGCAGGGGCAGGGGCACGGGCAGGGGCAGGGGGGTAGGGGGCGGTCCGTCCCGGTGCGGGCAGGCGTCGGGCCGGGGCGACGGCTGGTGATGGCCGGGGGGTGACGGGCGGGCGGCCGACGGGGTGACTCCCGGCCACCGGAGTGTCGCACCGTCAGAATTCCGACATTGCGGGCATGGTGTTTCACGTGAAACGTCGCTCCCTGCTTTCCGACAGTCTCGATCTGCGGCTTCGCCGCGGGCTTGGTCTCTTCCGGGCGGCGACTGTTGCCGCTCCGGTTTCACGTGAAACACTGACCCCCATGCAGGACTCGGAGACCATCGACCAGATCGATGACACGCCCATCGCGCGTGCCGCCCAGGCTGCGGTGCAGGCGATCGGCCGAGCGGGCGAGGGGCTTCCCCGGCCCGCCGCCACCCGGGTGATCGTGGTCGCCAACCAGAAGGGCGGGGTGGGCAAGACCACCAGCACCGTCAACATGGCCGCCTCGCTCGCCATGCACGGACTGCGCGTGCTGGTGGTGGACCTCGATCCCCAGGGCAACGCCTCGACCGCGCTCGGCATCGACCACCACGCCGAGGTGCCGTCGATCTACGACGTCCTGGTGGAGGGCAAGCCGCTCGCCGACGTGGTGCAGCCGGTGGTGGACGTCGAGGGGCTCTTCTGCGTCCCCGCCACCATCGACCTGGCCGGCGCGGAGATCGAACTGGTCTCGCTGGTCGCCCGCGAGAGCCGGCTGCAGCGCGCCATCGCCGCCTACGAGCAGCCGCTGGACTACATCCTGATCGACTGCCCGCCCTCGCTCGGCCTGCTGACGGTCAACGCGCTGGTCGCCGGCCAGGAGGTGCTGATCCCGATCCAGTGCGAGTACTACGCGCTGGAGGGCCTCGGCCAGCTGCTGCGCAACGTCGAGCTGGTCCGGGCGCACCTCAACCCCACGCTGCACGTCTCCACCATCCTGCTCACCATGTACGACGCCCGGACCAGGCTGGCCGCCCAGGTGGCCGAGGAGGTCCGGACGCACTTCCAGCAGGAGGTGCTGCACACCGCGATCCCGCGCTCGGTCCGGATCTCGGAGGCGCCCAGCTACGGTCAGACGGTGCTCACCTACGACCCGGGCTCGACCGGTGCGCTCTCCTACCTGGAGGCCGCCCGGGAGCTGGCGATGCGGGCACCGGGCATCGGCGGCGGGTCGTTGGTCGGCCAGCAGCGCGCCGGTCAGCAGCAGGGCAGCGAGCCGGGGCAGAGCGCCCCGATGGCACAGCACGGTACGACGGAGGGCAATCGGTGAGTGGTCGCAGGGGTCTGGGACGAGGGCTCGGGGCGCTGATCCCGGCTGCCACGCCGGCGGCCGGTGGGGCGGCGGCACAGCCCGCGGCGGCCCCGCCCGCGCCCGCGCCGGTGTCCCCCGGGACGGTGTCGCCGGCCGCGGTGCCGGTGCTGCCGACCGGTCGCGGCACGGTGGCGGCGAAGGCCGCCGCCGAGAGCCTGCGGGAGCTGGCCGAGCGGGACCGGGCCGAGGCCGCCGGACCGGCCCTCGCCCAGGTGGAAGGCGCCCGCTTCGCGGAGCTGCCGCTGGACTCGATCACGCCGAACCCGCGCCAGCCGCGCGAGGTCTTCGACGAGGACAAGCTGGCCGAGCTGATCGCCTCGATCAAGGAGGTGGGCCTGCTCCAGCCGGTGGTGGTGCGCCAGGTCGCGCCCGAGCGCTTCGAGCTCATCATGGGCGAGCGGCGCTGGCGGGCCTCCCGGGAGGCGGGGCTGGAGCAGATCCCGGCGATCATCCGGGCCACCGAGGACGACAAGCTGCTCCTGGACGCCCTCCTGGAGAACCTGCACCGGGCGGAGCTGAACGCGCTGGAGGAGGCGGCCGCCTACGACCAGCTGCTGCGGGACTTCTCCTGCACCCACGACGAGCTGGCGGACCGGATCGGCCGCTCGCGCTCGCACGTCTCCAACACCCTGCGGCTGCTGAAGCTCTCGCCCGGGGTCCAGCGCAGGGTGGCGGCCGGGACGCTGACGGCCGGCCACGCCCGGGCCCTGCTCGGGGTGCCGGACGGCGAGCGCCAGGAGCAGTTGGCCAAGCGGATCATCGCGGAGGGCCTCTCGGTGCGGACCACCGAGGAGATCGTCTCGCTGATGGGCCCCGAGGAGAAGCCGCAGCGCCCGACCGGGCCGAAGGCGGGCAAGCTGCTCTCGCCGGCCTTCAACGACCTGGCGAGCCGGCTGTCGGACCGCTTCGACACCCGGGTCAAGGTCGAGGTCTCGCAGCGCGGTGGCAAGCTGGGCAAGGGCAAGGTCGTCCTGGAGTTCGGCTCGGTGGAGGACCTGAACCGGATCCTCGACAGCCTGGCACCGGGCGAGGACGGGCTGCGGCTGTCGCAGGGCTGAGCCGGGGCCGACGACGGATCTCGACGGGTGCATGTTCCACGTGAGCGGCTGTTTCACGTGAAACATGCACCCATCGGCGTTCGGGGGGAATGCTCGACTGTGGAGTGGACGAGGAGGTGCGGGGCATGGGACGCCGGATCGTTCCGCTGACGCTGGACAACCTCGAGGACCTGCCGACGACCTGCCGCTCCTGTGTGTTCTGGGAGCTGGACCCGGTCACCGGTCGGGCGGCGGTCGAGTCCGGGAAGCCGGAGCTGGAGAAGGAGGGGTGGATCTCCGCCGTGCTGCTGGAGTGGGGCTCCTGCGGCCGGGTCGTCTACGTGGACGACAACCCGGCCGGCTTCGTGCTCTACGCCCCGCCGGCGTACGTGCCGAGGTCGCAGTCCTTCCCGACCAGTCCGGTCTCGCCGGACGCCGTCCAGTTGATGATCAGCCGCGTCCTCCCGGGGTACCAGCGGCAGGGGATCGGCCGGGTGCTGGTGCAGACGGTGGCCAAGGACCTGGTGGGGCGCGGGGTCCGGGCGATCGAGGCCTTCGGTGCGATCGGCAGGACGCCGCCGAGCTGCGTCCTCCCGGCCGATCATCTGCTGGCGGTCGGCTTCAAGACGGTCCGGCCGCACCACCGCTACCCGCGGCTGCGGCTGGAGGCCCGGACCACGCTCTCCTGGCGCGGCGATGTGGAGGGTGCGCTGGAGCGGCTGCTGGGCGGAGCCCGGAAGGAGCCGGCGCTGCGGCCGTTCTGAACCGGTCCGCCGAGGAGGAGCGGGAACGACGACGGCGGCGCCCCCCGGGTGGGGAGCGCCGCCGTTCGTGGTGGCCGGCCGGACCGGAGCCCGGCTGCCGCGCCGGGGCCTAGATGAAGTCGGCCAGCTCGCGCAGCAGCGCGGCCTTCGGACGGGCGCCGGTGATCGACTTCACCGGCTCGCCGCCCTTGTAGACGATCAGCGTCGGGATCGAGATGACGTTGTACTGGGCAGCGGTCTGCTGGTTCGCATCGACGTCCAGCTTGGCGATGGTCAGCTTGTCGGAGTGCTCGGCCGCGATCTCGTCCAGGATCGGGGCGACCTGGCGGCACGGGCCGCACCAGGTGGCCCAGAAGTCGACCAGCACGGGCTTGTCGCTGTCCAGGACGTCGGCCTGGAACGTCGCATCGGTGACGGTGGTGGTGGCGCCGGCCACGGGAACTCCTAGGGGTGGAACGGAGGGGGTGCTGCCAGGAGAACAACGGGCGGGCCCGTTCTGTTTCTGCCCGGCCGGTGGTGGGGGTGTTTCACGTGAAACACCCCCACCGGGGGTCCGTCGGGGTGGGGCTCAGACCGCCACGGTGGCGGCCTGGGCCTCCAGGTCGGCCAGCGAGGCCAGGTAGCGCTCGGCGTCCAGCGCGGCGGAGCAGCCGGTGCCGGAGGCGGTGATGGCCTGGCGGTAGGTGTGGTCGACGACGTCGCCGGCGCCGAAGACGCCCGGGATGTTGGTCCGGGTCGAGGGGGCGTCGACCTTCAGGTAGCCCTCGGCGTCCAGCTCCAGCTGGCCCTTGAAGAGCTCGGTGCGCGGGTCGTGGCCGATGGCGATGAACAGGCCGGTGACGGGCAGCTCGCGGGTCTCGCCGGTGGTGGTGTCCCGCAGGGTGACGCCGCTCAGCTTCGGGTCCCCGTGGATCGCCTCGACGGCGCTGTCCCACTCGAAGCGGATCTTCTCGTCGGCGAAGGCGCGCTCCTGCATCGCCTTGGAGGCGCGCAGGGAGTCCCGGCGGTGGATGATCGTGACGCTGCGGGCGAAGCGGGAGAGGAAGGTGGCCTCCTCCAGGGCGGTGTCGCCGCCGCCGACCACGGCGATGTCCTGGTCGCGGAAGAAGAAGCCGTCACAGGTGGCGCACCACGAGACGCCGCGCCCGGAGAGCTTGTCCTCGTTCGGCAGGTTCAGCTTGCGGTGCTGCGAGCCGGTGGTGACGATCACGGAACGGGCCCGGTGGACGTTGCCCTCGGAGTCCGTCACGGTCTTGATGTCGCCGGTGAGGTCGACGGCGACGATGTCGTCCGGGATCAGCTCGGCGCCGAACCGCTCGGCCTGCGCCCGCATGTTGTCCATCAGCTCGGGGCCCATGATGCCGTCCCGGAAGCCGGGGAAGTTCTCGACCTCGGTGGTGTTCATCAGCGCGCCACCGGCGGTGACGGCGCCCTCGAAGACGAGGGGCTTGAGGGCGGCACGGGCGGTGTAGAGCGCAGCCGTGTAGCCGGCCGGGCCGGAACCGATGATGATCACGTTACGGACGTCGCTCACTGCATCTCCTGGTTCGCATCGCGACCCGCGCTAGGGCGGGGAGGGCGGTCCTGCTCCGCCGCCCGGGACAACGACTGACCAGTCTCTCGCATTCCCAGGCCGATCGGCACCAGGCGCCCGCACTGTGGGAGCGTCGGGCCGCACCGGGCGTGGATCGCACGGGAACGGTACGCGCGCGACGGGCGGACCGGCGGAACGGCCGGCGCCCGACGGTTCGCCGACCGGTGCCCCGCACGCGGCGGGTCGCGGGTCGCAGGTGACGGGTCGCCGGTCAGTGGGCCGCGACGGTGCGGTGGAGCAGGACCGGTCCGCAGTCCGGCGAGCGCAGGTAGACGTCGAGCTGATCCGTCCGGCCCGGCACCGCGTACACCAGGAGCTCGGCCGGGGAGCCGGCGTAGCTGCCGCGATCGGTGGCCAGCAGCGGGCCGTCGGCGAGTGCCGGGCAGGACGGGGCACCCCCACCGCCGGTGAGCCCCTGCTCGCCCTCGGCGGGCGGCGCGGCGGACGACCCGGACGGCTTGGCGGGGCCGACGGCGGGTGGCGCGGCGGACGGCGAGAAGGGCCTGGCGGAGCCGTCGGTGGTCGCGCCGTCGCGGGTGAGCAGGTGCTGCACCTGGGCCGCGAGCCGGTCGTCCTGGTAGACGGTGCCCCCGGCCGAGAGCTCTGCCTTGGGGCCCGCGGTGGCGCCGCCCGAGGTGGCCGCGGCAGCGGCCGGGGCGCCGGCCCGCGCCGAGGTGTCCGCCGCGCCCCGGTCGGCCGGGCGCAGCAGCAGCGCGCTGCCGAGGCCGACCGCGAGCAGCGCGGCCGCGGCGCCGAGCAGGACGGCGCCCCGCCGGCGGCGCGGGCGGGGGCGGCCCGGACCGGCGGGGGAGGAGGCGGTCGCGGTGGGCCGTCCGGGCGGCCCGAGGGGGGCTGTGGCGGAGTGCGTCGCGCCGGCGGGGCTCCGGGACGGTCCGGGGGCCGCGGCGCCCCTGTGGGGGCCCTGCGGGGCCGCGGCCGCCCGGTCGGTCGCGTCGGCCTCGGCGGCGGCCGCCGCCAGGGCCGCGTGCAGCCGTGCGGCGACGTCGGCGGGCATGGCCGGGGCCGGCGCCTCGCCGAGCAGCGTGCCGATCCCGGCGAGCGCCTCGGCGGTCTCGCGGCAGTCGGCGCAGCCGTCCAGGTGCCGCCGCAGCGCCTCGGCGGCGGCGGGCTCGACCAGCTCCTCGGCGAGGTCGGCGAGCTCGTCGACCGAGGGGTGTGCTCCGACGGGGTCGGGAGAGGAGAGGGGGGCCGTCATCGCGTGCTCGCGTCTCCTTCCAGAATCGGTCGGCCGGTGTCCGGGCCTGTCCCTGTGACGGTTCTGCCGCCGGGCGGGTTCCCCGGTGGCGCCGCCCGGCCGGCCCGGGCGGTCGGAGCCGGCGCGGGCCGGCCTGTTTCACGTGAAACATCGGCGGTGGCGCCGCCCTCGCGCAGATGCCGCACCAGGGGCAGGAGGCGGGCCCGGCCGCGGGCGCAGCGGCTCTTCACCGTCCCGACCGGTACGCCCAGCAGTTCGGCCGCCTCGGCGACCGGGTAGCCCTGCATGTCGACCAGGACCAGCGCGGCCCGCTGTTCGGGCGCCAGCTCGTCGAGCGCCGCCGCCAGCTCCCGGTGCAGCTCGGCGCGGACCACCGGGGAGTCGGCCGGCTCGGCGGAGCCGACCAGGGCGTCGAGGCGCTGCGGGTCGTCGTCGAGCGGCTTGGTGCGCCGGGAGGCGGTGCGCCGGGCGCGGTCCAGGCAGGCGTTGACGACGATCCGGTGCAGCCAGGTGGTGACGGCCGAGCGGCCCTGGAAGGTGTGGGCGGCCCGGAAGGCGGAGACCAGGGCGTCCTGGAGGGCGTCGGCGGCCTCCTCGCGGTCGCCCAGGGTGCGCAGGGCGACCGCCCAGAGCCGGTCGCGGTGGCGGTCGACCAGCAGGCCGAAGGCGTCGCGGTCGCCGGCGACGTGCCGGGCGAGCAGCGCCGCGTCGTCGTCCGTCCGGTCCGCCCCGTCCGTCACTGCCACCCCTTGCCCGTTCGTCTCCGCCACCCCGCCCCGGTCGCGCCGGACGCGGCGCAGCTGCCGGCCGTCGCCCGGCCTCCGGTCAGCCGGAGACCTTGACCTCGGCGACGTAGGCGCGGAACTTTCCGTCCGTATCCTTCGGCAGGCTGGTCATCCAGAGCAAGAGGTAACGCGTGGTGACCGGGCTCTCCAGGGCGTAGTCGAGCGCGGTGCCGCTCTGCTTGCCGGCCGCCACCGTGAAGTCGCCCGGCTGGGCCTTGGCCGGGTCGCCGGCGGCCTGCGGGCCGGGGATCCGCAGCTCCGCCGTGGTCGAGCCGACGAACTGCACGTTGACCGAGCTGACGGCCTGCGCCGAGCCGAGGTCGAGCAGCAGGCCGACGCCGTCCCTGAGGGCGGGCTTGGTCGGGCCGAGGGGGTCGTTGTACCAGGAGGTGACCCAGTTCGTACCCGGGTCGCCGTCGATGGCCTTGCCGACCGTGTACTTGGAATCGCCCGCCGGGCTGAACGCCTGGGCGTCCTTGACCGGGATCGGCACCGGGGTGTGGGTGGCGGCGTGCGCGGTCGGCGACGTCCCGGAGGGCGAGGGGCCGGCGGTGACGACGGAGTTCCCGGAGTTGCGCAGGTTGTCCACCAGCTGCCAGGAGGCGACGCCGATCGCGCTGAGGGCGACCGTCCAGGCCGTCACCTTGATCACCCGGCGCAGTCGGCGCCGGCTGCGCCGGACCGGTCCGGGGCGGGCCGGGGCGGGCACCGGCCCGGTGCCGGGGGCGGCCACCACCCGCGTCGGGTTGGGCGCGGTGGGCAGGGCGTGGGTGGTGTGCCGGGGCGGCGGGGTGAAGGCGGGCAGTTCCGGCTCGGGCTGGCGGATCCGCGGCATCAGCGCGATCGCCTTGGCCAGTTGCTCGGGGGTGGAGATCGGCTCGGCGTGGTGCGGCGGGTGGTCGAACAGGGCTCGGGCGGCCAGCTCGGACAGCCCCTTGTGGACCCCGGCGCGGACCTGGTCCGGCGGTACGTCGCGGAGGTTCTTGGGCAGGCCCTGGAGGTCGTAGCGGTCCTCCGGGAACGGCCAGCGGTGGGTGAGCGCGGCGAACAGCAGCGCGCCGATGGCGCGGGTGTCGGTGCGCTCGGCGTCCTCGTCGGGCAGGCCGCGCAGGGCGGCGTCGACGGCGATGCCGTTGATCCGGTACTGGCCGCTGTCGGTGCGCAGCACGCAGCGCGGGGTGAGCCGCAGATGGGCCTGGCCGCGCCGGTGGGCGGTGGCGACGGCGTCGGTGACCTGGCGGACCATCTGGTACGCCTCGTGCGGCTCCATCGGGCCGGTGGCGAGCAGCTTGGCGAGGTCGGAGGCGTGCGGCAGCCACTCCCGCACGACGTAGACCAGCTCGCCCTCCTGGACGGCGTCCAGGACCTGGACGAAGCGCGGGTCGCCGAGCAGCGCGGCGGACTTGGCGGCGGCCAGCACGGCCCGGGCCCGCTGGTGGCCGGAGGCCATCAGGTGGACGCCGACGGCCCGGCGCAGCTTCTCGTCGACCGCCCGCCAGCTGCTGAAGGTCTCGGTGTGGGAGATGCACTCCTCCAGCCGGTACCGGTGGCCGATCATGTCGCCGCTGTGCCGCAGCGGGGCGGGCAGGGTGCGCGGCAGGGTGGCGGTGTCGCGGGGGTCGTGGGTGGGCTGCGGGTCCTGCGGGGGACGCCCGGCGGGGCGGCCGGAGGAGGCGGTGCCCGGCTTGCGCTTGGCCTCGCCGGCGGAGAGCTCGGCGCGGATCTCGTCGGCGGACAGGGGTGCGGTGATCTCCGAGGTCTCCTCGGTGGTGGGGGAGGAGGCCTTCGGTGGGTCCCCGTCGGCGTCGTCGGCGTCCTCGCCGGACGTGGTGGGCGGGGCCGTCTCGCCGGCGAGCTCGTCGATCGCCGCGGCCAGTGCGGCCTCGTCCGCCGCCCCGTCAGCTGCTGACGTGTCGACGACCGCCTTGGTGCCATCAGCCACCGTGGTCCTGCCTCCCCTTGTGTCGCCCCGGCCTGAGAGAGTCGCTGGAGCGCTCGGGCCGAGGCCCCGTGCTCCAGGACAATTGTGCCCACTCTTCTCCACCGGGTACGACCGCTGAAAGGCCTTCGCGGTTGCGCGCGGGTGGAGAGATGTGGTGCAGATCCGACACTGGGCCGCCGGCTCGGGCCCGGGCGATCCCGGACGCCGACGGCGGCCCAGCACCCGCCCGTGGGGGCGGAGAACCCCGGTCGTCCGGTTGACGTCCGGTCAGGGCGTCGACCGGACGGACCGGTTGGTACGGCGGGTCAGCGGCCCAGTCGGCCGCGGACCATGCCCAGCATGGCGTTCAGCTCCTCGATCCGCAGCTTCTTCGCGATCAGCACGAAGACCGCGAGCTGGAGGCCGCCGGCCACGACGATGGTGAGCACACTGCCCAGCCAGCCGCCGAGCACCTGCTGGACCGCCAGGCTGACGCCCACGCCGACCAGCGCGGCCGGGACCGAGGCGGTGATCAGGCGAGTGTAGGTCTTGCCGATCCGCTTGGTGTCCAGGCCGCCGATCTTCTTCTTCAGCTTGGGCACCGCCACCGTCACTCCGACGGCGTAGGCGAGACCGTACCCGAACGCCATGCCGGTCACGACCCACTCGGAGGGCAGGACGGCCCAGCAGGCCAGCGAGAACGCGGCCTGGCAGACCGCCACCCAGACGGTGTTGGAGAACGGCGTCCGGGTGTCCTCGTAGGCGTAGAACCCGCGCAGCATCACGTACTGGGCCGAGTACGGGATCAGGCCCAGGGCGAAGGCGGAGAGCATCAGGCCCACGTTGGTGGCGCTGGCCAGGTCGACGTCGTTGCCGCCCACCGCGTAGATCGAGCGGCCGATCGCCGGACCGAGCGAGAGGAACAGGAACGCGGCCGGGACGACCGCCACCGCGGTGCTGCGCAGCCCGTGCGAGAGGTCGTCGCGCACGGCGCCGGCGTCCTCGTCGGCGGCGGCCCGGGAGAGCCGGGGGAGCACCGCGCTCATGATCGAGACGACGATCACGGCCTGCGGGAGCTGCCAGATCAGCAGGGCGTTGGAGAAGGCCGTGAGGCCGACGCCGTTGTGACCGCCCTTCTCGGCGGCGGTGCCGGCCGCGGTGGCGAGCTGGGTGATGACCAGGTAGCCGGCCTGGTTGGCCAGCACGAAGAAGAACGTCCACTTGGCGAGCCGGGCGGCCTTGCCGAGGCCGTGGCCGCGCCAGTCGAAGCGCGGCCGGTAGTGGAAGCCGGCCGCCCGCAGGTACGGGATCATCGCGAGCGCCTGGACGGTGAGACCGATCAGGGTGCCGATGCCGAGCAGCCGGACGCCCTCGGGAGAGATCGTCTCCGGGGTGACCTCGGTGCCGCCGAAGCCGCCGAACACCCAGAGGTACGCGGAGAAGGTGAAGATCACCACGATGTTGTTGAGGACCGGGGTCCACATCATCGCGCCGAACCGGCCGCGGGCGTTGAGGATCTGGCCCATCACCACGTGGATGCCCATGAAGAAGATGGTCGGCAGGCAGTACCGGGCCAGGGCCACCGTGGTGTCGGCGCTGGCGCTGTTCCTCATCAGGGGGTGCGCGATCAGCTGGACCAGCAGCGGCGCCGCGAGCACGGCCACGAAGGTCACGCCCGCCAGGCCGACCATCACCAGGGTGAGCAGCCGGTTGGCGTACGCGGTGCCGCCGTCGGCGTCGTTCTTCATGCTGCGGACCAGCTGCGGCACGAAGACGGCGTTCAGGGCGCCGCCGCCGATCAGGATGTAGAGCAGGGTGGGCAGGGTGTTCGCCGCGTTGTACGAGTCGCCCATCACGCCGAGGCCGATCGCGGCGGCGATCACCATGGTGCGCAGGAAGCCGGTGCCGCGGGAGACGAGCGTGCCGGCCGCCATGATCGCGCTGGAGTTCAGCAGGCTCGACACCTTGCCGCCGCCGGCGGCGGGCGCCTCGGGGGCGTGCGGCTCGGCGGCCAGCTCGTCCCGCGGCTCCACCGCGGGCGGGATCTGGACCGCCGCCACCTGCATGGTGGCCTCCTCCTCGGAGAGCGGCGGGTCGAACTCGATCGGCGGCACGAACGGGTGCTGCCCGTCCGGCCCGTTCCGGTGGCCGTGCGGGCCGGGGTGGCCGGGGTTCCCGTGGTACGCGCCGGCCGGGGGGAACGGCGCGGACGACGGGAACGGCGCGGGGCCGACGGGCGGCTGGGCCGTCGCCGACCGGGCCGCCGGCTGCTGGACCGGGGGCTGCTGAGTCGGGGGCTGCTGGGCCGGCGGGCGGGCCGCGCCCTCGGCGGACCGGCCGCCGAACAGGTCGTCCACGCCCACGTACTCGGTGCTCTCGGAGTCCCAGGCCGAGTGCGCCGGGCCGGGCAGCCACTGCTGCTGGTGCTGCTGCTGTTCCTGGCCGGCCCACGGGCCGCCGACCGGAGCCGGCTGCTCCCAGCCGGGCGTGCCCTCCGGCCAGGCCGCTGCCGCCGGCTGCGGCTGCGCCGTGCCCTGGTGGGCCGCGGCCTGCTGCGCCTGCACCGGGGTGTCCCAGCCGGGCTGCACCGGCGGAACGGGCGGCGCGAACGTCGCCGGGGGGACCGGCATGGGGTAGCCGCCGTTCTGCGGCGGCAGCTGCGGCGGTACGTCGTACGCGGCGACCGGCGGCTGCGGCTCGGCCGGCCGGGCGGCCCGCAGGCCGTACGGGTCCTGGCCGTCCTGGTGCCCCTGGTACGCGTCGGCCGCGTACGGGTCCTGGGCGTAGGTGTCGGCCACGTACCAGTCGCCGGACGGCGACTCGGCGCCCGGCCGGCCCTCACCGCGGCCCGGCGGCCGCTCCTCGCTGCGCCCGGTCATGTCACCTCTTCGCTGTCGTGGGGGAGGCCGCCCCGGAGACGGGCGGGTATCGGCGGTGTCAAGGACCAACCTTCTCATCACTGGTGGCCCGATCCCGGCCATCTGCGACGCTGCCGCGCGGTGTCTGCGCGGCTCCTCCACGTTCCGGCCCCTGCGGGCCGTCCCCGTCGGCCGTTCCGGGCTCCGCCCGGTCGGCCGCCTCCTCGGTCGGGGCGGCCCCGTCGCCGGCCGCCGGAGCGTCGTCGAGCGGCTCGTCGCCGAGGGGCTCGTCACCCAGCGGCTCGTCGCCGTCGTCCCCCACCCGGCGCTTGCGCTGGCGGAAGAAGCGCAGCGCCGCCAGCAGGAGCAGCACCAGACCGCCGGCGAAGACGTAGAGCACGCCGTTGGTCACCGAGGTGACCTCCACCCGGAAGACCTGCGGCTCCCCGTACTTCTGCGGGTTCGGCCCGGTGGTCCAGAGCTGGGCGGTCACGCTCACCGGCCCGTTGTTCTGCGCCTCGGCCGGGAACCGCAGGGTGACGCTCTGCGAGGCGGGCAGCACCAGCTCCTCGGCGGGCCGGATCTTGAGCCGGTTGGCCTGGCTCGGGAGCAGCACCAGCTTGAGGTTGGTGACCGGCTGGGTGAGGTCGTTGCGGACGCTGACCTGGAGCACCCCGGTGTCGCCGGCGAAGGTGATGACGTTCTTCTTCGGCACGTACACCGCCTTGGTCAGCTCGGCGAGGTAGCCCGCCACGCCGTCCCGGTAGACGGAGCCCTGCGGGGCCTGCGCCCGCCACTCGGTCGACATCGAGCGGACCATCGCGGCACTGAACGGGCCGCGCACCCGCTGCGGCAGGGTGAGCACGCGCATCAGGATGTCCAGATCGCTCTGGATCTTGACGGTGTCGGTCAGCGCCGAGGACGGCAGCTCCGAGGCCCGCGCCTGCGACGGGTAGTCGGTGGCCGCCGGGACGGCGGCGTTGGCCTTCGGATCGGCCGGGCCCTGGGCGAGCACGTCCAGCTTGACCGGCTCCACCCACTTGCCGGCCTGCGCCGCCTGCACGGCCGTGGCGAGCGCCCTGGCGGTGTCGGCGGTCAGGTCGCGCGGCGGCATCACCAGCAGGCCGCGCGGGTTCTGCGGCTCCTGCCGGGAGATCACGAAGGTCTCGGCGAGGAACTGCTGCACCGCCAGGGTCTGCTCCTGCGGCGTCTTCAGGTCCTTCTCGAACAGGGCGGAGACGGCCTCGTCGGCCACCACCGCGTTCTGCCCGTTGCCGATCGGGCGGACGGCGGTCGGGGTGTACTTCAGGGCGTCCGGCTCCGGCAGGCTCGCGCCGTTCACCAGCACCAGGGAGCTGCCGGTGCGCTGGGCCATGGCAGCGATCTGCTGGTCCAGGTAGCCCTGGTAGGGCCAGGCCACGTCCGAGCGGGTGTCCACCGAGAGCCGGCCCTCGACGGTCAGCCGGCCCGCGGTGGCCGCCTTGCCGAGGGCGGCGTCCACGCCCGGGAGCTCGGCGGCGTTGTGCGCGATCGAGGCGATGTCCGGGTCGGCGTACGGCAGCGCCACCACCTGGCTGCCCGGCTTCGCCACGGCGGCCCGCAGCTTCTCCAGCCAGGCCGAGGCGGCCGCCGAGCCGGTGCCGGCGACGGTGTTGTCCTCCTTCGCCGCCTTCTTCTCGGTGCCGGGCTTCTGCACCCGGTACGGCCTGGTCATGGCGAACGCGGTGTCCAGCAGGTCCGGGTCGACCACCCAGGTCAGGCCCGGCAGCGCCGAGCCGGTCTCGACCAGCTCGTACAGCCGGCCGCCCGGTGCGAACTCCGCCGCCAGGCTGTCGTCGCGCAGCACCGAGACGGTCTGGTCGTTGTCGGACATGGTCTGCGCGGCCAGCACCGGGGCGTGGACCAGCGGCCAGAGGGTGGTGAGCTTGGAGGGCTGCGCACCGGTCGAGCCCGGGTCGTAGGGCAGGAAGGTGCGGGCGATGCCCAGCGGGCGGTCGCGCTGGTTGTCGGCGGTCGACCCCCAGGCGTCCACGGCCAGCTCGTACACGCCCTCGCCGGACAGCTGGAGGTCGCTCACGGCGACGCTCAGCGTGTACGGCTGGCTCTGGCCCGGGCCCAGCTCGTTCAGCGCGTACTGCGGGCTGTCCAGGTCGACGCCGTCGCGGCCGAGCGGGTTGCCCCGGGAGGAGACCTCCGCCAGGTCGCTGCGGGTGGTCAGCGGCTTGCCCGACCAGGGCTTGCGCACCGCGGCGTGGGCCGACTTCAGCACCGACTTGCCGGCGTTGGTGACGTGTCCGGTGATCGTCACGGTGCCGTTGGGGACGGCCACCGGCTTGTTCACCGTCTCGATGGTCATCACCACCGGGAACTCGGCGGAGACCGCCGTCTCCGCCGCCGGGCGGGCGCCCCCCGCGGGCTGCGCACCGGCCGGGACGGCCGGCACCAGCGCCAGCACGGCGCCGAGCGCGGCCGCGAACCGCCGGACGGTGCGCGCCGCACGGCGCCCCGGACCTCGCCCGTCGGCGGCACTTCCGGTGCGTTCGGCGGCCCGCCCAGGGTGTCCGTCCGCCTCCAGGCCCGAGTGCCGTGCCGGCTCGCCCACGCGCTTCGCCCTCGCCGTTCTCGATTGCTCGCTGCTTGATGCTGTGCTGCTGCGGATGCCCCGCCGGCCGGAAGGACCGGCCGTGGATCAGTGGTGAGGAACGCGTCCGCCCGATGGTCAGGTCGGCCGTGCCGGCACGCGGCACCGCAGCTCCTCGCCGGTGCCCGAGACTCGCTCCACCCGGCATGGTAACGATGCAGCGGGCGGTGCAGTGTTGCGGGCCTTGGGGTGAGCACCGGAAAACGCGCGGGCGACGGGGCCGCTGAGCCACGTACCCTTGTGAGCCGTGTCCACTGCCAATGAGCCCACCGCCCACGAGTCCGGCGCCCATCATTCCAGCATCGCCACCCAGGCCGTCCCAGGCCTGAGCGAGGCGCAGACCCTGGGGCTGCAGGAACTGCTCCGGGTGTCCCCGGTCGCCGACGAGATCGCCCGCCGCTTCCAGGCCGCCGGGCACCGGCTCGCGCTGGTCGGCGGCTCGGTCCGGGACGCGCTGCTGGGCCGCCTCGGCAACGACCTGGACTTCACCACCGACGCCCGCCCGCACGAGGTCCTGAAGCTGGTCAAGGGCTGGGCGGACGCCGTCTGGGACGTCGGCATCGCCTTCGGCACGGTGGGCGCCCGCAAGGACACCCCGCAGGGCTCCTTCCTGATCGAGATCACCACCTACCGCTCCGAGGCGTACGACCGCACCTCGCGCAAGCCCGAGGTCACCTACGGCGACACCATCGAGCAGGACCTCGTCCGCCGTGACTTCACCGTCAACGCGATGGCCGTCGACCTGCCCGGCCGCGGCTTCGTCGACCCGCACCGCGGCCTGGACGACCTGGAGGCCCGGGTGCTGCGCACCCCCGCCACCCCGGAGGAGTCCTTCTCCGACGACCCGCTGCGGATGATGCGGGCCGCCCGCTTCGCCGCCCAGCTGGACTTCGAGCCGGCCCCCGAGGTCGTCGCCGCGATGACCGCGATGGCCGAGCGGATCACCATCGTCTCCGCCGAGCGGGTCCAGGCCGAGCTCAACAAGCTGCTGGTCGCCGCCCACCCGGTCAAGGGCCTGCGGCTGCTCGTCGACACCGGTCTGGCCGACCACGTGCTGCCCGAGCTGCCGGCGCTGAAGCTGGAGCGGGACGAGCACCACCGGCACAAGGACGTCTACGAGCACTCGCTGACCGTCCTGGAGCAGGCGATCGACCTGGAGCAGGACGGTCCCGACCTCACGCTGCGCCTCGCCGCGCTGCTGCACGACATCGGCAAGCCGCGGACCCGGCGCTTCGAGTCCGACGGCCGGGTCTCCTTCCACCACCACGAGGTGGTCGGCGCCAAGATGACCCGCAAGCGGATGCGCGAGCTCAAGTACTCCAAGGAGCTCACCGAGGACGTCTCGCGCCTGGTCGAGCTGCACCTGCGCTTCCACGGCTACGGCGGCGGCGAGTGGACCGACTCGGCGGTGCGCCGCTACGTCACCGACGCCGGGCCGCTGCTGGAGCGCCTGCACAAGCTCACCCGCTCCGACTGCACCACCCGCAACCGGAAGAAGGCGGCCGCGCTCTCCCGCACCTACGACGGCCTGGAGGAGCGGATCACCGAGCTCAAGGCCCAGGAGGAGCTGGACGCCGTCCGCCCCGCGCTGGACGGCAACCAGATCATGGAGCTGCTGGAGCTCAAGCCGGGGCCGCAGGTCGGCAAGGCGTACAAGCACATGCTGGAGCTGCGCCTGGAGCACGGCCCGTTGGAGCACGAGGAGGCGGTCGCCGCCCTCCGTGCCTGGTGGGCGGCCCAGCAGGGCTGAGCACGGCGCGGCAACGCGAGAGGGGTGGCCCGGGACTCCGGAGCCACCCCTCTCGCGTTGCCGCGGGCCGTCAGCTGTTGATCCCCTGGAGGCAGAGGACGTAGCTCAGGGCGGCGGTGGGGGACTCCCGGGTGTAGCTGCTGTCCGAGTTCGGCACGTTGTCGCACGCCTTGTCGTCGCTGGTGGCGAGGATCTTGCGGAGCACCTTGTACTGGGCCCGCGAGTCGGTGCAGGACAGCATCGTGATCCGCGGGTTGGGGTCGTGGGTGGCGCCCGTCCCGTTCTCGTTGCGCAGGCAGTCGCCGGCCTTGGCGCGGTCGATGTCGCTGGGCACCGAGGAGGCCCCGGCCGGGGTGGTCGGCTTCGCCGCGCCCGGGGTGGTGATGCCCGGGATGGGCGGCAGCGAGAACGACGGCATGGGGGGCATGGCGGGCATGGTCACCGCGGTCGGCGAGGGCAGCACCAGCGGGTGGTACGGCGTGGGGCTGCGGTGGTTGGCACCGAGCAGGGCCCCCGTGGTGACCAGGATGATGAACGAGGTGATCGAGAAGATCGGCAGCAGCAGCATCAGCATGTGCGGCCGCTTGGTCAGCGGGACGCCCGGGTCGAGCTGCGGGCCGTGGGTGCCGGGGGCCGGCGGCGGCAGGTCCTTGATCTTGTTGTGGGCGGCCAGGTTCCGCAGCAGGGTGATCGGCGTGATGATCGAGGACAGGTAGCCCCACCAGCCCTGGACCAGGGTGCGGGCCGACATGTCGCGGACCACGGCGGTGCCGCAGGTGCGGCAGAACGGCCCCGGCTGCTTCAGGAACCGCATGATGATGATGATGCCCTGGTGCCCGCGGACGGTCGTCTCCACGGCCGGGAAACCACCGCAGAACCGGCAGACCGGCCCGCCCTGCGGCATCTGCTGGGCGTACCCGGCCTGCTGCGGGTAGCCGTAGCCGGGCGGTGCGGGCTGGGGCGGGGCGGCCTGAGGGGGCACGCCGTACCCGGGTGCGGCCGGCGGCGGCGCGGCCGGGTAGCCGTAGCCGGGCGGGGCCGGCGGCTGGGCGCCGTACGGGTTGCCGGCGGCGTAGGGGTTGCCGTCGGCGGGCGGCGGGGCGCCGTACGGCATCTGGGGAGGTGGAACGGACAAGGGATCCCCCGTGGAAGGTTGCTCGGTGAAAATCGGTGAGAAGGGGTCAGGACTTCTTGACCGGCGGCACACCGGTGGTCAGCGGGCCGAGGCAGAGCACGTAGCGCTTCTTGTTCCAGCGCCGTCCGCTCTTGCCCGAGACCGTGCTGGTCGTCCCGACGGTCTGCTTGCAGCGGGTGGTGTCGGTGCTGTCGGTGAACTTGGCCAGCACCTTGTAATTCGCCTTGGAGTCGGTGCACTTGACGATGTCGACGTCGCGCGAACCGCTGGCCTTGACGCAGTCGCCGGCCTTGGCGCTGCTGACGCTCGGCCCGCTGACGAAGTAGCCGACGATCAGTGCGCCGCCGCCGATCACGGCGACGGCGATCTTCAGCTTGGCCTTGGCCCCGGTCTTCCGCGCCGGCTCGGCGGGCAGCGGCGCGACCGGCTGCTGCCCGTACGGCGGCTGCTGGCCGTACGGGAGCTGGCCGCCGGGCGGCGGACCGTACGGGGGCTGCTGCCCGTACGGCGGTTGCTGGGCGTACCCGGGCGCGGGCTGGACCGGCGGCGCGGCCGGGTAGCCGTACGCCGGTGGCTGGCCGTAGCCGGCGGGCGCCGGCTGGGGCGGGCCGTACTGCGGCGGGGGAGCACCGTACGGCGGACCGCCCTGCGGCGGTACGCCCGGTCCCGGTGCCTGCGGATAGCCGTACTGGGGCGGCGGTCCGTACGGACCGGGCGGTGTGCTCATCAGGTTCTCCCCCGAGACAGAGTGCTGTCGCTGCGACAGATCTGACGTACCTTAGCGACTCGCCCGGACGGGGCAGGTTTCGAGGGGGCGCGCGGTCTCAGGACTGCTGGTCACCGGGGATCGGCCCGGTCCGCCGGGCCGCCCGCAGGTAGAGCACGGCGGCGAGCGCGTACACCAGGGAGACGCCCGCGACCACGGTGACCGAGCGGCCGGAGAGCGGCAGGACCAGTGCCGTCACCACGGCGGCGGCCACGAAGGCGACGTTGAACAGCACGTCGTAGATGGCGAACACGCGGCCGCGGTACTCGTCCTCGACCGACTCCTGGACGACGGTGTCGGCACAGATCTTGGTGCCCTGGGTGACCACGCCGAGCAGCAGGGCTGCGATCAGGCACGGCACCAGGGAGAAGCTCAGGCCGAGCGCGGGCACGAAGACCACCGGCGCGGCCAGGCAGAGCGTCATCCAGCCGGCCAGCCCGAGCCGGCGGGTGCACCACGGACTGATCACCGCCGCGAGGAAGAACCCGGCGGCCGAGAGGCCGACCGCCTGGCCCAGGGTGACCAGCCCGGCGGCGCTGTCCGCCGGATCGTTGAAGGTGTAGCGCGCGAGCATCACCACGACGACGATCAGCACGCCGTAGCAGAACCGGGCCGCGGTGACGGCGGCGAGCGCGTGCACCGCGGGCCGGCAGTCCCGGACCAGGTGGGTGACGGCCGCGCCCAGGTCGCGGGCGGCCGACACCAGCGCCCGGCCCAGCGGGGGGCGGTCGAGGTGGTGCTCGGGCCCCAGCAGGTCCCGGTCCATCCGGCGGGCGGCCAGCGCGGCCGAGAGGTAGAGCACCGCGGCGACGGAGACCAAGGCCGCGTCGGCCGTCGGACCGGGGGTCATCACCTGGTGCAGCAGGAAGCCCAGGCCTCCGCCGGAGGCCGCGGCGACCGTTCCCAGGGTGGGGGAGAGCGCGTTGGCGGTGACGAGCTGGTCCTGCGGCACGACCCGGGGCAGCGCGGCGGACAGGCCGGCCAGGATGAACCGGTTGAGCGCGGTGACCAGCAGCGCGGAGGCGAAGAACAGCGCGGTCGGGGCCTGGACCAGGAGCAGCGCGCCGGTGACGAGGCCGAGCCCGAAGCGGGCCAGGTTGCCGTAGAACAGCACCTGGCGGCGGCGCCAGCGGTCCAGCAGCACGCCGGCGAAGGGGCCGATCACGGAGAACGGCAGCAGCATCACGGCCAGCACCGAGGCGATGTCGGCGGGGGAGGACTGCTTCTCCGGGGAGAAGACCACGTAGGCGGCGAGCGAGACCTGGAAGACGCCGTCGGAGAGCTGGGAGAGCACCCGGGCGGTCAGCAGCCGGCGGAAGTCGCGCCCGCGGAGCAGGCCGAGGAGCGTGGCGCGGTGCGCTTTCTGGTCGGTGCTGCCGTTCTCCGTGATCGCCACCCGCCCAGACTGCCATGGAACCGGCCTGTGTTTCACGTGAAACATTCGCCGGGAAAAGGTGAACGGGCCCACGGCGGACCGTGGACCCGTTCAGCGCCCGGGAGTGCTCGACTCCCGCTGTTCCGTGCTCAGCGCCCAGTGCTCAGTACTCGGCGACCGGCGTCCGGAACCCGGCGCCCGACGATCGGGATCGTCGCCGAGATCAGCGCTCGACCTCGCCCTTGATGAACTTCTCGACGTTCTCGCGGGCCTCGTCGTCGAAGTACTGGACCGGCGGGGACTTCATGAAGTACGAGGACGCGGAGAGGATCGGGCCGCCGATGCCGCGGTCCTTGGCGATCTTCGCGGCGCGCACGGCGTCGATGATGACACCGGCCGAGTTCGGGGAGTCCCAGACCTCGAGCTTGTACTCGAGGTTCAGCGGGACGTCGCCGAAGGCACGGCCCTCGAGGCGGACGTAGGCCCACTTGCGGTCGTCGAGCCACGCCACGTAGTCGGACGGGCCGATGTGGACGTTCTTGGCGCCCAGCTCACGGTCACGGATCTGCGAGGTGACGGCCTGCGTCTTCGAGATCTTCTTGGACTCCAGGCGCTCGCGCTCGAGCATGTTCTTGAAGTCCATGTTGCCGCCGACGTTCAGCTGCATGGTGCGCTCGAGGATGACACCGCGGTCCTCGAACAGCTTGGCCATCACGCGGTGCGTGATGGTGGCGCCGACCTGGGACTTGATGTCGTCACCGACGATCGGCACGCCGGCCTCGGTGAACTTGTCCGCCCACTCCTTGGTGCCCGCGATGAACACCGGCAGGGCGTTCACGAAGGCGACCTTGGCGTCGATGGCGCACTGGGCGTAGAACTTGGCCGCGTGCTCGGAACCGACGGGCAGGTAGCAGACGAGAACGTCGACCTGCTTGTCCTTGAGGATCTGGACGACGTCGACCGGGGCCTCGTCGGACTCCTCGATGGTCTCCCGGTAGTACTTGCCCAGGCCGTCGAGGGTGTGGCCGCGCTGGACGGTGACACCGGTCGGCGGCACGTCGCAGATCTTGATGGTGTTGTTCTCGCTGCTGCCGATGGCGTCGGCCAGGTCGAAGCCGACCTTCTTGGCGTCGACGTCGAAGGCGGCGACGAACTCCACGTCACGGACGTGGTACTCACCGAACTGGACGTGCATCAGGCCGGGGACCTTGCCGGCCGGGTCGGCGTCCTTGTAGTACTCGACACCCTGCACCAGCGACGCGGCGCAGTTGCCCACGCCCACGATGGCTACGCGAACCGAACCCATTCCGGTTGCTCCCTGTGATCTCATGAGTGCCGCCGGTGCTCGGCGGCGCTCGTCCTGCTTCTTCGATGAATGCTTGACGGGCGCGAGGCGCCCACTCCTGCCGCGCGGCACAGGGCTGACGCGGTGTCAGCGCTCCTGGTCGGAGCGCCCCGGGCGGTCGTACGGTGGCCCGGGCGGATCCGGGGATCCGGCCTCCTGGCCACGGCCGTCCGAAGTCTTGTCGGGTCCTGCGGTGTTCGGTCCGGTCCGGCCGCTGCGGTTGGCCCGCTCGGTCTCGATCAGCTCATTGAGCCACCGGACCTCGCGCTCGACCGACTCCAGGCCGTGTCGTTGCAGCTCGACGGTGTAGTCGTCGAACCGCTCGCGGGCCCTGGCGAGCGAGTTGCGCATCCGTTCGAGGCGCTCCTCCAGCCGGCTGCGGCGCCCCTCCAGGACGCGCATCCGCACGGCCCGGTCGGTCTGGCCGAAGAACGCGAAGTGGACGCCGAAGTGCTCGTCCTCCCACGCGTCGGGGCCGGAGTCGGCGAGCAGTTCCTCGAAGCGCTCCTTGCCCTCGGGGGAGAGCCGGTAGACGATCTTGGACCGCTTGCCGTTGAGCGCGGTGGCCGGGACGTACTCGTCGTCCGGGTTGTCCTCCACGAGGAAACCCTGGGCCACCAGGCTCTTCAGACACGGATAGAGCGTTCCGTAGGAGAACGCGCGCAACGTTCCGAGCAGGACGTTGAGCCGCTTGCGCAGCTCGTACCCGTGCATCGGGGCGTCGTGGAGCAGGCCGAGAACGGCGAACTCCAGCACTCCTGAGCGCCTGCCCAATGCCGTCGTCCTCCTTCCTTCCGGCCGCTTCCTGGTCCGCCGTCTCCGGCGGTATGTCGCTCCGATGTATCGGCTCGATATATCGAGAACAGTAAACCTGGGTCCCCGGAGGAGCAAGGGGGGCACGCGTGAATGTGATCACAAGGCGACGCGCGGGTGCGGTTGGCAACGGGCATGTAATGATCTGCTGCCGTTTTGCGGTCATTGGCACTTGATGCCCGATTAGTTGTCATTCTCGGCTGCGTACGCTGTCGCGTGTGCACGAGGACCACCTCCGGGGTTAGGGCGGTTGCGGGCATCGGACGTGAACCCTGCCTTCAGGCTCGACCGCCTGGCGAGGAGTAGCTGGAACATGAGCGAACGACGGCGGAGGTCTGCCGACGGTGGCGGGCAGCCCCCGGGTGACAACGGCCGCCCGGGCGGAGCCGGACAGGACGGGCCAGGCCCGGACGGTCCGGCCCGCAGGCGCCCGGCGGGCCTGCGGGAGACCGCGCAGCAGCCCCGGATGGGCCGTGCCGAGATGCGCAAGGCGGCCCAGAAGGGCGGCAAGCGCGGTGGCGGTGCGGCGGCGGGTGCGGCTGCGGCCGGCGGCAAGCCCGGCAAGCCCGGCAAGAAGCGGTTCATCGACTACCCGCGCTTCGGCAAGCAGGGCGTCCGCCGCTGGCTGCCGTCCTGGAAGCAGTGGCTCACCGGCTTCCTGCTCTTCTTCGCGACCTGCGTGGGCGGGGTCTGGTACGCGTACGCGACCACCACGGTCCCGGAGATCCACGACCTGGTGAACGAGCAGAACAACATCTACTACTGGGCCGACGGCTCGGAGATGACCCGCAAGGGCGAGACCAACCGGCAGATCGTCCCGCTCTCCGACATCAGCCCCAACGTGCAGAACGCCGTCATCGCCGCGGAGAACTCGACCTTCCGCACCGACAGCGGCATCGACCCCATGGGCATGATGCGCGCCGTCTACAACATGGCGACCGGCGGCGAGACCCAGGGCGCCTCGACGATCACCCAGCAGTACGTCAAGAACGCCTACCTGAGCCAGGACCAGACGCTCGGCCGCAAGGTGCGCGAGTTCTTCATCACCCTGAAGGTCAATCAGGAGATGGAGAAGAACGACATCCTGCGGGACTACCTGAACATCAGCTGGTTCGGCCGCGGCGCCACCGGCATCCAGGCGGCCGCGCAGGCGTACTACGGCGTCGACGCCAAGAACCTCGACATCTGCCAGAGCGCCATGCTGGCCGGTCTGCTCAAGGGCGCCGCGCTGTACGACCCCACCAACCCGGCGAACCAGGAACGTGCGGAAGACCGCTGGAAGTGGATCCTGGACCGGATGGTCACCACCAAGAACGCCACGGCGGAGGAGCGGGCCAAGTGCACCGCGTTCCCCACGCCGATCCCGCGCAAGCCGCCGGCCAACATGAACGGCGAGATCAGCTACCTGGTCGACACCGCCAACAAGTTCATCATGACCAAGGACCCGACGATCAGCCAGCAGTCGATCGACAAGGGCGGCTACAAGATCTACACGACCTTCGAGAAGGACAAGGTCGACGCCCTCAAGAAGGCCGTGGACGACGTCAAGGCCGAGACGCTCAACGTGCAGAAGCGCCCGGACAAGGACAACTGGGTCCAGTTCGGCGCGGCCAGCGTCCGCCCGGGTGACGGCGCGATCGTCGCCATATACGGCGGCGACGGCGTGGAGAACCAGCACTTCGACAACAACGCGGACGCCAAGGGCGTCCAGGTCGGCTCGACCTTCAAGCCGTTCGTGCTGGCCGCCGCGATGCAGGTCGGCGTGCAGACCGCGACCGACGACAAGGGCAAGCCCAAGCGGATCAACGCGGACAGCCGCTACCAGTCCGACGACCTGTCCGAGATCCGCAAGCCGGACGGCTCGCTGGTGATCGGCGACGACGGCAAGCCGTACCGGCAGAAGAACGAGGACGCCGGCAAGCGCGGTTACGTCTCGCTGCGGATGGCCATGCAGAACTCCTACAACGTGCCGTTCGTCCAGCTCAACCAGGACGTCGGCGGGCAGAACGTGGCCAACATCGCCGAGGCGATGGGCGTGCGCAAGGAGAGCTTCGCCGACCCCAAGACCCCGACCTTCGCCCTCGGCACCTCCACGGTCAGCCCGATCCGGATGGCCGACGCGTACGCGACCCTGGCGGCGAGCGGCAAGCAGGCCGAGCCGTACTCGGTGACCAAGGTCGAGGTGAAGGGGCAGGCGCGGCCCGGCTTCAACAAGCCCGAGCTCAAGCAGGCCCTGGAGCCCGCAGTCGCCGACAACGTCACCGACGTGCTGGTGAACGTGGCGAAGAACGGTACCGGCTCCAAGAGCAACGCGCTGGGCCGCCCGGTGGCCGGCAAGACCGGTACCACCGACCAGAACAAGTCGGCCTGGTGGGTCGGCTACACCCCGCAGCTGTCCACCAGCGTCGCGATGTGGCGCGAGGACCCGGCCAAGCACGAGCGGCTGTCGCTCAACGGCACCGGCGGCAAGGACTCGGTGCACGGTGGTGACACCCCGACCGACATCTTCACCCGGTACATGAAGGCCGCCCTGGCCAACGAGAAGAAGATGGACTTCCCGACGCCGCAGCCGATCGGCAGCCAGGTCGACTCCTCCGGCGCGCCCAGCACGGCCAGCCCCTCGACCTCGCCCTCGGCGACCGAGACCATGGCCACCACCGCTCCGGACCCGGGCGCCCAGCAGCCGACGCAGCCGACCACCACCCAGGGGCCGGCCTGCGTCCCCGGTGTGGACTGCCCGGGCACGGTGCCGACGCAGCCGCCGACCAAGACCCAGCCGCCGACCGGTGGCGGCGGTGGCGGCGGTGGCGGCGGGGCCTCGCCCAGCTGCATCATCCCGGGGCTCTGCGGTACTCCGCAGCCGTCGGCGTCGACCGGCTCGACGGCCCCCTCGCCCAGCAGCACCAAGCCGACCAGGCCGACCACCTCGCCCAGTTCGACGGGCGGGGCCCAGCAGGGCGCGGCACCCTGACGCGCGGCGCCGATCGGCGCTGAACGGTGCTGAACGGCGCTGAACGACGGCGAACCGGCTGAACGGCGGTGGCGGCCCTCTTCGGAGGGCCGCCACCGCCGTTTCGTCGTCCCCCCGCCGGCTCCCGCTCCGCCCGGTCCGGCCCGGTCGGGCTCGGTCGGCGTCGTGGGCGCCGTCATTTTCGCCGTTTGGTCATGAATCGCCGGATCGGGCCGGAGCCCGCCCGGGGGCCTCCTCGTCCAGCCGGGACAGGTGCGGCAGGATGTCCGGCATGACGTCGAGCGCTCGTGACGAATCCGTCGGCCAGATCGGGCCCATCGAGGCCTCCGGGCCCGCCCCGGCGGCGCCCGCCACGGCCACGGCCACCGCTGTCGCCACGGCCACGGCCAAGGCCGTGCCGCCCGCCAACACCGTGGTCGTCCCGGCGGACGAGGACCCGGTGGCCGCGGCCGGCAGCGAGGTGTTCGGCGGACCGCCCGGCCGGCGCGCGCTGCTGGGCGTCTCCTGGTGGATCCCGGCGCGCTTCCTGGCGCTCGTGGTGATCGTGGTCTCGGTGCTGGGCATGGCGCAGAAGCTGCCCTGCTACGACGCCGCCTGGTTCCAGCCGGGTTCGCCGCAGTACATCCACGCCTGCTACAGCGACATCCCGCACCTGTTCTCCGGGCGCGGCTTCGCGGCCGGTCTGCACCCCTACGTGGACCGCATCCCGGGCACCTCGGGCGATCTGCAGTACCTCGAGTACCCGGTGCTGACCGGCCTGTTCATGCAGATCGCGGCCTGGCTGACGCCCGGCGGCGGGTCCGGCCAGCAGCAGGAGCAGTGGTTCTGGGCGATCAACGCGGGCCTGCTGATGGCCTGCGCGGTGGTCGCCGTGGTCGCGCTCTCCCGCACCCACCGGCGCCGCCCCTGGGACGCGCTGATGTTCGCGCTCGCCCCCTGCCTGCTGCTGAACGCCACCATCAACTGGGACCTTCTGGCGGTCGCGCTGGCCGCCGTCGGGATGGCCTGGTGGGCCGGCTCGCGGCCGGTCTGGGCCGGCGTCCTCATCGGGCTGGCCACCGCCGCCAAGCTCTACCCCCTGCTGCTGATCGGCCCGCTGCTGCTGCTCTGCTGGCGGGCCGGGCGGTGGCGCGAGTTCCGGGCGATGCTGGGCGGCGCGGTCGGTGCCTGGCTGCTGGTCAATCTGCCGATCATGATCGCCAACTGGCAGGGCTGGTCGACCTTCTACGTCTTCAGCAAGCACCGCACCGAGGACTACGGCTCCTTCTGGCTGATCCTGATGCAGAGCCGGGGCGTCGGTCTGGAGAACCTCGACACCTTCATCGCGGTGCTGATGGTGCTGTCCTGCCTGGGGATCGGCTGGCTGGCCCTCTCGGCGCCCCGCCGCCCGCGCTTCGCCCAGCTGGCCTTCCTGGTGGTGGCCGCGTTCGTCCTGTTCAACAAGGTGTACTCGCCGCAGTACGCGCTCTGGCTGCTGCCGCTCGCGGTGCTGGCCCGGCCGCGCTGGCGGGACTTCCTGATCTGGCAGGCCTGCGAGGTGCTCTACACCCTGGGCATCTGGTCCCACCTGGGCTTCGTCACCGGGCCCAAGCAGCACGGGATCGGCGAGTCCTGGTACCACTTCGCCATCGTGCTGCACCTGCTCGGCACGCTCTACCTGTGCGGCATGGTGATCCGCGACATCCTGCTGCCGGACCGCGACCCGGTGCGCTGGGACGGCACGGACGACCCGTCCGGAGGGGTGCTCGACCAGGCCCCGGACGTCTTCGTGGTCGGCACCGCCCGGCAGCTGCGCGAGGAGGCGAGCTACGCCGGCTTCGCGCCGGCCGGCCCCGAGCAGTGGCTCGACGACGAGCCGCACACCCCGGAGACGGCCTGGAGCACCAAGCCGTAGCGGGGTGGGGGTGGGGGTCCCGTCCGGCCGGGACGGGACCCCCGGCACGTTCTAGCGGTCCACCACGCGGTCGAAGTGCGTGGTGGTGTGCCGGACCTGGAGGACGAGTTCGTCACCGACCACCGGCGGCTTGGTCTCGTTGTCCAGGAGGAGCAGCGAGACCTGCATGTGCGGCGGCTCGGCGAACCAGAGCTGCTTGCCGGCCCAGTTGAACGGCGACTTGGTCTTGTTGACCGTCGCCAGGCCGGCCCGGGCGATGCCCTTGGCCCGGGAGGACATCCCCTGGACGTACTTGGGCGCCTCCAGGCCGATGCCGTGCGCGGTGCCGCCGGCGACCACCAGCAGGTGGCCGTCGGTCGGCGCCGGGTGCTGGCGGTAGCCGTAGCGGTCGCCCTTCGCGACCGGGGTGACGTCCAGCACCGTCGCCCGGACCTCCAGCGCACCGTGGTCGCCGAGCCAGAGCCGGGTGCCGATCCGGGCCCGGAAGACGGTGTCCGGGTAGCGCTGGGCCAGCTTCTCCATGCCAGCCGCGCCGAGGTGGCTGACGAACACGGTGTGCACGGGGATCCCGGCCGCCCGGGCGGTGTCCACCCAGTGGGCCACCTCGTCCACCGGGTCGGAGCCGTCCGGCCGGTCCATCGGCAGGTGCAGCGCCAGGCCCTCGAAGGAGACGCCGTCCAGCTCGGCGGCGACCGCCGGCAGGTCGGCCGCGCTCACCCCGTGCCGGCGCATGGTGGTCATGCACTCCACCACCACCCGGGCGCCGTGCAGCGCGCGCAGCCCGTCCAGGCTCGCCACCGTCCGGATCACCCGGGCGTGCGGCAGCGGCAGCACCTCCTCGCCGACCCGGTACGGGGTGAGCACCAGCAGCTCGCCGCCGTACCAGTCGGCCGCGTCGGCCGCCTCGTAGGCGGTGCCGACGGCCAGCACCCCGGTGCCGAGCAGGGTCGCCTCCTCGGCGAGCCGGTGGTTGCCCAGGCCGTAGCCGTTGCCCTTCGCCACCGGCACCAGGCCGGGGAACTCGGCCAGGACGGAGCGCTGGTGGGTGCGCCAGCGTTCGGTGTCGAGGTAGAGCGACAGCGTCATCGGGTCATCTCCCAGAGGGTGTTGGGCACGGCGGGCAAGCGGCTCAGCGGCGCGACATGTAGAGGTCGAGCGCCTTGTGCAGCAGCTTGTTGAGCGGGAAGTCCCACTCACCGAGGTACTCGGCGGCCTGGCCGCCGGTGCCGACCTTGAACTGGATCAGGCCGAACAGGTGGTCGTTCTCGTCCAGGGTGTCGCTGATGCCGCGCAGGTCGTACACACCGCCGCCGAGCGCGTAGGAGTCGCGCATCATCCGCCACTGGATCGCGTTGGACGGCTTGACCTCGCGCTTGTGGTTGGCCGAGGCGCCGTAGGAGTACCAGACGTGCTCGCCGACCACCAGCATCGTGGTCGCGGCCAGCGGCTCGCCCTCGTGGTAGGCGATGTACAGCCGCATGCGGTTCGGGTCCTCCGAGGTGAGGGCCTTCCACATGCGCTGGAAGTACGCCAGCGGGCGCGGGGTGAAGCGGTCGCGCTCGGCGGTCACCAGGTACAGCTGGTGGAAGATCGGCAGCTCGTCGTAGCCGCCCTGGACCACCTCGACGCCGCTCTTCTCGGCCTTCTTGATGTTGCGGCGCCAGAGCTGGTTGAAGCCCTTCTGGATGTCGTCCAGCGAGCGGTTGGCCAGCGGCACCTGGAAGACGTAGCGCGGCTGGACGTCGCCGAAGCCGGCGCCGCCGTCCTCGCCCTGCAGCCAGCCGGCCTTGCGGAGCCGGTCGGCCACCTCGAAGGCGCGCGGCTCGTACCAGTCGGCCTCGATGTCGCGCAGGCGCTTGGCCTGCTTGCCGGCGATGGCCTCCTTGATGGTGGGCGCGTCCCAGCGGCGGATCACCACCGGCGGGCCCATCTTCACCGAGAACGCGCCCTGCGACTTGAGGTGCGCCAGCATCGGGGAGAGCCAGCGGTCGAGGTCGCGGTCGAACCAGTCGATCACCGGGCCCTCGGGCAGGTACGCCAGGTAGCGCTTGACCTTCGGCAGCTGCCGGTAGAGCACCAGGCCGGCGCCGACGATCTGGTTGGACTCGTCGATCCAGCCGATCGACTCCGTACGCCACTCCGCCTTCACGTCGCCCCAGGACGGCACCTGCATGTGGCTGGCAGAGGCGCGGCTCCTGATGAAGGCGAGATGCTCCTCGCGGGTGATCGTCCTCAGGCGCAGGCTCATGCTCGGTGCTCCTCGTCGGTCGGGCTGCGGTGGGCCCCAGGTTCTCGGGCTGACCTTATCGTCCGGGGCACCGGCGCCTGCGGCTGCGGGCGTGGCGGCGCCCCCGTCACCTACCTGTCTCACTGCATAGGTACGTGACGGGGGCGCCGAGGGTTCCTTCCGGAGGGTCCCGGACGGGAGTGCGGGGTCGCTAGCCCCAGAGGCCGCCGTGGGCCATGCCCAGGTAGAAGCCGAACGCGGAGGCGGTGAGGCTGATCACCAGGACGAAGCGCTCGGCCGTGGTGACGGAGACGAACTGTCCCCAGAGGCCGGTGGCGACGCCGAAGAGCCCGCTCCAGGAGCTCAGCAGGTGGAGGTTGTCGAAGAACGAGGTCGTGAAGGCCAGTACGCCCAGCAGCGCGGTGATGCCGACCAGGGTGTTCTCGCGGGGGTGCCGGTGGCCGTCGGTGTTCAGGGTGAGGGCGGGGAACCGGTGCATGGTCTGGGCCATGAGTCCTACCTCCTGGCGTGGAGACGAACGAGCAGGAAACCCGTTCCGTCCAGATTGCGGCGATTGGGGCACGGATCACAACCCCTATGCATTTTGTTCGGCCGTCCGGGTGCGGGTAGGCTGTGCCGTCTGCACTGGTGTAGTTGTGCCCCCTTGCGCCCTCTTTCGGGTGGACGGGGCTCGAATGTCGGACCCGGCCGCTACGGTGAGCCGGTGTCGTCACTACTCCGGTGCCGACGCTGCACAACCCTCCTGCCACGGAGAGACCGTGGCCGCTGAGTCCAAAGGAGGTGGGTTACTCATGCGTCACTACGAGCTGATGGTCATCCTCGACCCCTCGGTTGAGGAGCGCGCTGTCGCCCCCCTGATCGAGAACTTCCTCACTGTCGTCCGCAACGGCGGCGGCAAGGTGGAGAAGGTCGACACCTGGGGCCGTCGCCGTCTGGCTTACGAGATCAACAAGCAGTCCGAGGGCATCTACTCGGTCATCGACCTCAAGGCCACGCCTGAGGTCGTCAAGGAGCTCGACCGCCAGCTTGGCCTGAGCGAGTCGGTTCTGCGGACCAAGGTCCTGCGCCCGGACACCCACTGAGCCACCTCTGAGGCCTTCGGGTCTCGGGTAGCTCGCGTCCGCTGTTTCACGTGAAACAGCGGTGAACGGAACTCTTCCGGAGAGGTCATCACCACCATGGCAGGCGAGACCGTCATCACCCTCGTCGGCAATCTCGTCGACGACCCCGAGCTGCGCTTCACCCCGTCGGGTGCGGCGGTCGCGAAGTTCCGCATCGCGTCCACTCCCCGCACCTTCGACCGCCAGACGAACGAGTGGAAGGACGGCGAGAGCCTCTTCCTCACGTGCAACGTCTGGCGGCAGCCGGCGGAGAACGTCGCCGAGTCGCTGCAGCGCGGCATGCGCGTCATCGTGCAGGGCCGACTGCGCCAGCGGTCTTACGAGACCAAGGAAGGCGAGAAGCGGACGGTCTTCGAGGTCGAGGTCGACGAGGTGGGCCCGAGCCTGCGTTCGGCGACCGCGAAGGTCACCCGGGCCAACCGGTCCGGCGCTCCCGGCGGCGGCGGCTTCGGCGGCGGCCAGCAGGGCGGCGGCGGCCAGGGCGGCAACTGGGGCGGCGGTGGCGGCCAGCAGGGCGGCAACTGGGGTGGAAACTCCGGTGGCCAGTCCGGCCCGTCCGACGACCCGTGGGCGTCCAGCGCTCCCTCTGGTGGAAACCAGGGCGGCGGCAGCTGGGGCGCTCCGTCCGGTGGCGGCTTCTCGGAAGAGCCCCCGTTCTAAGAGCTGACAGATTTCGTGCGGCCCGGCGGCCGGCGTCGTGAGACGCCTGCCGGGCCGTGAACCCCAAATGGAGCACACAATGGCGAAGCCGCCTGCTCGCAAGCCGAAGAAGAAGGTTTGCGTCTTCTGCAAGGACAAGGTCAACTACGTTGACTACAAGGACACGAACCTGCTGCGGAAGTTCATCTCCGACCGCGGCAAGATCCGTGCCCGCCGGGTGACCGGCAACTGCACCCAGCACCAGCGTGACGTCGCCACGGCCGTGAAGAACAGCCGTGAGATGGCGCTGCTGCCCTACACCAGCACCGCGCGCTAAGAGAGGGTGACCAAGTAATGAAGATCATCCTCACGCACGAGGTGCCGGGTCTCGGCTCCGCCGGCGAGGTCGTCGAGGTCAAGGACGGCTACGCCCGCAACTTCCTGGTCCCGCGTGGCTTCGCCATCCGCTGGACCAAGGGCGGCCAGAAGGACGTCGACGCGATCCGTCGCGCCCGCAAGATCCACGAGATCCAGACCCTCGAGGCCGCCAACGAGGTCAAGGGCAAGCTCGAGGGCGTCCAGGTCAAGCTGGCCGTTCGTTCGGGCGAGGCCGGCCGTCTGTTCGGTTCGGTGACCCAGGCCGATGTCGTCGAGGCCATCAAGGCCGCCGGCGGCCCGGTCGTGGACAAGCGCGCCGTCGCGATCGCCTCGCCGATCAAGACCGTGGGCACCCACAAGGTCTCGGTCAAGCTGCACGCCGATGTCCAGGCCAACCTCGACGTCGCCGTCGTCGCTGCCTGAGCTCCGTAGCTGTGGCCCGAGGGCCGGTCTCCCCCTCCAGGGGAGGCCGGCCCTCGGTCGTTCCCGGCCCGGTGCCGCGGGCCCCGGCCTGCCAAGGCGCCGCCCCGGTGCCGCGGGCCCCGGCCGGCGGGCTCAGGCCCGCACCGCGCCGGTGACCAGCCACTTGCCGCTCCGGGCACGTTGGGCCAGGAACGCCGCGCGGACCAGCATGAACAGGTTCATCGCCCACCAGAGCCCGGCCAGACCGGTGCCGCTGGCCGGCACCGCGAGGGCCACCGGGGCGAAGACCGCCAGCGTGGCGAGCATCGCCCAGGCCAGGTAGGGGCCGTCGCCGGCGCCCATCAGCACCCCGTCCAGCACGAAGACCAGGCCGGAGACCGGCTGGCAGAGCGCGAGCAGCAGCAGGACGGTGTTCAGCTGCCCCTGCACCACCGGGTCGGGGGTGAACAACGGGACGTACAGCGGGCGGGCGACCACCACCAGCAGGCCGAGCACCACCCCGGAGCCGATGCCCCACTCGATCATCCGCCGGGTCGCGGCCTTCGCCCCGAGGACGTCCTCGGCGCCCAGGTGGCGGCCGATGATCGCCTGCCCGGCGATGGCGATGGCGTCCAGCGCGAAGGCGATGAAGAGGAACACCGTCATGGCGATCTGGTGGGCCGCGATCGAGTCGTCACCGAGTCCGGCGGCGACCGCGGTGGCGATCATCAGGATCGCGCGCAGGCTCAGCGTGCGGACCATCAGCGGTCCGCCGGCCCGGGCGCAGGCCCGGATGCCCGCCGCGTCCGGTCGCAGCGAGGCGCGCTCCCGGCGGGCCCCGCGCACCACCACGAACAGGTAGGCGGCGGCCATCCCGGTCTGCGCCAGCACGGTGCCCCAGGCCGAGCCGGCCACCCCGAGCCCGGCGCCGTAGACCAGGCCGGCGTTCAGGCCGAGGTTGGCGGCGAACCCCGCGACCGCCACCAGCAGCGGCGTGCGGGTGTCCTGGAGGCCGCGCAGCACCCCGGTGGCGGCCATCACCATCAGCATCGCCGGGATGCCGAGCGCGCTGATCCGCAGGTACGTCACGGCGTAGGGCGCGGCGGTGGCCGAGGCGCCCAGCAGGTCGGCCGTCCAGGGCGCCAGCAGCAGGGTCAGGGCGACCACGACGAGCGAGAGCGCGAGGGCCAGCCAGATGCCGTCGATGCCCTGCTGGACGGCGGCCCGGCGGTCCCCGGCGCCGATCCGGCGGGCGACCGCCGCGGTGGTCGCGTAGGCGAGGAAGACGAAGACGCCGGTGGCGGTGGCGAGAGCGGCCGAGGCGACACCCACACCGGCCAGCTGGGAGGTGCCGAGATGGCCCACGATGGCCGAGTCGGCCAGCAGGAACAGCGGCTCGGCGACCAGGGCGCCGAAGGCCGGGACGGCCAGGGCGAGGATCTCCCGGTCGTGCCGGCGGCGGTCGATGGTGGGGGCGGTCATGGGGTCAAGGCTACTCATCCACAGGTAATGACCGCCAGGTAGTTTGGAGTGTTACTCGAAATCTTGAGCGACCACGGTGCGGCGGTGTGTGTCCACGGCCACCCGGCTGTGTGTGAAGAATTTCTCATGCACAGCCCCGGGAAGGGGTAATCCCAGGTCAGTAAGTTGACAGTGGAGCGATGGTCAGGTTATCCACAGGGCTTTCCACAGGGGCGTCCACAGGTTTGCGGTACTTCTCCACAGCCTCCGGCCGGTCGTCCACACCCCCTGTGGATAACCGCCTTGGCTGAAGGGCTCCCGGCGCCTTAGCGTGGGCTCTCCGCCCGACACTCCCACCCGCCCCGGCGTCCGATTTGTCGGTGCGGTGGCGTAGAAAGAGGGGCGCGGCTCCGCTCCACCCAGCCACCGGCAAGGCCCGCTCCAACTCGCACCACTCGCTGATCGGGGAACACGCGTGACCGGCCCCCAGTACGACGACCACGACGCCCCGCCGCCGGAGGAGGACTGGCAGACCGCGGACGACCCCTTCCCCGTCGGTGCCTTCGCCGACGCGCCCTTCCCGGACGGCCCCGGCGACCGCCTGCCGGTCTCGCGCGGGCGCGGCCAGGGTTCGGGCCAGGGCTCCGGTTCGGGTTCCGGATCGGGCTCGGGCGGATTCCAGGGCGGCGGCTTCCAGAAGGGCGGCAAGGGCTCGGGCGGGTTCCAGCGCGACGGCGGCAAGCGGCGCCAGGACGACGAGGACGAGCGCTCCGGCGCCGACGGCTTCGAGCGGGTGCCCCCGCAGGACCTCGCCGCCGAGCAGTCCGTCCTCGGCGGCATGCTGCTCTCCAAGGACGCCATCGCCGACGTGGTCGAGGTGCTCAAGCCGGCCGACTACTACCGGCCCGCGCACGAGCTGATCCACGGCGCGATCCTCGACCTCTACGCCCGCGGCGAGCCGGCCGACCCCATCACCGTGGCCGGCGAGCTGACCAAGCGCGGCGAGCTGGTCCGGGTCGGCGGCCCCGGCTACCTGCACACCCTGGTCAACTCCGTCCCCACCGCGGCCAACGCCGAGTACTACGCCGAGATCGTCCACGAGCGCGCGGTGCTGCGCCGCCTGGTCGAGGCCGGCACCCGGATCGCGGGCATGGGCTACGCCGCCGAGGGCGACGTCGACGAGATCGTCAACGCGGCCCAGGCGGAGATCTACGCCGTCACCGAGCAGCGGACCAACGAGGACTACGCGCCGCTCTCCGACATCATGGAGGGCGCCCTCGACGAGATCGAGGCGATCGGCTCCCGCAACGGCCAGATGTCCGGCGTGCCGACCGGCTTCGCCGACTTCGACCAGCTCACCAACGGCCTGCACCCCGGCCAGATGATCGTCATCGCCGCCCGCCCGGCCATGGGCAAGGCCCTGGCGCTGGACACTCCGCTGCCGACTCCGGACGGCTGGACCACCATGGGGGAGGTCCGGACGGGCGACTACCTGCTCGACGCCTCCGGCAGGCCGACCCGGGTGGTGGCTGCCACCGAGGTGATGACGGAGCGGCCGTGCTTCGAGGTCCTGTTCGACGACGGTACGTCCGTCGTCGCCGACGCGGACCACCAATGGCTGACCGAGACCCGCGCCTCGCGCAGGTCCGCGCAGGCGGTCCGGGCCGGTGGCGACGGCGGCCGGGGTACGTCGGGCTCGGTCCGGACGACCAAGGAGATCGCCGGGACCCTTCGCTGCAACACGGCCGACGGACGGGCCAACCACTCGGTGCGGAACACGGCGGCACTGGACCTCCCGGACCGCGACCTGCCCGTACCGCCGTACACCCTGGGCGCCTGGCTGGGTGACGGCCACGGTGACGCCGCCAGGATCACGTCGGCGGACCCGGAGGTCGTCCGGCGCATCGAGGGCGAGGGCTTCGAGGTCCGGCAGGTGGGTACGTCACCGACCTACGCCGTGCGGTTCGCCGTGGAGCGACCGGAGCCCCCGGAGCGGGCCTGTGTGGACTGCGGCAGCGAGTGCTCCTCGGCGTCCTCCGAACCGCGCTGCACCCCCTGCGGCAGGAACCACGAGAGCCTCCTCGTGGTGCTGCGGACCATGGGCGTCCTGGGGAACAAGCACATCCCCGTGGAGTACCTCCGGGCTTCCGTCGCTCAGCGCCGGGCGCTGCTCGCCGGGCTCCTCGACGCGGACGGGACCGTCACGAGGACGGGATCGGTGCGGTTCGCGGTCACCGACAGGGCGCTGGCCGAGGATTTCCGTGATCTTGTGGTCGGTCTCGGTCACCGGTGCGGTATGAGCACCGAGCCGGTCAAGGGGCGCTCCGAGGAGTCGTCCACGGCCTACATCGTCACGTTCAGTCCGGAGGACGAGGTCTTCGGGCTGGAGCGGAAGCGGACCGCGCACGCGGACCGCCGACGTCCCGGCACCGCGAGGCTGAAGCAGCGCTACATCGTGGGCGTTCGCGAGATCGACAGCGTCCCCGTCCGCTGTGTCGAGGTGGACAACGCGGACCACCTCTACCTGGCCACCCGGGCGATGGTTCCCACGCACAACTCCACGCTGGCGCTGGACTTCGCGCGCGCCTGCTCGATCCAGCACAAGCTGCCGAGCGTGATCTTCTCCCTCGAAATGGGGCGCAACGAGATCGCGATGCGCCTGCTCTCGGCCGAGGCCCGGGTGGCGCTGCACCACATGCGCTCCGGGAACATGACGGACGACGACTGGACCAGGGTCGCCCGCCGGATGCCGGACGTCAGCGAGGCACCGCTGTTCATCGACGACTCGCCGAACCTGTCGATGATGGAGATCCGCGCCAAGTGCCGCCGGCTCAAGCAGCGCAACGACATCAAGCTGGTCGTCATCGACTACCTCCAGCTGATGCAGTCCGGCGGCTCCCGCCGGGCCGAGAACCGCCAGCAGGAGGTCTCCGACATGTCGCGAAACCTCAAGCTGCTGGCCAAGGAGCTGGAGGTGCCGGTGATCGCGCTCTCCCAGCTGAACCGTGGTCCCGAACAGCGCACCGACAAGCGGCCGATGGTCTCCGACCTGCGTGAATCCGGCTCGATCGAGCAGGACGCCGACATGGTCATCCTGCTCCACCGCGAGGACGCCTACGAGAAGGAGTCCCCGCGCGCCGGTGAGGCCGACCTGATCGTCGCGAAGCACCGTAACGGCCCGACGGCCACCATCACGGTGGCCTTCCAGGGCCACTACTCGCGCTTCGTCGACATGACGCGGGACTGACCGGGCCGCTCCGGCAGGCCGAAGGGCCCGTACCCCCGGTGGGGTGCGGGCCCTTCGGGGCGTGGGCTTCGGGTGCGGCCGGGTCAGAGGGTGACGGTGGCGCGGAAGACGGTGGCGTCGGTGCCGTCGAGCCGGGTGTCGGTGCCGGTCGCGGGGAGGAAGGCCGACTCGCCGCGGGCGAGGTCCAGGGTGCTGCCGTCGGCGGCGGTGAGCCGGGCGCCGCCGGCGGTGCAGAGCAGGATCTGCGGGGCCCGGCCGTCGAGTCGGCGCTCCCGGCCGTCCAGGGTGAAGCGGGAGAGCCGGAACTCGTCGACGGGGACGGGGTAGAGCTCCTCGCCGGGGGTGTCGGCGACGGCGGTCGGCCGCAGCAACTCCGGTGCGCTGGAGGCGAATTCCACGACCTTGAGGAGCTCCGGCAGGTCGATGTGCTTGGGCGTGAGCCCGGCCCGCAGGACGTTGTCGGAGTTGGCCTGCAACTCGACGCAGACACCGTGCAGATAGGCGTGCGGCACGCCCGCGCCGAGGTAGAGCGCCTGGCCGGGCCGGAGCCGGACGGCGTTGAGCAGCAGTCCGGCGATCAGGCCGCGGTCGCCGGGGAACTCGCGGGTGATCCGGCTGTACAGCGCGTACGGCCCGTCCGGGTCGCCGGCGGCGGCCTTGTCGACCGCCTCGGCGGTGTCCCGGACGGCCGCGGCGGCGGTGGCGTCGTCCATGGTGAGGACGGCGGCCAGGGTGGTGCGCAGCGCCTCGGCCTCGTCCTCGGCGCCCAGCAGCGCGATCAGCGGGTCGAGCGCCGCCACCTTCAGCCCGGCCAGCAGGGCGGCCGCCCCGGCCGGGGTGCGGAACCCGCAGAGGCCGTCGAACTCGTCGAGCGCGCAGATGAGTTCGGGCTTGTGGTTGGCATCGCGGTAGCTGCGGTGCGGGGCGTCCGGCGGGATGCCCAGGGCGTTCTCCGCGGCGTACCCGGCGCGGGCCTGGTCCAGGGTGGGGTGGGCCTGGATGGAGAGCGGGATGCCGGCGGCCAGGACCTTGAACAGGAATGGCAGGGCGGGGCCGAACCGGGCCACGGTGGCGGCGCCCAGCTCGCCCTCGGGGTCGGCGGCGATGAGCTCGTCCAGCGTGCGGGGCCCCTCGCCCCGGTCGGCGCGGGAGGGCGCGCCGGGGTGGGCGCCCATCCACAGCTCGGCCTGCGGTTCCCCGGTCGGTTCCTGCCCGAGCAGCTCGGGGAGTGCGGTGAGCGACCCCCAGGCGTACGGGCGGACAGTGTTGACGAGCCTGTCCATGCGCGCGGTCCTGCTCCTTTGCTGCAGTGGCTGGTGTGCCGGATCGCCGGGAGACGGCCCGGCGAGCGGGTGGTCCGGGCAAAGGCTGGGCATCGACCCTAGCCGACCGGTGCCGTCGGGAGGGAAACGGCCGTGGTCGGCCGGGAGTGCCGGAGCCGTACCGGCTGTTCGAGGACGCGGTAGTAGGATGCCAGGACGCAGTAGTTTCCACAGTGGTCCCAGGTCGGCGGGATGTCGACGGGGACCGCGTCTCAGAGTGCGGGCAACGGTGACTGGCACTTCCCGCCACCGGCCGAGAGGTTTGTACGTGACCGTGAACCAGCAGAGTTTTGCTGATCTCGGCAGGGTGCTGGTGATCATTCCGACGTTCAACGAGGCGGAGAACGTCGAGCGGATCGTCGGACGGGTCCGTGCGGCCGTGCCCGAGGCCCATGTCCTGGTCGCCGACGACAACAGCCCTGACGGCACCGGCGAGCTGGCCGACAAGCTGGCCGCCGAGGACCCGAACGTGCAGGTCATGCACCGCCGGGGCAAGGAGGGGCTGGGCGCCGCCTACCTGGCGGGCTTCCGCTGGGGCATCGACAACGGCTACGACGTCCTGGTCGAGATGGACGCGGACGGTTCGCACCAGCCCGAGGAGCTGGACCGGCTGCTGAGCGCGCTGCGCGGCGCCGACCTGGTGCTCGGTTCGCGCTGGGTGCCGGGCGGCCGGGTGGTGAACTGGCCGAAGTCGCGCCTGCTGCTCTCGCGCGGCGGCTCGACGTACTCGCGGCTGATGCTGAACGTGCCGATCCGCGACGTCACCGGCGGCTACCGGGCCTTCCGCAAGGAGACCCTGCTCGGTCTGGGCATGGACGAGGTCGCCTCGGCCGGCTACTGCTTCCAGGTCGACCTGGCCTGGCGGACGGTGAAGGCCGGCTTCAAGGTGGCCGAGGTGCCGATCACCTTCGTGGAGCGCGAGCTGGGTGCCTCCAAGATGAGCCGGCACATCGTGCTGGAGGCGCTGTGGCGCGTCACCTCCTGGGGTGTCGCCGACCGCTTCGCCAAGCTGACTGCTCGCAAGGGCTGACCGGCAGGCACGAGCGCGGCCGAGCAGAAGAGCCGCCAAGCAGAAGAGCCGCCGAGCAGAAGAGCCGCCAAGCAGAAGAGCCGCCAAGCAGAAGAGCCGCCAAGCAGAAGAGCCGCCAAGCAGAAGAGCCGCCAAGCAGAAGAGCCGCCAAGCAGAAGAGCCGCCA
>NZ_JBSFNM010000012.1:147537-196431 GCF_053587085.1 Kitasatospora sp. NPDC003701
CAAGCACAAGAGCCGGCAGCCACACGAACCGGCAGCACAAGGACCTGACAGCGCCCGGGCCCGCCTGTACTCCACAGGCGGGCCCGGGCGCTTCGTGCTGTCCGGCGGCGGCCGGCGCGGCGGCCGGCGGGGCGGGAGCGGGTCAGCAGGAGCCGGGCGGCCTGAGCGCGCTGTCCGGCAGGTACTGGTCGGCCCAGACGGCGAGCTCGGTGAGGGCCGGGCGCAGGGCCGCGCCCGCCTCGGTGAGGCGGTAGCTGACGCGCAGCGGCGGGCCCTCGTCGACCTGGCGCAGGACGAGCCCGGCGTCGGCCAGCTCGGTGAGGCGGTCGGAGAGCATGCGCTCGCTGATGCCGGGGACGGCGCGGCGCAGCTCGGAGAAGTAGCCGGGGCCGTTGTTGGTGAGGACGGCCACGATCAGGCCGGTCCAGCGCTTGCCGAGCAGGGTGAAGACCCGGGTCAGCGCGATCTCGGTGCCGCTGCAGGCGGCCGTCGCCTCCCCGCACGCCAGGGAAGCGGCGGGCAGTTGCTCGGTCACTTCGTGCTGGGCCATGGCTACAGCGTACTCGTGCGTCCCCTAGTGACTGCAGAAAAGTAAGCTGCTACGGTACTTGCAGCTGCGGCGGAAAGAGCAGCTACTTACCTGATGGAGGTTCGCCATGCCCACTCTGCTGCACATCGACTCGTCCGCGTTCACCGACGGCTCGGTCTCCCGCGAGGTCTCGGCCGCCTACCGGGCCGCCTGGCAGGACCAGCACCCGGACGGCGTGGTGATCCACCGCGACCTCGCCGCCCGTCCGGTGCCGCACCTGGACGCCCACGGCATCACCGCCGCCTTCACCCCGGCCGAGGGGCGCGGCCCCGAGCAGGCGGCCGCCTTCGCGCTGCGCGAGGAGCTGATGGCGGAGCTGGAGCAGGCCGACGCGGTGGTGATCGGCACCCCGATGTACAACTTCACGATCCCGTCCGGCCTCAAGGCCTGGCTGGACCAGGTGATCCTGATGGGCCGCACGGCGGGGGACGCCCCCTCGGCGGCGGGCACGCCGGTGACGGTGGTCGCGGCGCGCGGCGGCTCCTACGCGCCCGGTGCCCCGCGCGAGCCGTACGAGTTCGTCACCACCTACCTGGAGAAGGTGCTGACCGGGATGCTCGGGCTGGAGGTCGACTTCATCGTCCCCGAGTTCACCCTGGCGGCGTCCGTGCCCGCGATGGCGGACTTCGTGCAGCAGGCCGCCGACTCCAAGGCCCGGGCACTGGAGGACGCGGCACGCCGCGCCAAGGCGGTGGCCGCCTGAGAGCGGCCCCCGGGGCAGCCCGACCGGCCCCCGGCGTGATCGGAAGGCGTGCCCCGTCGGGCGCGCCTTCCGCGCAATCGGCGGGCCGTACTCCCATGCTGTAGGGCGCAGGGAGTCCGACCGCCGACCGGAGGGAGCAGCCAGTGACGTCGTCCTCGCCCGAGGGGAGCGCCGGCGCGGAGCACGCGGACGGCGACTTCGCCGGGGCCGGCGGGGCCGAGGCGGCCGGTGTCCGGCCGCTGGAGATCGCCGTCTTCACCGGTCCCGAGTCGGCCTTCTTCGCCACCTCCACCCTGATCCTCGGCGAGCACACCGCGATCCTGGTCGACGCCCAGCTCACCCGCAGCGCCGGCCGCGAGCTGGCCGAGTGGGTGGCCGGCAAGAACCGCCGGCTGCTGGCCATCGTGATCACCCACCAGCACCCCGACCACTACTTCGGCGCCGAGGAGGTGCTGAGGCTCTTCCCGCAGGCGCAGCTGCTGGCCGCGCCGCCGGTGGTGGACGGCATCCTGCGCACCGCCGCCGCCAAGGTCGCCCAGTGGAAGCCGGTGTACGGCGACGACATCCCGGACCACCCGCTGGTGCCCGCGCCGCTGCTGCCCCAGCCGCTGATGGTCGACCGCCAGGTGATCCCGGTGCTGCTGTTCGGCCAGGGCGACTGCGAGGGCTCCACGGTGGTCCACGTGCCCAGCATCCGCACCGTGATCGCCGGTGACTTCGTCTACAACGGCACCCACGTCTGGACGGCCGACACCACCCCGGAACAGCGCACCGCGTGGGTGCGCAGCCTCGGCCGGATCGCCGAGCTCGGCGCGGACCGGGTGATCGCCGGCCACCGGGCGCCCGAGCAGGACGACGACGCGGCCCGGGTGCTCGCCTTCACCGGCGAGTACCTGCAGGACTTCGACCGGCTGCTGGCCGAGCACCCGGGCGACGCGGAGGGGCTGGTCGCCGCGGTGGGCGAGCGGTACGGGGAGCTGACCCTGCCGGCCATCCTGGAGCTGAGCGTCGCCGCCAACCTGGCCCGCCCCCGGTACCCCGAGGCGGACGAGGACGGGATCGTCGACGCGGAGCTCGTCGACGAGGACCCCGAGGACTGACCCGCCCCGGGCGGATACTGGCGGCATGACGCCGTACGACGTGATCGTGCCCGCCGGGGGCGCCGCCCGCCGGCTCGGTGGCGCGGACAAGCCCGGGCTGACCGTCGGCGGGACGGCGCTGCTGGACCGGGTGCTCGCCGCCGCCGCCGGCGCCCGCACCACCGTGGTGGTCGGCCCGGTCCGGCCCACCGCCCGGGCCGGGGTCCGCTGGACCCGCGAGCGGCCGCCCGGCGGCGGGCCGGTGGCGGCCGTCGCGGCGGGCCTGGCCGAGGTGACGGCCGAGGTGGTGCTGCTGCTCGCCGCCGACCTGCCGTTCCTGGACGAGCGGACCGTGCGCCGGCTGGTCGGGGCCCTCGCCGAGGCGGACCCGGAGCGCGGCCCCGCCGGTCCGGTCGACGCGGCCGTCCTGGTCGATGCCGCCGGGCGCGACCAGCCGCTCGCCGCCGCCTACCGCACCGCCGCCCTGCGCGCCGCGCTGTCCGCCGCCGGGGAGCCGGCCGGGTTGCCGCTGCGCCGGCTGACCGGCGGCCTGCGCACCCTGCGGCTGGCCGACACCGATGACGTCACCTACGACTGCGACACCTGGGAGGAGCTGGAGCGGGCCCGCGAACGGGACGGTGCGTAGGCCCGGCGCGGTGCGTCCGCCGGCGCGGCACCGCGGGGCGCGGCCGGCGCACGGGGCCGGTCACCCCGCCGTGCGGGAAACGACGCGCGCCGCTCACGGGGGAAACATCCCGGGGTAACCGCCGATCAGGCAGCATGGGGCCCATGGAGCGCACGCTGGATGACTGGATGGCCGAGGTCCGGGCCGAGCTGGGGATCGACCTGGACGTCGACGTCCGCGGACTGCTCGACCTCACCCGGGTGGTCGCGCACGGGGTGGCCCGCCCCGCCGCGCCGCTGACCGCCTTCCTGGTCGGCTACGCGGCCGCGCAGCGCGGCGGCGGTCCGGAGGCCGTCGCCGAGGCGTCCCGGCGGGCCGCCGAACTCGCCGAGCGCTGGACGGCGGCGGCCGGGTCGGAGCAGCCGTGAGCACCGTCGAGGAGGCCGCCGTGCCCGGCGGGCGCTCCGCCGCCGGGCCCCTGACGTGGCCGCAGGCCCGGGCGGCAGCCCGCCGGGCCGGGCTGCACCCGCTCCCGCCGCAGCGCCTGGACCTGGCCGACGCGCTCGGCCGCACCCTCGCCGAGCCGCTCACCGCCCTCACCGACCTGCCCGCCTTCGACACCTCGGCGATGGACGGCTGGGCCGTCGCCGGTCCGGGCCCCTGGCGGGTCGCCGGGCGGATACTGGCCGGGCAGCCGGACGTGCCGCCGCTGGCCGACGGCGCGGCCGCCGAGATCGCCACCGGCGCCCGCCTGCCGTCCGGTGCCACCGCGGTGCTCCGTCGCGAGCACGGCGAGCGGATCGGCGCCCTGCTGCACGACCGCACCCCGGGTTCGCTGACCACCGGCCAGGACGTCCGCCCGCGCGGCCAGGAGTGCCGTCGCGGTGAGGCGCTGCTGGCCGCCGGCACGCCGGTCGGCCCGGCCGTGCTCGGCCTCGCCGCGGCCTGCGGCCACGACCGGCTGGCGGTCCGCCGCCGTCCGGTCGTCGAACTCCTCGTCCTCGGCGACGAACTGCTCGGCTCCGGGATCCCGCAGTCCGGTCTCGTCCGGGACGCGCTCGGACCGCTGCTGCCGCCCTGGCTGCGGGCGGCCGGTGCCGAGGTGGGCGAACCGCGCGCCGTCCGGGACGACTTCGGCCTGCTCCGGGACGCCGTCCGGCACTCCACCGCCGACGTGGTGGTCACCACCGGCGGGACGGCCGCCGGTCCGGTCGACTTCCTGCACCGGGCGCTGGCCGAGGCCGGCGCCCGGCTGCTGGTGGACGGCGTCGCCGTCCGCCCCGGCCACCCCATGCTGCTCGCCGAACTCCCGGGCGGCCGGCACCTGGTGGGCCTGCCGGGCAACCCGCTGGCCGCGGTGGCCGGCGCCGTCACCCTCGCCCTGCCGCTGCTGCACGCCCGGGGCGGCCGGTCGGTGGGCGAGCCGGTGCTCGCGCCCGCCGCCGTCGACCTGGCCGGTCACCCCGCCGACACCCGGCTGCTGCCGGTGCGCCGCACCGTGCGGGGCGTCGTCCCGCTGGCCTTCGACGGCCCGGCGATGCTGCGCGGCCTGGCCCGCGCCGAGGCGCTCGCCGTGGTGCCGCCCGGCGGCGCGGCGGCCGGTGGCGCCGTCGAACTCCTGGAGGTCCCGTGAGCGCCCGCCGCCGCGAGTCGCCGCTGCGCCCGGTGACCCCCGGTACCGAGCCGTGGGCGGACGCCGGCATCGTGCTGCCCGCCCGGCGGTCCGCGCCCGCCGTCCGGCAGGTCGGCTCGCGGCTGCTGGTGGCGCTCGCCGTGCTGGTGGCCACCACCGTGATCGTCTGGCTGGACCGGGCCGGCTACAACGACAACGCCGGCGGCGGGGTGAGCTTCCTCGACGCGGCGTACTACGCCACCGTGACGCTCTCCACCACCGGGTACGGCGACATCACCCCGTTCAGCGACAGCGCCCGGCTCACCAACATCTTCGTGATCACCCCGCTGCGCGTGGTCTTCCTGATCATCCTGGTCGGCACCACGCTCGAAGTGCTGACCGAACGCACCCGCCAGCAGTGGCGGTTGAACCGCTGGAGGTCCACCGTGCGCGAGCACACCGTCGTGATCGGCTACGGCACCAAGGGGCGCAGCGCCGTCGACACCCTGCTCGGCCAGGGGCTGCGCAAGGAGGAGATCGTCGTCGTCGACCCGCAGCGCAAGGTGATCGACCAGGCCGCCCAGCACGGGTTGGTGGGGGTGGTCGGCGACGCCACCCGGACCGACACCCTGCTGCGCGCCGGACTGCCCGCGGCCGCGCGGGTGGTGGTGGCGCCGGAGCGGGACGACACCGCCGTCCTCATCACGCTGACCGCACGTCAGCTGACCAAGGCGGCCACCGTGGTCGCGGCCGTGCGGGAGGACGAGAACGCGCCGCTGCTGCGGCAGAGCGGTGCCGATGTCGTGGTGACCAGCTCCAGTTCGGCGGGCCGGCTGCTCGGCATGTCGATGCTCAGCCCGCACGCCGGCGCGGTCATGGAGGACCTGCTCACCTACGGCAACGGCCTGGACGTGATCGAGCGCCCGGTCACCCGGGCCGAGGCCGGGCACGGCCCGCGCGACTGCGAGGACCTCGTGGTCGCGGTGGTCCGGGGCCGCCGGGTGATCAACTACACCGAGCCGGAGGCCCAGGTGCTCCAGCTCACCGACCGGGTGATCGTCATCAAGTGACCGGCCGGTGGCTACAGTCCGTGTCATGACTGAGCAACCGCAGCCCCCCTTCGGCACGTTCGAGACGGTCGCCCCGGCCCTGGACGTCCTCGACCTCCTCGCCGGGCCGGTGGCCGACGCCCTCGCGACGTGGGAGGACCGGGAGGCCGCCCGGTCCGTGCTCTACGTGGACACCGACCCGGAGAAGGCGGACACCGCGGTGTTCTGCGAGACCTACGGGGTGCCGCTGGAGGCCTCGGCGAACTGCGTGGTGGTGGCCGCCAAGCGCGGCGGGGAGACCACGCAGGCCGCCTGCCTGGCGCTCGCCCACACCCGGGTGGACGTCAACAAGGCCGTCCGCAAGCGCCTGGAGGCGCGCAAGGCCTCGTTCGCGCCGATGGACGCGGCGGTCGCGCAGACGGGGATGGAGTACGGCGGCATCACCCCGGTCGGCCTGCCCGCCGGCTGGCCGCTGCTGATCGACGCGGCGGTGGCCGGGGCGCCGTACGTCCTGGTGGGCAGCGGGCGGCGGCGGGGCAAGCTGATCCTGCCGGGCCGGGCGCTGGCGGCCCTGCCGGGCGCCGAGGTGCTGGCCGGGCTGGCGGGCTGAACCGGTCGGCGGGCCGAACGGGGCGGTCGGGCCGGACCGGCCGCCGCCGCCCGGCCGGACCGGCGCTCCCACCGGCCGCGCGGGGCGCCCCCGCGGCCCCGCCGGGACGCAGTAGCTTCGGGTCATGCATGCGATGACGATTCCTGAACCCGGTGGGCCCGAGGCACTCGTCTGGGCCGAGGTGCCGGATCCGGTGCCCGCGGACGGCGAGGTCCTGGTCGAGGTGGCGGCGACCGCCGTCAACCGGGCCGACCTGCTCCAGCGGCAGGGCTTCTACAACCCGCCGCCCGGCAGCTCGCCCTACCCCGGTCTGGAGTGCTCGGGCCGGATCGTCGCCCTCGGTCCCGGGGTGGCCGGTTGGGCGGTCGGCGACGAGGTGTGCGCGCTGCTGGCCGGTGGCGGGTACGCGCAGCGGGTCGCGGTGCCGGCCGGGCAGCTGCTGCCGGTGCCGAAGGGTCTCGACCTGGAGCAGGCCGCCGCGCTGCCGGAGGTCGCCGCGACGGTGTGGTCCAACGTCTTCCTGGTCGCGCACCTGCGGCCGGGCGAGACGGTGCTGCTGCACGGCGGGGCCAGCGGCATCGGGACGATGGCGATCCAGCTGGCCAAGGCGGTCGGGGCCCGGGTGGCGGTGACCGCGGGCAGCGCCGAGAAGCTGGCCCGGTGCGCCGAGCTCGGTGCCGACATCCTGATCGACTACCGCGAGCATGACTTCGTCGAGGTGCTCGCGGAGGCCACCGGCGGCGCCGGGGCGGACGTGATCCTGGACCTCATGGGCGCCGCCTACCTGCAGCGGAACGTGGACGCGCTGGCGGTCAACGGCCGGCTGGTGATCATCGGGCTGCAGGGCGGGGTGCAGGGCGAGATCAACCTCAACACGCTGCTGCGCAAGCGCGGCGCGGTGATCGCGACCAACCTGCGCGGGCGGCCGCTGGCGGAGAAGGCCGCGATCGTGGCGGCGGTGCGCGAGCACGTCTGGCCGCTGGTCGAGTCGGGCCTGGTCCGGCCGGTGATCGACCGGGTGCTGCCGCTGGCCGAGGCGGCCGCCGGGCACCGGGTGCTGGAGAAGGGCGAGCAGGTCGGCAAGGTGGTGCTGCGGGCCTGAGGCCCGACCGGGCCCTCGGGGCGGTGACCGCCGTCCGGTGGGGCGGGTGGTGCACAGCCATTCGAAATGCCCGGAATGTCCGATTGTGTGACGCTGGTCCGGAGCTGTCCCACTGCCGACCCCGCCTGTGCGCGGTCGGCCGTCGGAAGGACCTCGACCGTGGCCGCACCTTCGAACGCGTTCCTCGGACCGCTGCCCACCGCGCCGTCCCACGGCCGTACCCGGAGCCGGGCCGGTACCGGCGGTCGCCGCGGCCGTCGCGGCGACCGCCGACTGCGGCGGCTGCTGACGGTGGCGGTGCTCGGCCTCGCCCTCCCGCTGGTCGTCGTGCCGTCGGCCCCGGCCGCCGCGCCGGAGCGGCCGGCCGGCCTCCCGGGGGCCGGCCGGGAGCCCGTCCGGGAGGCCGTCGCCGGGCCGGAGACCTCCGCCGCACCCGCCGCACCCGCTGCGCCGTCCGACCCGTCCGCGCCGGCAGACCCGTCCGCGCCGTCGACGTCGTCCATGCCGTCCGAGCCGTCCGAGCCCGGTCCGCCGGTTGCGGACGGGCCGCTGCCCGGCGGCCCCGGGCGGTCCGGTTCGCCGTCCGCCGGGGCCGGCCCGGCATCCTCCGGGGCCTCGCCCGAGCCCTCCGCCGCACCCTCGCCGGCGCCGGTCACCGCGCCGGCCACCGCCCCGCTCGCGCAGCCGGCCCCGAGCGCGCCGCCCGCGCCGACCGGCACGCCGCCGCCGCCGAGCGCGCAGCCGGCCGCCCCGTCGGCCGTGCCCCCGGTGGCCGCCGCGCCGCCGCAGCACCAGAACGGGCGCCCCCGCCCCGGGCCGGCGGCCGGCGGGCCCTGGGCCGACCGGGACGCGGCCGGGCGCCGGCACCGGCCGGCCTCCGCGCCCGAGCGGGCCCCCGAGTACCGGCCGGCGCAGGCGCCGGACCAGGCGGTCGGGGCCGAGCAGGCCGCCCCGGAGGCGGACCCGGGTTCGCCGGACGCCACCGCGCCGGCCGAGGACGCCGTGCCGGACAGCGCCACGGTGGCGGCCGGGGCGACCGCCCAGCAGGCCGCCGGTGCCGTCCCGGCCGTCACGACCGTGCTGCCCGCCCGCTGGCACGACGCCTCCACGCTCCAGCTCCCGCTGGGCGCGGGCCTCGGCCTGATCGGCTGCGGACTGGGCCTGATCGGACTGCGGCTGCGCAAGGGCTGAGCCGGCCGGCCGGCCCGCGGCCCCGCGCGAACTGAGTATCCGTACGGATGCCGGGCCCCCGCGCGGGGGCGTAGCGTCGTGCCCGGAAGTGCCGCGACGGTGGCGGTCGGTGGCGGTCGGTGGCAGCGGCGGTGGCAGCGGGGCGGGTTCGGCCACGGCGGCGGCGGTGGTGCGGTCGGGGGTTTCCGCCCGACCAACCCCAGTGAGGGAGAATGTTGTTCATGACGAATCCGATGAACGAGCGCTCGCCGCAGGAGCTGTACCAGGCCATGGGCGGGCAGTCGCAGGACGGCCAGAAGGTGCTGATCGTCGGACCGGACGGGCTGCCCGTGGGCCAGGGGTTCGCCGGCTCGGCGCAGGACGACGGTGAAGGGCCGCGCGAGCTCCCGGTGACCGAGATGGTGGAGCAGCCGGCCAAGGTCATGCGGATCGGCAGCATGATCAAGCAGCTGCTGGAGGAGGTCAGGGCGGCTCCTCTCGACGAGGCCAGCCGGGTCCGCCTGAAGGACATCCACGCCAGCTCCATCAAGGAGTTGGAGCTCGGGCTGGCCCCCGAGCTGGTCGCGGAGCTGGAGCGGCTCTCGCTCCCCTTCACCGAGGACACCATCCCGACCGAGGCCGAGCTGCGGATCGCGCAGGCGCAGCTGGTGGGCTGGCTGGAGGGGCTGTTCCACGGCATCCAGACCGCGCTGTTCGCCCAGCAGATGGCGGCGCGGGCGCAGCTGGAGCAGATGCGCCGGGCGCTGCCGCCCGGCCTGCACGGCGCCGAGCAGGAGGGCGACGAGCCCGGCGAGGGCCGCGGCATCCGCTCCGGGCCGTACCTGTAGGCCCGCCGCCGGACCGGCCGGGTCGCCCCGGTCGGCGCCGCGGGGCCCCCTGGTGGCCGCCCGGTATCGGACGTACCGCCACGATCCGGCGCCGCACGCACGACCGACCCACTACCACCCGGTAGTGGGTCGCGGCTCGGACACAGTGTCGGCCCTGCGCCGATCACTGTCGCCGCGAGCCGATACCCTGAGCCCCTGTCGCAGGCCTGGCGAGCGCTGCGACAGGGGTCGGGCGGGCCGGGAGAACCGGGCCCGACCACGCACGGACGAGACCGAACGTCACGGTTGCGGCGGCACGACCGCGCCGAGGGGGAGCAGAGGACCATGAGCGAGCACGGCAACGCGGCGGTCGAGGGCCAATCCCTGGGCAACGGCAGGTACGTGCTGCAGCGGGTGCTGGGCGAGGGCGGCATGGCCTCCGTGCACCTCGCCTACGACAACGTGCTCCACCGGCCGGTCGCGCTGAAGAGCATGCACGCCGAGCTCGGGCGCGACGAGTCCTTCAAGGAGCGGTTCCGCCGCGAGGCGCAGGCCGTGGCCCGGCTGGAACACGCCAACATCGTCACGGTCTACGACAGCGGCGAGGACGTCGCCGCCGACGGCTCCACCACCCCGTACATCGTGATGCAGCTGGTCGACGGCAAGGGCCTGCGCGACGCGATCAACGAGGCGGTCGCGCAGTACGGCGCGATGCCCACCGAGGAGGCGCTGCGGGTCACCGTCGGCGTGCTGAACGCGCTGGAGGCCTCGCACGACCAGGGCCTGGTCCACCGCGACATCAAGCCCGGCAACGTCATGTTCGACCGCAAGGGCAACGTCAAGGTCATGGACTTCGGCATCGCCCGCGCGCTGGAGTCCGGGGTCACCTCGATGACCCAGACCGGCATGGTGGTCGGCACTCCGCAGTACCTCTCGCCCGAGCAGGCGCTCGGCAAGCCGGTGGACGCCCGCTCGGACCTCTACTCGGTCGGCGTGATGCTCTTCGAGATGCTCACCGGCCAGCTGGTCTTCGACGGCGACTCGGCGTTCTCGATCGCCTACAAGCACGTCCAGGAGGAGCCCCCGGCGCCGTCCACCGTCAACCGGTCGGTCGGCCCGGCGGTGGACGCCTTCGTCGCCCAGGCGCTGCGCAAGGACCCGGCGCACCGCTTCCCGAGCGCGGCGGCGATGCGCGACGAGGCGGAGCGGCTGATCGCGGCGGAGAAGGGCGGCGGCAACGGCAACCAGCTGGCCGCCAGCTCGCCGCTGGTGATCACCGACGGCCCGCGCTCGGTGCACGCCGCACCGCCCGTCCCGCAGGCTCCGCAGACCCCGCAGCCGTTCCAGCAGCAGTACCGGACGCCGCCGCCGGCCTTCCAGACCCCGCCGCCGCAGCACCCGCAGACGCCGCAGCCCTTCCCGCAGCAGTACCAGACCCCGCCGCCGGCCTTCCAGGCCCCGCAGCACTTCCCGCCGCAGGCGCACACCCCGCCGCCCCAGCCGATGCCGATGCCGGCGCAGTTCCAGCCGGCCCCCGCGTCCAACAGCGGCGGCTGCTCCACGGCCCTGGTGATCGTCGGCATCATCATCGGCGTGATCGTCCTCGCGATCATCATCATCGCCATCGTGGTGACCAAGGCGGAGAAGGACACCAAGAGCTCCCGGTCCGCCGAGCGGCCCGCGACCGTCCTGCACCTGGACGAGCTGCCCGACCGGAATGGCCTGCTCTGACGCGGTGCGCCCGGATCGGGCGTGCTACGGGGGAAGTCCGGAGGCGGTAGCGTTCGGGGACACGAAGCGACAGGGCACCGCGATCCGAGCGAAGGCCCGGGGCGAGGAGCGATGGCACAGACGCAGCAGCCGGACGACGAGGGCGCCCGCGCGGCCGGTTCGGCCGGCGGGGCCCGCAGGATGCCCGAGCCCGGCAGCGACAGCGCCGCCACCTCAGCGCTCCCGCCGTTCGGCGGCGGCCCGCAGACCCCCGGCCGGGGTACCGCGGCCCCGCTCGGCACGGTCGGCGACGGCCGCTACCGGCTGACCCACCGGCTCGGCCGGGGCGGCATGGCCGAGGTCTTCGCCGCCCAGGACGTCCGGCTCGGCCGGACCGTCGCCGTCAAGCTGCTGCGCCCCGAACTCGCCCAGGACGACATCGCCCGGCTGCGCTTCACCCGGGAGGCACACGCCGTCGCGGCGCTGAACCACCACTCGATCGTCGCGGTCTACGACACCGGCGAGGAGTACGTCGGCGACGAGTCGACGCCCTACATCGTGATGGAGCTGGTCGAGGGCCGGACCGTCCGCGAGCTGCTGGTGGACGAGGAGGCGCCGCCGGTCGACCAGGCGCTGATCATCATCGCCGGGGTGCTGGAGGCGCTCGCCTACAGCCACCGGCACGGCATCGTGCACCGGGACATCAAGCCCGCCAACGTCATCATCACGACCACCGGCGCGGTCAAGGTGATGGACTTCGGCATCGCCCGCGCGCTGACCGGCACCGCCAGCACCATGACCCAGACCGGCATGGTCATGGGCACCCCGCAGTACCTCTCGCCCGAGCAGGCGCTCGGCAAGCCGGTCGACCACCGCTCCGACCTGTACGCGGCCGGCTGCATGCTCTACGAGCTGCTCACGCTGCGCCCGCCGTTCACCGGCGACACCCCGCTCTCGGTGGTCTACCAGCACGTGCAGGACATGCCGGTGCCGCCCTCGCAGGCCAACCAGCGGGTGCCGGCCGCGCTCGACCCGCTGGTGCTGCGCTCGCTCGCCAAGAACCCGGACGACCGCTTCCAGGACGCCGACGAGTTCCGCGCCCACCTCCAGCACGCGCTGCGCGAGATGCACGGCGCGGCCGGCGGTGCCTGGGCGGCGGGTGCCGCGGCGGCCGGGCTGGCGGCCGCGGGACAGGGCCACAGCGGGGCCACCCCGATGATCGGGGCGGACGAGACGGCGGTGCTCGGCGCCGGCATCGGTGGCCCGGGCGACCCGACGGCGATGCTGCCGTACCAGGTGCCCGGCGGTCCGCACACCCCGTCCGCGCCCTACCCGGGGGCCGGCGGACCGTACGGCGGCGGCCAGGACGGCTCGGGCGGCGGCGACGACGGGGGCGACCACGGCGGCCGGCGGCGCGGGCCCTGGGGCTGGGTGGCCGGCGTCGCGGCGGTGCTCGTCGCGTCCGGGGTCGGCATCGCGCTCGCGCTCAGCGGCAGTGACGGCGGCGGGGGCCACACCCCCACCCCGACGCCCCCGCCGGCCGTCTCGTCGGTCACCTCGCCCGAGGCCAACACGCCCACCACCGGTGGGAGCACCCCGACGTCGCCGCCGGTCACCCAGAACAGCCGCAAGCCGCAGCAGCCGACCGACACCAATAACAACAACAACAATCAGAGCCAGGCGCCCAACCCGTCGTCGAGCAAGCACAACACGCCGGGCACGACGCCGACGCCCACCGGTACCAAGTCGGCGTCGGCCACCCCGTCGTCCACCGGTACGTCGACCGGCGGAGCCAGCCCGACGTCGACGGGCGGGGCGACCGGCACGCCGACCGGCGGTGCGACGGCGACCCAGCCGCCGCCGGTCACGAAGCCGCCGACGCAGCCGCCGACCACCCCGGCCGGCGCCGGCGGCTGACCGCCGGGGTCAGTTGGCGAAGGCGTCCAGGACCTGTTCGTACTCCTGGCACCACCAGGCCAGCTGGCCCGCCGAGGCGGGGTAGAGCGGGTCGGCCCGGTGGTCGGCCCGCTGGTAGCGCCACTGCAGCATCCAGAAGTCGTTGAGCCGCTCCCACCAGACCCGGTGGGCGGCCGCGGCCAGGTGCTCCGCGGTGGCGGCCCCGGTGGCCCGGTAGGCCTGCGAGTAGTGCCGGACCCGGACGAGGTCGAGCACGCCCGAGGTCCGGTCGTTGAAGACCAGGGTGGCGGCGCGGACGGCCTCCTCGGCGCGCGGCTGCGGACCGAGCTTGTCCCAGTCCAGGACGGCCGCGATCCGGCCGCCCCCGTGCAGCAGGTTGAGCCCGTGGAAGTCGCCGTGCGTCCAGCCGGTGGGCGGGGCCGCCTGCGGGGCCGGCCGCCGGTGGGCGTACTCGGCGAGCAGTTCGAGCCGTTCGGTCAGGCGCCGTTCGACCAGCGCGTCCAACTCGCCGTACGGGCGCTGATCGCGGGCGTTCAGCCGCAGGTCGCGGGCGAGCGCGGCGCTGTCCAGCGGGTCGGCGCTGCGGTAGCCGGCGGGTTGTGCGAGCGGGGCGCAGACGTCGTCGAGCGCGCCGTGCAGTCGGCCGAGCAGCGCGCCGAGCGCGCCGCACTGCGGCAGGGAGAGGTCGCTGCCGTGCCGGTGTCGGCCATCCACCCAGGGGAAGAGCGCGAACAGCCGGCCGCCGAACGCCGCCACCGTGCCGGACCGTTCGGCACAGGCCAGCGGGGGAGCGACGGGCAGTCCGAGGGCGTCCAGCGCGGCCATCGCGCGGTGGTGCTCGGCGATCGACCCGCGGTGCGCGGTGGCGGCGTCGACGTAGCACTTCAGGAAGTACGTCCCGGCCTCGGTGGTGACCCGGTAGCCCCGGTTCAACAGGCCCTCGGCGACCGGTTCGGCGGTGAGCAGCCGCCCCACCCGGTAGCGGCGCAGGACCTCGGCCAGGGCGAGGTGGGGGACGGGCGGGCTGAGGGTCCCTATCGGTGGTGCGGTGAGGTCGGGGCGGGCCGGGGCACAGGCGAGGGTCTGGCTGAAAGTCACAGCCTGAGGTTAGGGCCCCCTGGCGGGGGCCCTTGACAAACCGTCAGATCTGTGATGCACCCGGCTCTCAGTGCTGCTGGTCCGCCTGGTGCCGGGCCACGAAGGCGGCGGCCTGGGTGCGTCGCTCCATCCCCATCTTGGCGAGCAGACTGGAGACGTAGTTCTTGACCGTTTTCTCGGCCAGGTGCAGCTCGTTGCCGATCTGACGGTTGGTCATCCCCTCGCCGATCAGATCGAGGATGCGCCGCTCCTGCTTGGTGAGCTGGGACAGTCGTTCGTCCTCCTTCTCGCCGCCGTCGCGCAGCCGGGCCAGCACCCGGCTGGTGGCCACCGGGTCGAGCAGCGACTTGCCGGCCGCGACGTCCCGGACGGCGGTGATCAGATCGGTGCCGCGGATCGCCTTCAGGACGTAGCCGGAGGCGCCCGCCATGATCGAGTCGAACAGCGCCTCGTCGTCCGAGAACGAGGTCAGCATCAGACACTTGATCTCCGGCAGCCGGGAGCGGATCTCCCGGCAGACCTCGACGCCGTTCCCGTCCGGCAGCCGGACGTCGAGCACCGCGACGTCGGGGTGGACGGCCGGGATCCGGGTGACGGCCTCGGCGGCGGTGCCGGCCTCGCCGACCACCTCGATGTCGTCCTCGACCGAGAGGAGATCGTGAACGCCGCGCCTGACCACCTCGTGATCGTCAAGCAGGAATACCCTGATTTGTCCCTTATCAGTCACGCGCAAAGCCTCCCATATCACCGTAGGAAAGACCTATTGCCCGCACCGCCCGAGCAGCGCTATCCGGCCAGAGCGTCGGAAAGCGATACCGGTAACCCCCTTACGAACGGGGCTCCGCCCGGATAACGTGCGCAGGTGTCCTGAAGGCGACCGAATTGAGAGCTGCGCCACACCCGCAGTTGTAGGCCCTGAACAAGTAGGACGTCCTAGCGCAAGCGCGCCAAGGGCTGCCGCTGGGTAACGTTCTCGTGAGGGACGCCGTCGGAACAGGATCACCACCTGCCTTGCAGCCGGTGCGCACACCCACGCGCGCCCCGCGAGGCGGTGACCGGACCGGTCACCGGCGACCCCGGGCGGCCGGACAGACCGAGGAGTGAACGTGACCGTCAAAAGCACGGCGAGGGCCCGCAAGAAGGCGGCCCCCGGCGTCCCTGACACCCTCCGCGCCACGGGTACGGACGCCCAGCCGGAGCTCGTACAGCTGCTCACCCCGGAAGGCGAGCGGGTCGAGCACCCGGACTACCCGCTCACCACCACCCCGGAGGAGCTGCGCGCCCTCTACCGCGACCTGGTGCTGGTGCGCCGGTTCGACGCCGAGGCCACCGCGCTGCAGCGCCAGGGCGAGCTGGGCCTGTGGGCCTCGCTGCTCGGCCAGGAGGCCGCCCAGGTCGGCTCCGGGCGGGCCATGCGCACCGGCGACTACGCCTTCCCCACCTACCGCGAGCACGGCGTGGCCTGGTGCCGCGACGTCGACCCGCTGAACCTGCTCGGCATGTTCCGCGGGGTGAACCACGGTGGCTGGGACCCGAACGAGAAGAACTTCCACCTGTACACCATCGTGATCGGCGCGCAGACCCTGCACGCCACCGGCTACGCGATGGGCATCACCAAGGACGGCGCGGACGACGCGGTGATCGCCTACTTCGGCGACGGCGCCTCCAGCCAGGGCGACGTCAACGAGGCCTTCACCTTCGCCTCGGTCTACAACGCCCCGGTGGTCTTCTTCTGCCAGAACAACCAGTGGGCGATCTCCGAGCCCACCACCACCCAGACCAAGATCCCGCTGTACCGCCGCGCCTCCGGCTTCGGCTTCCCGGGCGTCCGGGTCGACGGCAACGACGTGCTGGCCTGCCTGGCCGTGACGCGCTGGGCGCTCGACCACGCCCGCAGCGGCAACGGCCCGGTGCTGATCGAGGCGTTCACCTACCGGATGGGCGCGCACACCACCTCCGACGACCCGACGCGCTACCGGCCGTCCGAGGAGACCGAGGCCTGGAAGGCCAAGGACCCGATCACCCGGCTCAAGGCGCTCCTGGAGAAGGAGGGCCTGGCCGACGAGGAGTTCTTCGCCTCGATCGAGACCGAGAGCGAGCAGCTGGGGCTGCGGGTGCGCGAGGGCGTGCGCACCATGCCGGACCCGGACCCGACCCTGATCTTCGACCACGTCTACGCCGAGCCGCACACGCTGGTCGATGAGGAACGGGCCGAGTACGTCGAGTACGCGGCCTCCTTCGAGGCGGGGGAGAACCTCTGATGGCCGGTCAGCTCAGCATCGCGAAGGCGCTCAACGAGGCGCTGCGCAAGTCGCTGGAGAACGACCCGAAGACGCTCCTCATGGGCGAGGACATCGGCAAGCTCGGCGGCGTCTTCCGGATCACCGACGGCCTGCAGAAGGACTTCGGCGACAGCCGGGTGATCGACTCCCCGCTCGCCGAGTCCGGCATCGTCGGCACCGCGATCGGCCTCGCGCTGCGCGGCTACCGCCCGGTGGTGGAGATCCAGTTCGACGGGTTCGTCTACCCGGCCTTCGACCAGATCGTCTCCCAGCTGGCCAAGATGCACGCCCGCGCGCTCGGGCACGTCAAGATGCCGGTCACCATCCGCATCCCGTACGCGGGCGGCATCGGCGCGGTCGAGCACCACAGCGAGTCGCACGAGGCGTACTTCGCGCACACCGCCGGCCTGCGGGTGGTCTCGCCGTCCAGCGCGCACGACGCGCACTGGATGCTGCGCCAGGCCATCGAGTCGGACGACCCGGTGATCTTCCTGGAGCCCAAGCGGCGCTACTGGGACAAGGGCGAGGTCGGCGACGCCGCCGACCTGGGCCTGTACGACGCCCGGATCGTCCGCCCCGGCACGGACGCGACGCTGATCGCCTACGGGCCGATGGTCAAGGTCTGCCTGGAGGCCGCCGCGGCCGCCGAGGAGGACGGCCGCCGGCTGGAGGTCGTCGACCTGCGCTCGCTCTCCCCGGTGGACTTCGCCACCCTGGAGGAGTCGGTCAAGCGGACCGGCCGCGGCATCGTGGTGCACGAGGCGCCGGTCTTCCTGGGCATGGGCGCCGAGCTGGCCGCCCGGCTGACCGAGCGGTGCTTCTACCACCTGGAGGCGCCGATCCTGCGGGTCGGCGGCTACCACGCGCCGTACCCGCCGTCCCGGGTCGAGGAAGCCTTCCTGCCGGACCTGGACCGCGTGCTCGACGCCGTCGACCGCGCGCTCGCGTACTGAACCGGGGAGCGAAGATGACCACCGAAGTTCGCTCGCTCCGCGAGTTCAAGATGCCCGACGTGGGCGAGGGCCTCACCGAGGCCGAGATCCTCAGCTGGTACGTCAAGCCCGGCGACACCGTGACGGACGGCCAGGTCGTCTGCGAGGTGGAGACCGCCAAGGCCGCCGTGGAGCTGCCGATCCCGTTCAACGGGGTCGTCGAGCAGCTGTTCTTCCCGGAGGGCGCGACGGTCGACGTCGGCACCGTGATCATCTCGGTCGCGGTGGCGGGGGAGGCGGGTGCCGCCGCTCCGGCCGCGGCCGCGCCGGTGGCCCCGGTGGCCCCGGTGGCCGCTCCCGCCGAGGCCGAGCCCGCACGCCGCGAGGTGTTGGTCGGCTACGGCCCGCGCACCGGTGGCACCCAGCGCCGGGCCCGCCGGACGACCACGACCACCGTGGTCGCCACGCCGGCGGCCGTTCCCGCGCCGGCCCCGGCCGCCGCACCGGCTCCCGTCGCCGCCGCACCGGTGGTGCCGGTGGTACCGGAACAGCCCACCGGTGACCGGCCGTTGGCCAAGCCGCCGGTGCGCAAGCTCGCCAAGGACCTCGGGGTCGACCTGCGGGCCGTCACGCCGACCGGCCCGGACGGCGTGGTCACCCGCGAGGACGTGCACGCGCACGCCGCCGCGACGGCCGTCGTCGCGGCGCCCGCGGTGGAGCCGGCCGAGGTGGCCGTGGCAGCCCCCGCGGAGCCGGTGGTGGTGGCGACGGCCGGTACCGGGGACGTCCGGGTGCCGATCAAGGGCGTCCGCAAGGCGACCGCGCAGGCGATGGTGGCCTCGGCCTTCACCGCCCCGCACGTCACCGAGTTCGTCCAGGTCGACGTCACCCGCACGATGAAGTTCGTCCGCCGGCTCAAGGAGAGCGGCGAGCTGGGCCGGGACGTCCGGGTCAGCCCGCTGCTGCTGGTCGCCAAGGCGCTGCTGACCGCGATCAAGCGGCACCCCGAGATCAACGCCCAGTGGGACGAGGCGGCCCAGGAGATCGTCATCAGGGGCCAGGTGAACCTCGGCATCGCCGCGGCCACCCCGCGCGGCCTGATCGTCCCCAACATCAAGGACGCGGGCGGCAAGACCCTGTCGGGCCTGGCGGTCTCGCTCGGCGAGCTGATCGACACCGCCCGCCTGGGCAAGACCTCGCCGGCCGACATGCAGGGCGGCACCGTCACCATCACCAACGTCGGCGTCTTCGGCGTCGACACCGGCACCCCGATCCTCAACCCGGGCGAGGCCGCGATCCTCGCCTTCGGCGCGGTCCGGGAGCTGCCGTGGGTGCACAAGGGCAAGGTGGTGCCGCGCCAGGTCACCACGCTGGCCCTCTCCTTCGACCACCGCCTGGTGGACGGCGAACTGGGCTCCAAGGTGCTGGCCGACGTCGCCGCGCTGCTGGAGCGCCCCAAGCGCCTGATCACCTGGGGCTGACCGGCCGGAACGGAGGAAGGGGCCCTGCTCCGCACCACTGGTGCGGAGCAGGGCCCCTTCGGTTCTCCGAGGTGCCGGGCGGTCGTCCCCCCGGCTGCGCCGGTCCCGCTCTCCGTGCCTTCCTTCCTGCAGCCGTGCGTCCCCGCCGGGGGTTGCAGGTGGGTTCGGAGGTTCTCGGGATTCTTCGAACGGCCCGACAGCGGGGGCCGCTCCGCGATACTGCCGCCATGGCAGAGGAGCTGATAACCCGTTCGGTGGAGCGTCCGACCGACCCCGAGGAGCGCCGCTCGCTTCGGCGGGACGCCTCCCTCCCCGCCCTGCTGGCCGGGCTGGTGTGCATCGTGGTCTCGTTCTCCGGGCCGCTGGTGGTGGTGCTCGCGGCGGCCTCGGCGGGGCGGCTGGACGCGGCGCACACCGCCTCCTGGATCTGGGCGGTGGCCATCGGCAGCGGGCTCACCGGCCTGCTGCTCAGCTGGTGGACCAGAACGCCGGTGATCACGGCCTGGTCCACCCCGGGCGCCGCGCTGCTGGTCACCAGCCTCGGCGCGTACCCCTACCGGGAGGCGGTCGGCGCCTTCCTGGTGAGCGGGGTGCTGGTGGCGCTGTTCGGTGTCACCGGACTGTTCGGGCGGCTGATCGCCGCGATCCCGGCCGGGATCGTCAACGCGATGCTGGCGGGCATCCTGTTCTCCTTCGGGGCCGGCATCTTCGGCGCCGTCCACGGCGCGCCCGCCCTGGTGCTCGGCAGCTTCGGGGCCTTCCTGCTGGCCAAGCGGCTGGCGCCGCGGTACGCCGTGCCGGTCGCGCTGCTGGTCGGCGGGGTGCTGGCGGCCGTCACCGTCGGGTTGCCGGTGCACCTCGGGGCGGGCGGCCCGACCAGGCCGGTGTTCACCGTGCCGGCCTTCTCCGGGCCCGCCATGGTGGGTCTGGCGCTGCCGCTCACCATCGTGGCGCTGGCCTCGCAGAACGCACCCGGGCTGGGCGTGATGCGGGCCTTCGGCTACCGGCCGGACGACCGGCTGCTGATCGGGGCCACCGGCGGGGTCTCCGTCCTGCTGGCGCCGTTCGGCGCGCCGGGGGTGAACCTGGCCGCGATCACCGCGGCCATCTGCGCCGGGCCGGAGAGCCACCCCGACCCACGGCGCCGCTATGTCGCCGGGATGTCGGCGGGCCTGCTCTACCTGCTGGTGGGCAGCTTCGGCGGGCTGCTGGTGAGCCTGTTCACCGGTCTGCCGAAGGAGCTGATCGCGGTGATCGCCGGGGTCGCCCTGCTGGCCTCGCTCCAGGGCAGCCTGGCCGCGGCCGTCGCCGACGAGCACGGCCGGGACGCGGCGGTGGTGACCTTCCTGGCCAGTGCCTCCGGGATGAGCCTGCTCGGGATCGGCTCGGCGTTCTGGGGCCTGCTGCTCGGCCTCGTCACCCACCTGGTGCTCCGGGTCCGGCCGGGGCGGCGCGGCTGAGGTCACGGGCGCCAGGAATCATCCACCTGATCGGACTCATAGGTATGACCGGGGTGATCCGGGTCGTTCGGCCAGGTCGGTGACTTTTTCGCCGGACGGTGGGGGTGACGCACCGGGCCGGGTACGTCTTCGCGTCCACCACCCGGGCGACGCCGGGTGACCGGATCCCCGAGGACGCACCCGTATGCCGCCTGGCAACCCTGGCCGTCTCGTCCGGAGTCTGGCCGCGCTCGTGCTGGTGTCCACCGCCGTACTGCCGGCCGCCCTGGAGCTGGTCGGTCCTTCGCCGTTCGGTGTGATCGGGCCAGGTGCCCCCGCCGACCGGGCGGTGCCGCCCCACACCGTCCAGCGGGCCGACCTCCGCGCGGCCGGCACCGCCCCCACCGTCGACATAAGGCGGACCGGGGATCCGGCCAACCGGATCACCCTGGTGCTGCTCGGCGACGGCTACCGCGCCGACGAGCAGGAGCTCTTCCGCGAGCAGGCCGACCGGGCCTGGCGCGCGCTGATGGAGATCGAGCCGTTCCGCAGCTACCAGGGGTTCTTCAACATAAGGCGGGTCGAAGTGGTCTCGTCGGACTCCGGCATCGCCGAGAGCGAGAGCCGGGGCCGCAACCCCGGGACCCCGCTCGGCATGCACTTCTGGTGCGAGGGCACCGCCCGGCTGCTCTGCGCCGACGAGGCCGCCACCGAGCGCTACGCCGGCCAGGGCGAGGGCCCGCAGTACCTGATCGCGCTGGCCAACTCCAGCGAGTACGGCGGCGCCGGCGGCACCGGGGTGACCACCCTGGCCGGCGGCAGCCCGGACGCCGGGCGGATCATCCAGCACGAGATAGGGCACACCGTGGGCGACCTCGGCGACGAGTACGACAGCGCGCCGGACGACGCCGACTACCCCAACCTCTCCACCGAGAACGCCGACGACATGCGCCGCAAGCAGACCAAGTGGTGGCGCTGGCTCGGTGCGGAGTCCCCGGACGGGGGCGGCACGGTCGGGGCGTACCGCAGCGCCAACGGGATCTACCGGCCGACCCAGGACTCGGTGATGCGCACCCTCGGCGGCGCCTACAACCTGCCCTCGCGGGAGGCGATCATCGAGGAGATCTACCGCCGGATCCGGCCGACCGACACCCCCGTGCCCGCCCCGGGCGAGGTGACCGGCCGCCCCCGGCTGGAGGTCCGGCCGCTGCCCCTGGCGGGCACCCGACGGCTGCAGGTGGACTGGAAGGTGGACGGCGCCCCGGTGGAGCCGCAGGCGGCGGACCGCAGCTGGCTCGACACCGCCGCACTGAACCTGCTCCCCGGGCAGAGCGCCACCGTCACGGCCACCGTCCGGGACACCACCGACTGGGTCCGTGACGAGGCCTTCCGCGACCGGTACATGACCAGGTCGGTCTCCTGGACGGTCACCGGCTGAGGTGATTCGTGTCCGATCCTCCCGTCACCCCGGGCTGAGGGTCGAATGATGGGATGACTAATCTGGGCACACTATGTCCGTGGAGCCCGCCAGTTCAGCCCGCCCCCTGTCCGTCCCCGCTCCCCGATCCACCGCCGAGCCGGCGCCACCGGCGGCCCCCGCGCCCCCGGTGGCCCCCGCGGTCGCGCCGCCGCCCGGCGGTCGCGCCGCCTGGCTGGCCTGGTCCATCGGCGTCAGCGTGTACATCCTCGCGGTGATCCACCGGACCAGCCTGGGGGTGGCCGGGCTGGACGCCGCCGACCGCTTCGCGATCGGTGCCTCCGCGCTCTCCACCTTCTCGATCCTCCAGGTGCTGGTCTACGCGGCGATGCAGATACCGGTGGGCCTGCTGGTCGACCGCTTCGGCCCGCGCCGGGTGCTGCTGCTCGGCGTCCTGCTGCTCAGCGCCGGGCAGCTCGCCTTCGCCTTCTCCTCCTCCTTCGCCCCCGCGCTGGCCTCCCGGGCGGTCCTGGGCTGCGGTGACGCGATGACCTTCATCAGCGTGCTGCGGATCGCCGCACGCTGGTTCCCGGCCGCGAAGAACCCGTTCGTCGCCCAGCTGACCGGCCTCGCCGGGATGGGCGGCAACCTGGTCACCACCGTCGTCCTCGCCGACGCCCTGCACCGCGAGGGCTGGACCCCGACCTTCACCGCGATCGCCCTGCTCGGGGTCGCCGTCTTCGCCCTGGTGGCGCTCTTCCTGCGGGAGGCCCCGGCGGGCGCGCCGGTGTCCGCGGTGCCCGGGCCCGCGGCGCCGCGGCCCGGCGTGCGCCGACAGGTCCGGCAGGCGTGGTCCGAACCCGGCACCAGGCTCGGACTCTGGGTGCACTTCACCACGCAGTTCCCCGGCAACGCCTTCGGCCTGCTCTGGGGCCTGCCCTACCTGGTGGAGGCCCAGGGCATGTCGCGCACCGGGGCGGGCGGGCTGCTCACCCTGCTGGTGCTCGCCAACATGTCCTTCGGCTTCGTCTTCGGCCGGGTGCTCTCCCGCACCGCCCGGGCCCGGATGCCGATCGTGCTCACCGTCATCGCCGCCACCGGGCTCGGCTGGGCGCTCGTGCTGGCCTGGCCGGGCGGACACCCGCCGGCCTGGCTGCTGATCGGGATCATCCTGGTGATGGGCAGCAACGGCCCGGCCTCGCTGGTCGGCCTGGACTACGCCCGCGCGCGCAATCCCGTGGAGCGGCTCGGCACGGCCTCCGGGATCGTCAACATGGGCGGCTTCATCGGCACGATGATCACCCTGTTCGGCATCGGCGTCCTCCTGGACGCCCTCACCCCGGCCGGCACCGGCACCTACTCCGCGGACGCCTTCCGCTGGGCCTTCTGCTGGCTCTACGTGCCGCTGGCGGCGGGCACCCTGATGATCCTGCGGCTGCGGCGGAAGGTCGCCGAGCGGGAGCGGGACGCGGCGGCCGCGGCCTGACCGGCGGCCCGCCCGCCGGCCGGAGCACCGGGCCCGGCCGGCGGGCCGGACGGGTCAGGCCGTGATGGAGAAGTTGGCCAGCACCCGCGAGGCCAGCTCCCGGTCGCCCTCGACGGTGACCGGGCCGGGGCGGCCGCGGCCGCAGGCGAGCCGGACGTACGTCTCCCAGTCCATCGTGAGCTGGACGTCGGGGGCGAGGCTGATCGACTCGTCGACGGTGCCGCGGCCGGCGGCGTCGACCCGGACGGTGCGCAGGAACTCCACCGGGCCCGTGACGTCCACCACCAGGGTCGTCCCGGCCGGGGCGCCGGCCCGGTGGGCGACCGCCTTGGGCAGGGCCTCCAGCAGGACGTCGCGGGAGAGCAGCGCGGCCGGGGAGGCCAGGTTGCCCGGCACGGCGAGGGCCCGGCGGAGGTCCTGCTCGTGCACCCAGACGTCGAAGGCCCTGAAGCGCAGCAGCTCGTGGTACGGCAGGTCGCGGCTGAGCGGCCCGCCCGGGAAGCGGACCGGCTCGGCCGGGGTCTGCTTGGCGTTCCGCAGCGCGCGCGAGCGGCGGATGATCGTGTACTCCAGTTCGCCGGTCATCTCCAGCGCGGTGTGGCAGCGGCGCTTGTCGACCGGCAGCTCGATGTAGCGGGCGAACTCGGTGGTCACGTGGCGCAGATCACGGGGGAGCGAGTGGATCGGGCGCGGGTCGCCGAGCAGCTCGGACTCGACGGCGATGACGTGCGAGACGACGTCCCGGACGGACCAGCCGGGGCACTCGGTGGCCCGGTTCCAGGAGCCCTCCGGGAGGGGGGCGACCAGCTCCGATATCGATTCGATGGACTGCGTCCACGCCTCGGTGTAAGCCTGCACGGTCTGGTTGTCCGTCACGGGAATCTCCGGCCCTCCGTCAGCTGCCTTGCCGCGCGCGCCCTGGTTCGGGGTCGGACGGGAAAGTCCGGCTTCCGGGCACACACGCTAACCGCACGTTACGCTGCCGGGTGAGAACAGGGCAGCGCTTTCGGGTGACGATCGTAGGACTCTTGCCGTGGACGGTGGTACTGTGCGCGCTTCATTGATCCAACTCGCGGTCTCCGACGCCGAGCCGCCCGCCGAGCGGCGGGCCCGGGCGGCGGCCCTGGTCCGCGCCCAGCAGGGGGCCGACCTGGTCGTCCTCCCCGAGCTGTGGCCGCTGGGCGGCTTCGCCTACGACCTCTGGTCGGACGGCGCCGAGTCGCTGGACGGGCCGACCTCCGACACGATGGCCGCCGCCGCGAAGGCGGCCGGCGTCTGGTTGCACGCCGGTTCGATCGTCGAGCGCGATCCGGACGGGCCGATCTACAACACCTCGCTGCTGTTCGCCCCGGACGGCGAGCTGGTGCACACCTACCGCAAGATCCACCGCTTCGGCTTCGACAGCGGCGAGGCGGTGGTGATGGGCGCCGGGCAGGAGATCGTCACCGCCGCCACCGACTTCGCCACGCTCGGCCTGGCGACCTGCTACGACCTGCGGTTCCCGGAGCTGTTCCGGGCGCTGCTGGACGCGGGCGCGCAGCTGCTGGTGGTCCCGGCGGCCTGGCCGGCGCGGCGGCGCGAGCACTGGACGCTGCTGAGCCGGGCCCGCGCGGTCGAGGAGCAGGCCTACGTGCTGGCCTGCAACACCGCCGGGACGCACGGCGGGGTCGAACAGGCCGGCCACAGCATCGTGGTGGACCCGTGGGGCCGGGTGCTGGCCGAGGCGGGTGCGGGGGAGGAGGTGCTGACCGTGGAGTTCGACCCGGCCGAGGTGGCCAAGGCCCGCGCCGAGTTCCCGGTCCACCGGGACCGGCTGCTGGGCATCCCGGCCCCCGTCCAGCGGTGACACCCGGGGGCGGGTGAGCGTGGCTTTCCGGGGCATACGGGAGGCTTGTACGGGACGGCGGCATTTTTGAGAAGATGAGCCTTCGTCGTGTTACCAGCCGTTCTTCAGCCGGCCTGTCCCGAGGCAGACCGTCGAGCCTGCCCGAGGAGGTCGCGCGCATGTCCGGCACCGGCGCAGGCGACACCAGCCCCGTGATCCAGCGCAACAGCCTGCGCGAGCAGATCGCCGGCGCGCTGCGCGAGGAGATGATGGCCGGCCGGCTGGCAGCCGGCCGCAACTTCACCGTCAAGGAGATCGCCGAGCTGTACGGCGTCTCCGCGACCCCGGCCCGCGAGGCGCTGGTGGACCTGGGCGCCCAGGGGCTGCTCCGGGCCGAGCACCACCGCGGTTTCACCGTGCCCGAGTTCGGCTGGGCCGACTTCCTGGAGATCTTCGAGTCCCGGGTGCTGCTCACCGACAGCTGCTTCCGCCAGCTCGCCGTGCGCGCCGCGGTGCCGGACGCCGGCCGGCTGCCCTCGCTGCGCCGCCGGGCGGACGCCGCGGTCCGGGCCGTCCGGGCGGGGAACCTCGACGTGATGGTGGGCTGCGACCGCCGGTTCTGGCAGGAGGTCGCCGGACTGCTCGGCAACCGCCGGATCGGCGACTACCTGGACTGGCTCCGGGTGCAGTCCTGGATGTTCGCCGCGCCCTACCTGCGGGCGATGCCGATGCTCGGCGGGGTCTGCTGGGACCGCCACATCGAGCTGGTCGAGGCTATCGAGGAGCAGGACCTCGCGGGCGCGCACCGGATCGTCTGCGAGTACAACCTGTTCACCGTGCGGGTGCTGGCCGGGCTGACCGGGGAGCCGGTGGAGTCGGTGGGCGTGCTGCCGCTGCTGGCCGCCGGGCTCGAACCGGCGCCCGCGCCCGCGCCGTCCGCCGCTCCGGGCGGTCCGCCGGCGTCGGAGGGCGCCCCGGCGTCCCCGGGCTCCGCGGCGGCGGGCGGCCCCCGGGCGGGGGAGCCCGGGGACGGCCCGGCCCGCCGGGCGGAGCCGCTCCGGGGGCCGGAGGCCGGCCGCGGCCGGGAACGGGAGCTGGGCCGGGAGCTCGGCCGCGAGCTGGGCCTCGGCCTCGGTCTGGTGCCGCAGCCGCGCACGGCGGCGTACGGGCGCTTCGGCCGCCGGTCGGCCGACCCGTCGGCCGGCCAACTGCCGGAGGGGCGGCCCGACCCGCACCGCGCGCCGGGCCGGTAGGGTGGGCGGTCGTCGTCCCGGGCGGTCCCTGTACCGACCGTCCGGACACCGACCCGCCCATCCGTCGTCCGCCCGCGCGGGCGACCCCGCCGTCCGGAGAGGAAGAGCCGGCCCATGGCCTGCGACCTCTGGCTCGTCCCGCTCGTGGACGTGCTGAGCCACAGCCCCGACAACCCCTTCCGGGACGATCTCGCGCTCTACAACGCCGTGTTGACCGCGCACGGGCTGCCCGAGGTACCGGTCTACCAGTACGTCCCCGGGATAAGCGGGGCGGTCGAGCCGATAGCCGCCTTCGACTACGACTCGCTGCACTTCCTGCGCCGCGCGTACCTGCTGGGCCTCACGGGTCTGGACATCACGCCGGTGGACGCGCTCGGGGGCGACTACGAGCAGCTGCTGGAGATGTTCGAGAGCAGCGCGGAACACTCGCACCTGGTCTGGCACTTCGACCACGCCGGGGCGTACGTGCCGATCGAGTTCGCGGTGCCGCTGGTGGACGACGCGCTGCTCGCCTCCGGCGGCCCGCTGGGCTCCAGCCACGGGCTGCTGCGCGAACTGCAGGCCGTCGCCCCGGCGCTGGGCATCGACCCGCTCAACCCGCCGGACCCGACCAGGCCGCTCGGCCCGACCGGTCTGGAGCAGCCGTTCGGCCCGCCGCTGGACGACCTGCACCCCTTCGCCCGGGAGCGGCACGCCTGGGCGGGCCTGTACGCGGCGGCCACCCGCAGCCTCACCCAGGGCTCGATGATCGTCTTCGCCTGAGCCCTGAGCCCTGAGCCCTGAGCCCTGAGCCCTGGGAGCCCCGAGCCTCCGCTCGCGGGCTCGCTCACACGCACGCCCGCCCGCCCGGGGCCCGGCTACCGCAGCGGGCCCTCCGGCGGCCGCTGGCGCGGCATGGTGGGCCGGGTGCCCGGCGGCGGCAGGATCCGCACCTGGGCGCCGACGCCCGACTCGCTGCGGCCGCCCCAGCTGCCGGAGGCCTGGGTGGGCAGCTGGGTCATGCCCGCCCGGAACTCCAGCATCCACTCCGAGGTCTCGGTGCGGACCATGTCCGAGACGTCCTCGCAGAACCGCCGCAGCACCCCGAGGCAGCGCTCGGCCGCCTCGCCCGCGGTGCCCTCGGTGGGGCCGAGCACCTCCCGCACGCACTCCGACGCCCAGTCGAACTGGAAGGCCTCCAGGCGGCGTTGCAGCGCCTGCGCGGTGGAGACGTCCCGCATCCAGCCGGAGGTCAGCCCGAACGCCCGGTCCGCGCCGTAGCAGGCCGCCGCGAGGGCCAGGCCGACGTAGCCCCAGCTGGTCGCGTTGGCCACGGTGCCGGTCAGGTCCACCAGCGGGGCGGTGACGCCGCCGACCGCGAAGCCGGCCGTGCCGAACCTCAGCAGCCGGGCCCAGCGGCGCTTCCAGACCCGGTCCCGGCGGTACCAGTCGATCGCCTCCACCGCCCGCTCCTCGGACCAGCGGTAGAGCTCCTCCAGCCGCTCGGCGGGCTCGCCCCAGTCCCCGAGGGGGAACTGGCGGGCGCTCAGATCGGCCCGTCGGCGGGTGGACGCCCGGGGCGCGACTGCGGCGACGGGCTGGTCCTCCTCGCCGATCTCCTTGCCCCAGGCACTCTCCTCGGGCTGCATTTCCGGCTGGCTCACCTGTGGGGCTCCCTGTGGCGGGCGGACTGCTGGGTCTGACATCGCGTCCTCCTGACAAGTCATCGACCTGACGGGCCGTGAAACGCCGGACGACGGATCGGAACACACGGCGCCCCCGGGCGAGTGTGGGTGCCCCGGGGCGGCGTACCGGCCGGTGGGCCGGTGGTTGTCCATCAGCACTTCTTACCGCCAAATGGCTGACCATGGGGCCGCTTCGCCAATGATCGTTACCGGATTCGACCACCGGATGCCGAGGTGAGCGGGTTGCGGCGGGCGGCGAGATTTCACCCGTCCGAGCGAGGCTCCGGTGACCCGCTGTCCTGACCCGGACACCCGGGGCACACCACCCGGCCCCCGGCTTGGAGGATCCTCCGACACCGGGCGCGTACGGACGGTTCCGCCTGGAGCTTCCGACGGGACCGGAGGGCGGCGCGAACCGGCCACCGACTACCCTTGCCAACCGTGAAGGTCCTCGTCATCGGCGGCGGCGCCCGCGAACACGCCCTGTGCCGCTCTCTGTCCCAAGATTCCGCCGTCACCGAGCTGCACTGCGCCCCGGGCAACGCCGGGATCGCGCAGGTGGCGACGGTCCACCCCGTCGACCAGCTGGACGGTGCGCAGGTCGCTGCGCTCGCCCGGCGGCTCGACGCCGACCTGGTCGTGGTCGGCCCGGAGGCCCCGCTGGTCGCGGGCGTCTCCGACGCCGTGCGCGCGGCCGGCATCCCGGTCTTCGGACCGTCCGGCAAGGCCGCCCGGCTGGAGGGCTCCAAGGCGTTCGCCAAGGACGTCATGGCCGCCGCCGGGGTGCCCACCGCCCGCTCCTACGTCTGCACCACCCCCGCCGAGGCCGCGGAGGCGCTGGACGCCTTCGGCGCGCCGTACGTGGTCAAGGACGACGGCCTGGCGGCCGGCAAGGGCGTCGTGGTCACCTCCGACCGCGAGGCCGCGCTGGCCCACGCCGCCTCCTGCGAGCGCGTGGTCATCGAGGAGTACCTCGACGGCCCCGAGGTCTCGCTGTTCGCGATCACCGACGGCACCACCGTGCTCCCGCTCCAGCCGGCGCAGGACTTCAAGCGCGCGCTGGACGGCGACGAGGGCCCGAACACCGGCGGCATGGGTGCCTACTCGCCCCTGCCGTGGGCCCCCGAGGGCCTGGTCGAGGAGGTCCTGGAGACCGTCCTGCAGCCCACCGTGGACGAGCTGCGCCGCCGGGGCACCGAGTTCTCCGGCCTGCTCTACGCGGGCCTGGCGCTGACCTCGCGCGGCACCCGGGTGATCGAGTTCAACGCCCGCTTCGGCGACCCGGAGACCCAGGTCGTGCTGGCCCGGCTGCGCACCCCGCTGGCGGCCGTCCTGCACGCCTCCGCCACCGGCGCGCTGGACCAGCTGGAGCCGCTGCGCTGGGACGACGGCGCCGCCGTCACCGTGGTGATCGCCTCCGAGGGGTACCCGGCGGCGCCGCGCACCGGCGACGTGATCGAGGGCCTGGCGGACGCCGAGGCCGCCGACGGCACCGCGTTCGTGCTGCACGCGGGGACCAGGGCGGACGAGGACGGCCGGGTGCTCAGCGCCGGCGGCCGGGTCCTCTCCGTCACCGCCACCGGCACCGACCTCGCCGAGGCGCGCGGCCGGGCGTACGAGGCGGTGGGCCGGATCGGCCTCAAGGGCGGCCAGCACCGCACCGACATCGCGCTCAAGGCCGCCGCGGGGTAACCGGGCGAGCGAGCCGGCGACCGGTCGAACGCGAAGCGGCTCCGGGGCGCTGCGTCCGAGGGAAACAACTCCCATGGACGCAGCGCCCCGCGGCGTTTCCGGGGTGGGTGCCACGAGAGCGGTTCCGGGGGCCTGCGCACCGTTCGGCGGCCGGAATCCAGCCCATCGAGTGACAGCGGCCGCATCCGGCTGACGCAGCCGGTTGCCCGGCCTTATGGTGCGCTGGTCCGCAGCGCCGTGGGCCGTGCCGCTCGCGGCCGCGCCGGGTAGCGGCGGTCGCGCGGGGGGATGCTGGACGGCGTCCGGCCGGACCGGCACGCCCGGGCCGCTTCGCACGGCACCCGGCACGGTCGTCCGGAATTCGGGCACCGTCACCGGGACGAGTGGAAACCGGGGCGATCCGGAACACCCACCCGGACAAGGGCGTCAAGAATGTCAGAAGCGCCACGCAGCATGTACTACCGGGATCGGACGCCGCCGTTTCCCGGTCGGAACTGATCGTTCGAGTCGGCTCAGGGCCCCGTCGCCGGGCGTCCGAGGGCTGCGAAGGGGGTGCCGCACCGTATGGCCGCTGTCGACACCGCGCGCGCTCACGCCCAAGCGGTTCTGCGGGTCCGGGGGCTCGCCCTGGCCGCCGCCGTACTGCCCGCCGCCGCCGCGGTGGTCCTGCTCGCCGGCCGGTTCACCGGCCGGCTCGGTGCGCCCGGCGCCCCCGACGCCGCCGGCTGGGACGCCGTCCGCTGGGTGGTCTGCGCGGTGGCGGTCGCCACCCTGCTGGTCGCCGGCCTGGCCGCCCGGGCCCACCGCCGGGCCGTCCCGCCGCAGACCCCGGTCGTCCCGCTCGACCGGGCCCAGGCGCCCGAGCTGTACCGGCTGATCGAGGAGCTGGCCGACCGGCTGGAGGTCCCCGCGCCCTCCGCGATCGCCCTCACCCCGGACTGCGACAGCTGGCTGGAGGACGTCCCGCCGGCCCGGCCCGCCGGCCCGCGCCGCGCGCCGGGCCGGGCGCCGGAGCCGCCCGCGCCGGTCCTGGTGATCGGCTCGCCGTTCCTCTGGTGGATGCGCGCCGGCGAGCTGCGCGCGCTGCTCGCCCCGGTGGTGGCCGGTACGGCGGCCGCCGCCGACCCGGACATCGCCGCCGCCCGCCGCTTCCTGCGCGGTCTGGACGCCAGCCTGGACGCCACCCCCGTCCCCGGCGTGGTCGGCGCCCCCGCGCCCGCCGCACCGCGGGCCGGCCGCCGCGGCCCGGCCGCGCTGACCGACCGGATCACCCGCCGGCTGCTCGGCGCCTGCCGGGCGCACTCCGCCGAGCTGGAGCGGGCCGTCGCCGGCTGGGCCTCCGAGCAGGCCCGGGCGGTCGACTACGGCCTGCGGATCGCCGCCCAGGAGCAGGTCGGCCTGGCCTACGCCGGCTGGGACCGGCTGCTCACCCGGGTCGCGCTGCCCGCCTGGCGGATCGGCCGGCACCCCGCGCACCTGAACGCCGGGGTGGTCGCCGCGCTCACCGAGCTGTCCCGGCGCGACCGGCTGGCCGACGGCTACAGCAGCCGCCTCGGCGACCGCCCCGCCTGCGACCTGCTGGAGGAGCCGGGCACGGTGGACGAGGCGGTCTCGCTGCTCGCCGCCGAGCTGTTCTTCGGCCGGCCCGCCTCCGGGGCCTGGCGCGAGGTGGAGTGGGCCGACTACCCGGCCGAGGTGGTGGACGCCGGCTGGCGGGCCCGCGCCGGCGCGCTGCAGTCCGCACTGGACCGGCTCGCCCCGCAGGCCCGCCCCGGCGCCCCGACGGTGACCAGGCTGCTGGGCCGGCTCGCCGAGGGCGGCGGCGAGCAGCTGGCCGCCGCGCTCACCGCCCAGCTGGTCCGGACCACGGCCCCCGCCCCGCTGCTGGAACCCGTCCGCACCGGGCGGGACCTCCTGGTCGACCACGTCACCGCGATGGTCTGCTGCGCCGCCGTCGACACCGCCGGGGCCACCCCGGGCCTGGACTGGCTGGACGGCCCGGTGCTGCTGATCGGCGGGGTGCGCCGGACCGATCTGGCCGAGCCGGTCGCCCAGGCCGTCGAGCAGGGCCAGGACGGCCCGCTGCGGGCCTGGCTGGACGCGGCCGACGTCCGGCTGGAGAAGCCGGTCCGGCTCTGAGGCCGCGGAGGGCGCTCGGTGCCGGGGCTCGCGCCCCCGGGCCGGTCGCCGGCGGCGGGTCTTCGCAGGCCGGAGCCCCTCTCGGCGCCGGGCCGGAAGATTCTCAGACACCAGTTGCTACCGTAGGGTGACGCAGCGCCAGCACTCTGTGGTGTATTTGACCGCACGCACATCCGGGAGGCACATGCCAACCGGCAGAGGGTGCATCTGTGGGAGGGGCGCGTGGGGACGGAACTCAACCGCCGCTGGGAGTCCGGAACGCACGCGTACAGCGTCTCCGACCCCTTCGGCCAGGGCCCGCTGCCCTGGCTGCGCAGCCCGGACCAGTACCTGGCGGGAGCCGAGGGCGCCGTCCCCTGGTACGTCTCGGTGGACGCGCCGGGTCAGCAGCCGCCGGCCGGCGGCGCCAGACCCAAGCCACCGGTCGGCACCCCGCAGGGCGCCAACGACGTGGTGCAGCAGATCAAGGGCTTCGCCTCGGCGGGCGTGGTCCGCCCCGGCGGCTCGGTGGACTTCCGGGTCACCGTCAACCCGCCCCGCGAGTTCACCGTCGCCGTCTACCGGATCGGCCACTACAGCGGCGACGGCGCCCACCACATGACGTCCAGTCCGCTGATCGCCGGGCTGGCCCAGCCGGCCCCGCTGGTGGCCGGGCGGACGGTCTCCTGCCACCACTGGTGGCACTCCTGGCGGCTGCAGATCCCCACCCACTGGCGGCCCGGCGCCTACGTCGCCGTGCTGACCACCGCCGACATGCTGCACCGCAGCCACATCCCCTTCACGGTGCGGGACTTCGAGGACCAGGCGCACGCGGCCGAGCTGCTCCTGGTGATCCCGGACGTGACCTGGCAGGCGTACAACCTGTTCCCCGAGGACGGCCGCAGCGGCGCCAGCCTCTACCACGCCTGGGACGACCAGGGCCGGCTGGTCGGCGAGCAGGAGGCGGCCGTCACCGTCTCCTTCGACCGCCCGCACGCCACCGCCGGGCTGCCGCTGCACGTCGGCCACGCCTACGACTTCATCCGCTGGGCCGAGCGCTACGGCTACGACCTCTCCTACGCCACCGCGACCGATCTGCACGCCGGTCTGGTCGACCCGGCCCGGCACCGGGCGCTGATCTTCCCCGGCCACGACGAGTACTGGTCCGAGCCGATGCGCCGCACGGTCGAGCGGGCCCGCGACGGCGGCACCTCGCTGGTCTTCCTCTCCGCCAACACCATGTACTGGCGGGTCGAGCTGAGCCCCGCGCCGTCCGGCGAGCCCAACCGGCTGCTCAACTGCCGCAAGCGGCAGAAGGTCGAGCCCGGCAGCCCGGCCACCGGGGCGGCCGGCGCGGCCAGCGCGCTCTGGCGGGACGCCGGCGAACCGGAGCAGCACCTGCTCGGCCTGCAGTACTCCGGCCGGGTCGCCTCCCCCGTCCCGCTGGTCGCCCGGCACACCGCGCACTGGCTCTGGGACGGCACCGGCGTCCAGGAGGGCGACGAGCTGCCCGGGCTGGTCGCCGGCGAGGCCGACCGCTACTACCCCAAGGTGGCGCTGCCCCAGCACACCGAGCGGGTGCTGCTCGCGCACTCCCCGTACCGGGACCTCGCCGGCCGCACCCGGTACCAGGAGACCTCGCTGTACCGGGCGCCGAGCGGCGCGTACGTCTTCGCCGCCGGGACGTTCGCGTGGTCGCCGGCGCTGGACCGGCCCGGCCTCACCGACGAGCGGATCCAGCGGGCCACCGCCAACCTGCTGGATCGCCTCTGCAAGAACGGCTGAGACCGCCCGGGCACGGTCCGGACGGGCGCGCATGACAGACTCGGGTCCACTGACCTCCCCTTTCGCGCCCCACGCCCGCGAACGACCCCTGAGGACTGAGACGACCTTGAGCGGATTTGTCACCAAGCCCGAGCCGGTCCAGGTGCCCGGCCTGGTCCACCTGCACACCGGCAAGGTGCGCGACCTCTACCGCGCCGAGTCGGGTGACCTCGTGATGGTCGCCAGCGACCGCATGTCGGCGCACGACTGGGTGCTGCCCAACGAGATCCCCGACAAGGGCCGCGTCCTCACCCAGCTCTCGCTGTGGTGGTTCGAGCGGATCGCCGACATCGTGCCCAACCACGTGATCTCCACCGAGGTCCCGGCCGGTGCCCCCGCCGACTGGAAGGGCCGCACGCTGGTCTGCCGCAGCCTGGAGATGGTCCCGGTCGAGTGCGTGGCCCGCGGCTACCTGGCCGGCTCCGGACTGACGGAGTACGAGGCCGACCGCACGGTCTGCGGCATCGCCCTGCCCGAGGGCCTGGTGAACAGCTCCGAGCTGCCCGCCCCGATCTACACCCCCGCGCTCAAGGCCGAGGTCGGCGAGCACGACGAGAACGTCTCCTACGAGGAGACCGCCCGCCGGATCGGCGCGGAGCTCGCCTCCCAGCTGCGCCGCACCACCCTCGACGTCTACGCCCGGGCCCGGGACATCGCCCGGGCGCGCGGCATCATCCTGGCCGACACCAAGTTCGAGTTCGGCCTGGCCGACGGCGAGCTGGTGATCGGCGACGAGGTGCTCACCCCGGACTCCTCCCGCTTCTGGCCCGCCGACGACTGGCAGCCCGGCCGCTCGCAGCCGTCCTTCGACAAGCAGCTCATCCGCGACTGGCTGGTCTCCCCGGCCTCCGGCTGGGACCGCTTCAGCGAGCTGCCGCCGCCGGAGCTGCCGGCCGAGGTCGTCGAGCAGACCAGGGCCAAGTACATCGAGGTGTACGAGCGGCTGACCGGTCTCGCCTGGGCCTGAGCCGTCGACCGCCCGCGAGCACGGCGGGATCCCGGACCGGGAGGTCTCAGATCCAGCCGTGCTCGCGGGCGATCCGCACCGCCGCGTGGCGGTTCTCGGCGCCCAGCTTGCCGGCGGCCGAGGAGAGGTAGTTGCGGACCGTGCCCGGCGAGAGCGCCGCGCGCTCGGCGATCTCGGCGATCGAGGTGCCGTCGGCGGCCAACTCCAGGACGTCCGTCTCGCGCGGGGTCAGCGGGGTCTCGCCCGCGCTGATCGCGTCCGCCGCCAGCTCCGGGTCCACGTAGCGGCCGCCCGCGCGCACCGTGCGGATGATCCCGGCGAGGTCCGCCGCGGAGACGGTCTTCGGCAGGAAGCCGCGCACGCCGACCTCCAGCGCCCGCTTCAGGTAGCCCGGGCGGCCGTGGCCGGTGACGATCATGGACCGGCACTCCGGCAGCAGCCGGCGCAGCTCGGTGGCCACCTCGATGCCGTCCAGCCCGGGCATCTGGAGGTCCAGCACCGCGATGTCCGGGCGGTGCGCCTGCGCCATCGCCAGCGCCTCCGGGCCGGAGGCGGCCTGGGCGACCACGGTGATGTCCTCCTCCAGGGAGAGCAGCGCGGCCAGCGCCCCCCGGATCAGGTGCTCGTCGTCCGCGAGCAGGACGCGCACGGGGGCGGTGTCGGTCATCGGGGCCTTCTTCCGGGCGGGAGCGGTGGTCGGGGGCGGGCCGGAGCGGCGGCGGTGGCGGCGGGCGTCAGAGCGGGACGCTGGCGAGCATCCGGAACCGGCCCGGCCCGGCGTCCGGGACGGTCAGTTCGCCGTCGTGGGCGGCGAGGCGCTCGCGCAGCCCGCGCAGCCCCGTCCCGCTGCCCCGGGACGGGATCGGCACGGCCGGTACCCCGTCATTCTCCAGCTCCAGCACCGCCCGGCCGTCCTCGCGCCGCAGCCGGATCGAGCAGTGGCCGGCCTCGCTGTGGCGCAGCACGTTGGTGGTGGCCTCGCGGATCACCCAGCCGAGCACCGACTGCACCGGCAGCGGCAGTCGGTCGGCCTCCTCGCCCAGGTCGATCTCGCAGGCCACGTCGGCGGAGCGCAGCACGGCACGGGCGCCGATCGCCTCGGCGTGCAGGTCCGCCGTGCGGTAACCGCGGACGACGTCCCGGACTTCGCGCTGGGACTCCTGGGCGATCTGCTGCACCTCGGTCATCTGGTCGGCGGCCTCCGGCCGCCCCCGGCGGGCCAGCTGCACCGCGAGCTCGCTCTTCAGCGCGATGGTGGTGAGGTTGCGACCCATCACGTCGTGCAGGTCCCGGGAGAACCGCAGCCGTTCCTCGGCCACCGCGAGCCTGGCCTGGGCCTCGCGGGCGGTGTCCAGCTCCCAGACCACGGACTGCAGCCAGGCGAAGCTGCGGCAGCTGAAGCCGACGAAGGTGAGCGCGACCAGGTTGCCGACCAGCAGACCGGCCGTGGTCGGGGCGTCGATCCCGGCCAGCAGGGCCGCGGGGGCGATCAGGAGCTGGGCGCCCACCCCGCCGAGGCAGGCCCAGCGCACCGGCAGGCCCACGCTCACCGGGCAGAAGGCGGCGGCCAGCAGGGAGGAGACGACCACGACGGTGAACGGCGGTGTCCCCGGGCTGTCCGGGCCGCCGTCGGCCGGGCCGAGCAGCAGCACGGCCCAGGAGCCGGCCACCGTCACGACGCCCAGGGCGGCGAGCCAGCGCAGGTGGTCGGTGGGCCGCTTCAGGTAGTGGTCGAGCGAGGTGCGCAGGGCGCGGAGGGTCAGCAGCGTGACGGCCAGGCCGACGACCAGGCAGACCTGGGCGGTGCCCCGGCCGTCGTCCCGGCCGGCGGGGGCGGCGATGGCCAGCATGATCAACGGGAGCATGACCAGCGGGACGAGGTACAGCGACCAGCGGAGGTAGAGCTCGGTGCGCTGGGGCTTGCTGTACCCCTTCCAGCGCCGCCTCGGTGTCAGGACGGCCATCTCTTCCGCTCCCCCTTCGATCATGATCGTGCTGCGCTCTTCCTATCAGGTGGCGAACGGCCGGGCGGCGGGCGGTCGGGTGGGGGAGCGGTCGGGCGGGGGAGCGGGCGTCCGGCGCGCGGTCAGCGGCGGGGCTCCCAGCGGAAGTAGCGGACGGCGCCCCAGGCGGCCAGGGCGAGCCAGACCGTTCCGGTGACCAGGTGCGGGGCGGCGGTGGCCCAGGTGCCGGCGAAGCCGGTGGCGGCGGCGGAGCCGTCGGTGCCGAACCAGCCGAGGCGGATCAGCTGGAAGGCCGGGGTGGTGGGCAGCAGCCGGCAGACGTCGGCCATGCCGTCGGGCATGACCTCCAGCGGGACGAACAGGCCGGAGCCGAACTGGGAGAGCAGCAGGACCGGCATGGTGGTGATGCCGGCGCTCTCGACCGTCCTGGTGAAGGCGCTGGAGACGGCGGCCAGCGCCATCAGGGTGCCGATCGCCAGGACCAGCCCGGCGGCCATCAGCAGCGGGTTCACCGGTGCGCTGAGGTCCAGGGCGACGGCGCCGCCGACGGCGACCACCAGGCACATCAGCAGGGCCAGACCGACCGAGGGCACCGCCGTCCCGGCCAGGATCTCGACGTCCCGGGCCTCTCCGGTGCGCAGCCGCTTGAGCACCAGCTCGCCGCGGCGGGCCACGTACGCGGCGGTCAGGTTGTAGTAGACGACGAAGGCCAGCACCATCCCGACCGCCCCGTTGACCAGCAGCGAGTCGATGTCGAGGCCGGGGTTGTTCTCGGCCTGCTGCTCCAGCACGCCCTTCAGTCCGCCGATCAGCAGCAGCGGCAGCAGCAGGGCGGTGAACAGTGCGGTCCGGTTGCGCAGCAGCAGGGTGGCCTCGGCCCGGCCGAGGGCGAGCAGCCGGCGGACGGTGGTGCTCTGCGGGCCGGCGGTGTTCTGCGGGCCGGCGGCGGTGCGGACGGTGGCGGTGGTCATCGGGAGAGTCCCATCAGGCGGCGGCGGGCGGTGGGAGCGGCGGGGGCGTCGGTCTGCGGCCGGTGTGCGGCCTCGGAGGCGATGGCGAGGAACGCCTCCTCCAGCGAGGCACTGCGGGCGTCGAGGGCGCCGAGCGCGATGCCGTGCCGGGCGGCCCAGCCGAGCAGGTCGGTGAGGGTGGCCTGGAGCTGCCCGGTCTGCACGGTGATCCTCCGGCCGTCCGCGACCAGGGTGGCCCCGGCCAGCGGCGGGAGGGAGGCTCCGGTGAACTCGGGGAGCTCGAAGGTGATCCGGGAGGGGCGGCCGGCGATGACCTCGGCCACGGTGCCGGCGGTGACGATCAGGCCGCGGTGCATGATGGCCAGCCGGTCGGCCAGCTCCTCGGCCTCCTCCAGGTAGTGCGTGGTGAGCAGCACCGTGGTGCCCTGGGCGCGCAGTTCGCGGACCAGGCGCCAGACGGCGGCGCGCGCCTCGGGGTCGAGACCGGTGCTGGGCTCGTCCAGGAAGAGCACCTCGGGGCGGCCGAGCAGGGCCATCGCGAGGTCGAGCCGGCGGCGCTCGCCGCCGGAGAGCTGCTTGACCCGCACGCCCCGGCGGTCGGCGAGGCCGACCAGCTCCAGCGCCTCCTCCACCGGGCGGGCGCCGCTGGTCATCCCGGCCCAGCTGCGGCCGGTCTCGGCGACGGTGAGGTCGCCGGGGAAGCCGCCCTCCTGGAGCATGATGCCGATCCGGGGGCGCAGGGCGGCGCGCTCGCGGTAGGGGTCGTGACCGAGGACGCGGACCGTACCGGTGGTGGGGGCCGCGAGGCCCTCGATCAGCTCCATGGTGGAGGTCTTGCCGGCGCCGTTGGTGCCGAGCAGCGCGAAGAGCTCGCCGCGGCCGACGGTCAGGTCGACACCGCGCACCGCGTGGTGGCCGGTGGCACCGGCGCCGTAGTGGCGGTGGAGGTCGGTGACCTCGATCACGTGATCGCTCGCGGTGTGCGGCTTGCTCGTTTCCATGGCTCAAGCCTTCCGCCGCCCGGGCGCCGCGGGCAGTGCGCGCCCTCATGAGAACGGGGTGCGGATCCACGGGTCGGCGGTGACAAATGTCATCGGCCGGCGCCGGCGGGGAAAGCGCCGGCCAAGCCGTGGGCAAGCCCGGGGCAAGCCGTGGGGACGGCCGTGGAGATGGCCGTGGAGATGGCCGGGAGACGGCCGCGGCGGGGAACTGCGGGGAATGCCGAAGGGCCCCCTCGATCGAGGGGGCCCTTCGCACTGGAGCGGACGACGAGATTCGAACTCGCGACCCTCACCTTGGCAAGGTGATGCTCTACCAACTGAGCCACGTCCGCAGGATGGAACTATTGAGTTGTGCTGTGCTCGCACACTGCGAGCGGACGACGAGATTCGAACTCGCGACCCTCACCTTGGCAAGGTGATGCTCTACCAACTGAGCCACGTCCGCACGGTGCCTGGTGGGGCACCGGCCGCCTCTTCGGATCTCTCCGTTGCGGCGACGAGGAATACTCTACCCCATCGATCGGGGTGGTCGCCCCACCCTTTCGGGGCAGGTGGGACGACCGGGTCCGGCGGGGTCAGTTCGCCTCGGCGAACGCCTCGTAGACGTGCTTGGGGATGCGCCCCCGGGCGGGCAGCTCCATGCCGCGCGACTGGGCCCAGGCGCGCACGGCGGCCGGGTCCGGGGTGAGCGCGGTGCGGCGGAAGGACTTACCGGTACGGCTCTGGCGGCGGCCGGCCGCGACGAACGGAGCGAGGGCCTCCCGCAGCTTTTCCGCGTTGTCCAGGGACAGGTCGATCTCGTACGACTTCCCGTCGACGCCGAAGTGGACGGTTTCTGCGGCGGCGCCGCCGTCCAGGTCGTCGGAGAGCGTGACAACTACACGCTGAGCCATGGGTGTCAATCCTCTCGGGCAATTCGGCCGAGGGGCGCGGGGTGCGCTCCCGTGGCCTGATCTGCACTACTCGCGCAAGCGCATACGGGCAGGCCCGATGGCGTGCCGGATACGCAGCACTTGCCGCGGCAGGTGGCCCTATTCTGCACCCGAAGCGGGTCGAAATCGAAGAGTCCGGCTTTCTTTTCCGTATATTCACGTGTCTTCGGCGGGGTGTCGGATACCCGGTGCACTCGGCTGGCCGATCTGTCCGGAGTGCCGGTATTCGGGTGTTCTTCGGCCGTTCTCGCTCGGGCCGCCGAATCCGCTGAAATGGGGTGGTCGCCGGGGTGTCCCGGGGAGCCGGACCCCTTGCGGCGTAAGGGTCGTGAGTCTACGCGCGTCACCCTCCCCGGCCAGCAAAGTCACCCGAAACCCCCGGTAGTCTGGAGTTCCCCCGCCTCACGAAGACACCACCGGGAGTGCCAGTGGCACGCGTCGTAGTCGACGTCATGCTCAAGCCGGAGATTCTCGACCCCCAGGGACAGGCGGTGCAGCGTGCACTGCCCCGTCTCGGATTCACCGGGATCGCCGACGTCCGCCAGGGCAAGCGCTTCGAGCTGGAGCTGGAGGGCCCGGTCGACGACGCCGCGCTCGCCCGTATCCGCGAAGCCGCCGAGACCTTTCTCGCCAACACCGTGATCGAGGACTTCACCGTCCGCGTCGAGGAGACCGAGACATTGGTCCCCTCCTCCGTCGCCGGAGACGCCAAGTGACCACCCGAGTCGGCGTCGTCACTTTCCCCGGTTCCCTCGACGACCGCGACGCCCAGCGCGCGGTCCGCCTGGCCGGCGCGGAGCCGGTCGCCCTCTGGCACCGTGACAAGGATCTCCACCAGGTCGACGCGGTCGTCCTGCCCGGCGGATTCAGTTACGGCGACTATCTGCGCTGCGGCGCGATCTCCCGCTTCTCGCCGGTGATGGACACCATCATCGAGCAGGCGAAGCTGGGAATGCCGGTTCTCGGTATCTGCAACGGCTTCCAGGTGCTCTGCGAATCGCACCTGCTGCCCGGTGCGCTCACCCGCAACGACTCGCTGCACTTCGTCTGCCGCGACCAGAAGCTGCGGATCGAGAACGCCGGCACCGCGTGGACCCGGGATTACTCGGCCGGCCAGGAAATCGTCGTCCCGCTGAAGAACGGCGAGGGCCGCTTCGTCGCCGACGAGCACGTCCTGGACGCGCTGGAGGCGGAGGGCCGCGTGGTCGCCCGCTACGTCGACGTCAACCCGAACGGTTCGTACCGCGACATCGCCGGCATCACCAACGCCGCCGGCAACGTCGTCGGCCTGATGCCGCACCCGGAGCACGCCGTGGAGCCGCTCACCGGTCCGACCACCGAGGGCCTGGGCTTCTTCACTTCCGTCCTGAAGCAGCTGGTGAACGCCTGATGACCCTCGACACCGTCAAGAACGCCGAGCAGACCCCGGACGCCGGCCAGCCGTGGTCCGAACTCGGCCTCAAGGAGGACGAGTACACCCGCATCCGGGAGATCCTCGGCCGCCGCCCGACCGGCGCCGAGCTCGCGATGTACTCGGTCATGTGGTCGGAGCACTGCTCCTACAAGAGCTCCAAGGTGCACCTGAAGCAGTTCGGCGAGAAGGTGCCGGAGAACGACGCGATGCTCGTCGGCATCGGCGAGAACGCCGGTGTGGTCGACGTGGGCCAGGGCTACGCGGTCACCTTCAAGGTCGAGTCGCACAACCACCCGTCGTACATCGAGCCCTACCAGGGCGCGGCCACCGGCATCGGCGGCATCGTGCGCGACATCCTGGCGATGGGCGCCCGCCCGGTCGCCGTGATGGACCCGCTGCGGTTCGGCGCGGCCGACCACCCGGACACCCGGCGCGTGCTGCCCGGGATCGTCGCGGGCATCGGCGGCTACGGCAACTGCCTGGGCCTGCCGAACATCGGCGGCGAGGTCGTCTTCGACTCCTGCTACCAGGGCAACCCGCTGGTCAACGCGCTCTGCGTGGGCGTGATGAAGCACGAGGACATCCACCTCGCGCAGGCCTCCGGCGCCGGCAACAAGGTCATCCTGTACGGGGCCCGCACCGGCGGCGACGGCATCGGCGGCGTCTCGGTGCTCGCCTCCGAGACCTTCGACGCCACCGGCCCGGCCAAGCGCCCGGCCGTCCAGGTCGGCGACCCGTTCCAGGAGAAGCTCCTCATCGAGTGCACCCTGGAGATCTTCTCCGAGAAGCTCGTCAAGGGCATCCAGGACCTCGGCGGTGCCGGCCTCTCCTGCGCGACCTCCGAGCTGGCCTCGGCCGGCTCCGGCGGCATGCGGATCGAGCTCGACACCGTGCCGCTGCGCGACAACACGCTCTCGCCCGAGGAAATCCTCATGAGCGAGTCGCAGGAGCGCATGTGCGCCATCGTCGAGCCCGGCAAGGTCGACCGCTTCCTGGAGATCTGCGAGAAGTGGGACGTCATCGCCACCGTCATCGGTGAGGTGACGGACGGCGAGCGGCTGGAGATCTTCTGGCACGGCGAGCTGGTGGTCGACGTGCCGCCGCGCACCGTCGCCCACGAGGGCCCGACCTACCAGCGCCCGTACGCCCGCCCGAGCTGGCAGGACGCGCTGCAGGCCGACGCCCCGAGCGCCGAGCGGCTCGCCCGCCCGACCACCGGTGAGGGCCTGAAGGCCGACCTGCTCAAGGTCGCCGGCTCGCCCAACCAGGCCTCCAAGGCGTGGATCACCGACCAGTACGACCGCTACGTGCTCGGCAACACCGTGCTCTCGGTGCCCGAGGACTCCGGCATGATCCGGATCGACGAGGAGACCAACCTCGGCGTCTCGGTCGCCACCGACGGCAACGGCCGCTACACCAAGCTGGACCCGTACACCGGTGCCCAGCTGGCCCTCGCCGAGGCGTACCGCAACGTCGCGGCCGGCGGTGCCAAGCCGCTGGCGATCTCCGACTGCCTCAACTTCGGCTCCCCCGAGGACCCGGACGTGATGTGGCAGTTCGCCGAGGCCACCCGCGGTCTGGCCGACGCCTGCCTGGCGCTCGGCACCCCGGTCACTGGCGGCAACGTCTCGCTGTACAACCAGACCGGCGAGACCGCCATCCACCCGACCCCCGTGGTCGCGGTGCTCGGCGTCATCGACGACGTCACCCGCCGCACCCCGATCGGCTTCGCCGAGGAGGGGCAGCTGCTCTACCTGCTCGGTGACACCGAGGACGAGCTGGGTGGCTCGGCCTGGACGCAGGTGGTCCACGACCACCTCGGCGGCCTGCCGCCCAAGGTCGACCTGGACCGCGAGAAGCTGCTCGGCGAGATCCTGATCGCCGCCTCGCGCGACGGCATGATCGACGCCGCGCACGACCTCTCCGACGGCGGCCTGGGCCAGGCGCTGGTGGAGAGCTGCCTCAAGGGCGGCCACGGGGCCCGGATCATCGTGCCCGCGGGCCAGGACCCGTTCGTGTTCCTGTTCTCCGAGTCGGCCGGCCGCGCGGTCGTCGCGGTGCCGCGCAGCGAGGAGCTCCGGTTCAACGACATGTGCACCGCGCGGGGCCTGCCGGCCACCCGGATCGGCGTGGTCGACGGTGATGTCCTGGACGTCCAGGGCCAGTTCACCGTCTCGCTGGCCGAGCTGACGGACGCCCACACCGGCGTCATCGAGGCTCTGCTCGCCTGACCCGATCAGCCCCGAGCCGGCGCGCCCCCGAGTCACCGGGGGCGCGCCGGCGTCGATTCACCCCCTGGACCGACGGGCCGCCCCGGCCCGGCCCGGTCGTCTGAAGGTCCGGCCACTGGCCCGAGGCCGGCCCGGCGCCGAACCTGCCCGAGCCGAAGGGCCGCGAGTCTTGAGCCCCGCCCCGAGCCGAAGGGCCGAGGCGAGGCGAGGTCCCAGCCGTATTGACCCCGGCCCGGCGCCGAACCCGCCCCGAGCCGAAGGGCCGCGCCGGTGCCGAAAGGGAGACAGCGAGGACGCCCCTCTTCCCCGGCCGAAGGCTGGGGAAGAGGGGCGTTGGAGCGCCGACCGTCGGCACCGGATCGAGCGGCCCGGAGGCGAGCGGGCGACAACACAGCCCGTACGCTGCGGGGCATGCCTCCCAAGTCCCGTACGTACCAGCCCCAGAAGGTGCGCGCCGCGCTGGCCGCGCAGACCGGGGCGCTGCGCACCGCCGTCCGCGAACTCTGCGCCGACCCGGCGGCCGAGCAGCTGCTCGCCCGGCCGACCAGGGTGGGGCAGTGGTCGGTGCGCGAGCTGCTGGCCCACCTGGCGGTCCAGCTCGACTGGGTGCCCGCCCACCTGGGCGACCCGCTGGAGGGGCGGCCGCCGCTGGACCTGCTGGGCTGGGTGTCCCGGGTCGCCGAGGTCGCCCCGCTGCTGGACGCCGGGGCCCGTGAGCACGCCGCCGCCGAGTTCGGCGGCTCCCCGGCCGCGGTGGCCGCGGCCTTCGACCGGGCCGCCGACGCCCTGCTCGCCGTCCTGGACGGGCCCGAAGCAGCGGACCCGCAGCGGCGGTTCGAGATCCGGCTGGGCTCGATGCTGCTCTCCGACCTGCTGGTGACCCGGCTGGTGGAGGCGGTCGTGCACGCCGACGACCTGGCCGACGCGCTCGGCCGGCCCGCGTTCCCGCACGACCGCCAGGCGCTCGCCGCCGTCACCCGGCTGCTGGCCGACGCCTTCGCGGACCGGACGCCCGGTGGGGCCGTCGAGCTGCGGATCCCGCCGTACGCCGTGGTGCAGGCCGTCGAGGGCCCCCGGCACACCCGGGGCACCCCGCCGAACGTGGTCGAGACCGACCCGCTGACCTGGATCCGGCTCGCCACCGGCCGGACGGACTGGGCCGCCGCCGTGGACGCCGCCGCGCTCTCGGCCAGTGGCGAGCGCAGTGACCTCGCGGCCTACCTGCCGGTCCTCGGATAGGCCCGGCAGGACCGGGGCCTAGGGGTGCAGTTGGGCGGCGAGCTGTTCGGTGGCCTTCCGGAGGGCCTCACCGGTCAGTGCGGGCTCCGGCGTGGCGTTCACGGTGTCCTGGGAGAGGGTCAGGGCGATGTCGCCCTTGCCCTTGGCCGCGACCCGGGCGACGCCCACCGACGCCGCGCCCGGGGTGACCTTGGTCCGGCCGGCCGTCGGCTGCTCGTCGGCGAACTGCTTCAGCTGGTCCACGCCGAGGTTGCCGGCGCGTTGGATGGACGGCAGCATCATGCTGACCACGGGCCCGTTCTCCGGGACGGCCAGCAGGTCGATCCGGACCGGGGTGGAGCCGACCGTGTAGGTGCAGGTCACCCAGGCGCTCGGGGGCGTGGCCGGGATCGAGGGCATCGCGGGCGGCGCGGAGACGCCGGCGGGCCACGGCTCGGCGGGCTTGCCGTTGCCGAGGTCGGTGTCGACCGCCGGCTCGTCCTTGGCCCCGGGGGTCACCGGCCGGTCGATCCCGGCCGACTTCAGGGCCGCCGGGAGGTCGAGACCGAACGGGCACGGGCCGGTCTTGTCGAGCCCCTGGGCGGTCGACCGGACGTGGTCGTAGGAGAGGCTGCCGACGCCGGCCACGTCGCCGGAGGAGGAGGAACACGCGGCCGTGCCGAGGAGGAGCCCGGCGGCGCCGGCCACGGCGAGGAGGCGGCGTCCGGCTGCGGTGCGGTCTGCTGTCATGCGATCACCCTAGAACGGCCTTGTCCCGGCCGGTCGGTGAACAGGTGTCGGTTCCGTACCGGCTCGGCGCGCGGCCGCCGTGACGCCCTCACCGGGGCCCCGGATCAGGGCACCGACGGGCCGCCGAGGTAGCCGCCCTGCGCCGTGTACGGCCAGGCGTTGGGTTCGCAGCCCTTGAGACCGTAGATCTGCTGCATCATCGCGGGCGCGGGCTTGCCGTCGCCCGGGCAGGTCTCGTGCCCGTGGCCGATCCGGTGGCCGACCTCGTGGTTGACGATCAGCGCCCGGTACTCGTCGATCGGGCCGCTGAACTGCGGTGAACCGGTGTTCCAGCGCTTGACGTTGACCAGGACCTGGTTGCCGACGTTGCAGTTCACCTCGCCGCGGGTGTTCAGGCCGGCGGCCCCGCAGATCCGGTCGACGGCGGCCGGCGAGGCGATCTTCACGGTGAAGTCGTACGCGCCGCTCGCCACCAGCTGGAAGCCGTTGCGGCGGTCGTTGGTCCAGCCGCGCGGGTCGGCGAGGATGCTCTGAACCTGTGCGGCGGCCGCCGCCGGGTCGATGCCGATTCCGTCCTCGACCTCCACCCGGTAGCGGCGGACGGTGCCCTTGCCGACCGGTGCGGCCGCGCCCGGGGCGACGGTGAAGGTGCCCGCGCCCTCGGTCGGGCCGGGGTCCGGGGTGCTCGGCCCGGCGGGGGTGGGCACCGGGGCCGGGGCGGGCGCCGGTGGCGGTGAGGGCGTCGGCGTCGGCGCCGGAGCCCCGGCGGGCGGGGCGGCGGCGGGCGCTGCGGCGGGCGGCGCGCTCACGTCGGGCGGGGTGACCCGGCCCTGCGCGGTCCGGTCGGCTACGGGCCCGGGGGCGGGGCGGTCGAGCATGAAGAGCGCCGCGCCGAGGACGGCCAGCGCCGCCACCAGCGCGGTGAGCATCCCGGGGCCGAGCCGCCGCCGCTTCGGACGGCGCCGGCGCCCGCCGGCGGCCGTGCTGGAGCTGCGCGGGCGGGAGCCGCGCCGGTCGGGTCTGGCTGCGGGCACGGTAGGGCTTCCTGTCGGACCGGTGGGGTCGCGAAAGCCTTCGAACTTCCGTGCGCCCCCCTCGCCCGGACACCCTGACATGGAGACCCGGTGAATGTCCACATACCGGGTATGCATCACAAAAGGGGACCGCCCCCGGTGCTGCCCCGGAAAGGACCCGCGAGGGATCCGGAAGGGACAGCTCCGGGAGCGGCCGTGCCGCGCAGGTGCCTGCGCGGGGTGCGGGCCGGTCAGCCCAGGGTGGCGGCGGCGGTCGGCGAGCTGTCCCGGAGGAACTGGGCGCAGCGCTCCGCCTCCTCCTTCTCGTCGATGGCCGCGGCGGCCCGGCCGAGCCCGTGCAGCGCCCGCAGGAAGCCGCGGTTCGGCTCGTGCTCCCACGGCACCGGGCCGTGGCCCTTCCAGCCGGCCCGGCGCAGCGAGTCCAGCCCGCGGTGGTAGCCGGTGCGGGCGTACGCGTAGGACTCGACGGTGCGGCCGGCGGCGAAGGCGTCGTCGGCGAGCTGGGCCCAGGCCAGCGAGGAGGTCGGGTACTTCGCCGCGACCTCGGCCGGGGAGGCGCCGCCGGCCAGCAGCTCCAGCGGAGCGGGCTCGGCGGGCAGGTGCGTCGGGGGCGGACCCCCGAGGAGGTTCTGGTGAATGCTCATGGCCCCCAGTGAACCACTGGGGGCCATGAGCGGGGGACCGGCCTCGGGAAGCGGCGGGGCTCCCGGGCGGTGCCTACTTCAGGCGGTTGCCGGCCGAGCGCAGCTGCTGGGCGGCCTCCAGCACACGGGCGGCCATGCCGGCCTCGGCCAGCTTGCCCCAGGTGCGCGGGTCGTAGGTGTTCTTCTTGCCGACCTCGCCGTCGACCTTCAGCACACCGTCGTAGTTGCGGAACATGTGGTCCACGACCGGGCGGGTGAAGGCGTACTGGGTGTCGGTGTCCAGGTTCATCTTCACGACGCCGTTCTCCAGCGCGGTGGCGATCTCCTGGGCGGTGGAGCCCGAGCCGCCGTGGAAGACGAAGTCGAACGGGTCCTTCTTGCCGTACTGGGCGCCGATCGAGTCCTGCAGCTCGCGCAGCAGCTCCGGCTTCAGGACGACGTTGCCCGGCTTGTAGACGCCGTGCACGTTGCCGAACGAGGCGGCCAGCAGGTAGCGGCCCTTCTCGCCCAGGCCCAGCGCCTCGGCGGTGCGCACCGCGTCGTTGACGGTGGTGTACAGCTCGTCGTTGATCTCGTGCGTGACACCGTCCTCCTCGCCGCCGGTCGGGGTGATCTCGACCTCAAGGATGATCTTGGCGGCGACGGCCTGGGCCAGGAGCTCCTCGGCGATGGACAGGTTGTCGTTCAGGGTCTCGGCGGAGCCGTCCCACATGTGCGACTGGAACAGCGGGTTGAGGCCCTTGGCCACGCGCTCGGCGGAGATCGCCAGCAGCGGGCGGACGTAGCCGTCCAGCTTGTCCTTGGGGCAGTGGTCGGTGTGCAGCGCGACGGTGATGTCGTACTTGGCGGCGACCACGTGCGCGAACTCGGCGAGCGCGACGGCGCCGGTCACCATGTCCTTGTTGTGCTGGCCGCCCAGGAACTCCGCACCACCGGTCGAGATCTGGATGATGCCGTCGCTCTCGGCCTCGGCGAAGCCGCGCAGCGCGGCGTGCAGGGTCTGGGACGAGGTGACGTTGATGGCCGGGTAGGCGAACTTGCCCGCCTTGGCCCGGTCGAGCATCTCGTTGTAGACCTCGGGAGTTGCGATGGGCATGCGAATCCGCTCCTGTCGGGTTGCGGCGTACGGACGGTGCTGTCCGACGCTGTGTACGCCTCTGTTACGACGCCGGGGTACCGGGGCCGACGCGCGGCTCTGCGGGGCGGCCACCTGTACCTGGGTTCGAAGCGCCGCCGCGGTACGACAATGAGGGTGTTTGCGACCGCGGTCCGGACGCCGGAGCCATCTTCCCATCCCGGGCCCCGGCACCACCATGTGGCCCGCCTGTCGGGACGGCTGCCCACGTGCGACGAAGGGATGAGCACCGTCTCGCCCCCCGGGCGGAAGCCCGCGTCAAGACGGGCCCGCTATCCTGCGCCCGTGGACTACAACCAGCTGGCCGTCAACTTGCTCGACGCCAAATCACTGATCTCGTCCCTCGGTGCCATCGGGCTGATCGCGATCATCTTCGCCGAGACCGGCCTGCTGGTCGGGTTCTTCTTCCCGGGCGACTCACTGCTGATCATCGCCGGCGTCGCCTCCTCGAACGCCGCCTCGTCGGTGCTCGGGGAGGGGACGAAGCTGCCGATCGCGGCCCTGCTGATCGGTGCGCCGCTGGCCGCCGTCGCGGGCGCCCAGCTCGGGCACCTGATCGGGGTGAAGGTCGGACCGAAGATGTTCGACAAGCCCGAGTCGAAGATCTTCCGGCGCGAGTACGTGCTGAAGGCGGAGGAGTACTTCAACAAGTTCGGGCCCGGCAAGGCCGTGGTGCTGGCCCGCTTCATGCCGATCGTGCGGACCTTCCTGAACCCGGTCGCGGGCACCCTGGAGATGCCGGCCCGGACGTTCTTCCTGTGGAACGTGATCGGCGGCGTGCTGTGGACCGAGTCCATGCTGCTGATCGGCTACTTCTTCGGTGACGCGCTCGCTCCGGTGATCGACAAGTACCTGATCCCGGCGGTGCTGCTGATCGTGCTGCTCTCGGTCTCGCCGATCCTCATCGAGGTGCTGCGCGAGCGCAGGAAGAAGAAGGCCGGCGGTGCCGAGGCCGCCGAGGCCGAGACCGCTCAGGCGGGTGCCGGGCGCCACCGCCGCGGCTGAGCGCCACCACGACGAACGGCCGGGGCCGGCAAGGCGCTCGGTGGGGGGCTGCCCATCGCGGCCTTCGCCGGCCGGGCCGACATCATGGGCGAGGTGGCCGCCAACCGGGTGAAGCACGGCGGGA
>NZ_JBSFNM010000013.1:0-55480 GCF_053587085.1 Kitasatospora sp. NPDC003701
CCGACAAATCCCAAACAGGACAGTCGAGACGTCAGTCAGGCCACGGGTCAGACCCACCGACGACATCACCACGAACATCATCACTGTCAGGCCAGTTCAGGGTCAGGCCGGTTCGGGATCAGGCCAGGTCACTGTCAGGCCAGGTCAGGGTCAGGCCAGCTCGGGGAGCAGGGTGGCGAGCCGCCGGAGCTGGTCGCGCTGGGAGGCGAGGTCCAGCGCGCCGGGCCGGACGACGACATGGCGCGCCCCCGCGTCCCGGTACCGGGCGAGGCCGGCGACGACGTCCTCCGGCGTCCCGGTGACGACCGCCTGGATCCGCTCCAACTCCTCCAGTGGCATCCCGTAGTTGGCGTGCGCGTAGGCGTCGAGCGCCCGGCGGCCGTCCGCCACGCTGTCGTCGACGCGGACGGAGACGAACAGGGCCGGCGTGATCGACTCCGGGGCCCGGCCGACCCCGGCCGCCGCCTTCCGCACGTCCAGCAGCCCGGACCGGTAGTCGGCCGGGTCCGGCGGGTACGGCAGCCACCCGTCGTAGAGCCGCCCGGTGCGGGCGAGGGCGGCCGCAGTGGCGCCCCCGAGCCAGATCGGCGGGCCGCCCGGGCGGAACGGGGCGGTCGCGACCGGGATCTCGGCGTGGTCGTGGAACTCGCCGTGGAAGGAGGTCGCCCCGCCCCACAGCGCCCGCCAGAGCGCCACCGTCTCGTCCAGCCGGGCGAAGCGGCGCTCCCACGGGACCTCGGACAGCGCGTGGACCGGCTGCCCGAACCGGCCGGGGAAGCCCGCCCCGACGGCGACCGCCAGCCGGCCGCCGGAGAGCAGGTCGATCGAGGCCAGGGCCTGCGCGGCCTGGATCGGCCGGCGCAGCACGGGCAGCAGCGCGCCGGTGCCGAGGGTCACCCGCTCGGTCACCGGGGCGAGGGCGGCCAGCATGGTCAGCGCCTCGATGCGCGGGCTCAGCAGGGAGTCGTTGACGAAGAGTGAGGAGAAGCCCGACTCCTCGGCCTCGCGGGCGAAGGCGATCAGCTCGCGCGGGTCGCCGTCGGAGCCCCACTGGGCCTTGCCGGTCGGGAGAAGCACACCGATGTCCATGCCGGGAATCCTCGCCGCTCCGGGAATCGTCGACAATTCCCGCGAGGGAATGGCCGGTTGTCCGTCGCGCGGGCTACAACTGCCGGGTGGACTTTCCCCGGACGCTCCGTGAGCGTCGCACCCGAAGCCGGATCAGCCAACTCGACCTCGCCACCCGTGCGGGGACCACCCAGCGCCATCTCAGCTTCATCGAGTCCGGCCGGTCCGCGCCCGGACGGGGCATGGTCGTCCGGCTGGCCGAGTCCCTCGACCTCCCCCTGCGGGAGCGCAACGAGCTGCTGCTGGCCGCCGGTTACGCCCCCGCCTACCCCGAGAGCCCGCTCGACGGCCCCGACCTGGCCCCGGTGCGGGCCGCCATCGACCACATCCTGGCCGGCCACCTGCCCTACCCCGCCGTGGTGGTGGACCGCCAGGGCGACGTGGTCGCCGCCAACGACGCCCTCGGCCTGATCACCGAGGGCGCCGCTCCCGAGCTGGTCGGGCCGGGGACGAACGCCTACCGGCTCGCCTTGCACCCCGACGGCATGGCCCCGCGCATCCTCAACTTCCCCGCCTGGGCCCGCCACATCGTCGAGCGGACCGGGCACCTGCGCGAACTGCACGCCGAACTGCTCGGCTACGTACCCGCGTTGGACACCCCCGGCGCCGACCACCTGGGCTTCGCCGTGCCGCTCCACCTGCGCAGCTCGCGCGGCGACCTGCATCTGATGACCACGGTGACCACCTTCGCCACCGCCGTCGACATCACGCTCGCCGAGCTGAAGCTGGAGGCCTTCCTCCCGGCGGACGAGCCGACGGCGGAGGCGCTGCGGGCGGCCTACCGGGTGCGGGACGAGGAACGGGACGCGGTGACCGGGACGCGGTGACCGGGCAGCCGGGGGTCGGGCGGTCTGGGGTCGGGCGGTCGGGGGCTCAGGGGCCGGGGAACATGTAGTCGGCCGTCACCCGGTCCTCGGCGTCCAGGACGAGGAACTCGACCCCGCTCCCGAGCGCCTCCCCGCCCCCGGTGGGGACCATGTCCCAGGTGAACGTGAGGACGTCGCCGAGCCGGACGGCGGCGCCCCGGGCCCGGAAGGTGTGCTCCCCGTCGGCGACGAACTCCCGGTAGCTCCGTGCCACCCGGGCCTCCACGGCGTTGTGGCCGCGCGCCTCCAGGACGGGCGAGGGGAAGCCCAACTCCGCTGCCCGGTCCCGGATCTCCACCGGTGGCTGGAGGACGTGGACCCCGTCCCGCGCCCACACCGCCTCGATGAGCCGGCGGCGCCGGGCCGGATCCGGTTCGATCCAGGCGGCGATGTAGCGGTCGGCGATCTCCTGCGGGGTGGTGGTGGCGGTCACGACGGTCTCTCCTTCGTGGGCACTGGTGGTGACGGCGGCGCTCCGGCCGTCTGCGGCCCATCCTGTGCGGCCCCCCGGGGCCGGACAATTCCCGCCGGGGAATGGCCGGGTGTCGTCGTGCGGCGGGCCTTCCTCCCGGTCGGCGGGGGTACGGCCCCCGCCGGTCGACGGGTTGGCGGAGGGCGGAGCCCCGTCGAAGGTCGGGGGTCGGCGCCGACCGCACACCGCAACTCGTCGTGTCGGTAGGGCAGTTGGCCCGGTCCTCTCGATCCGCGGGGCATGTGCATGACTTCGACAAGATGATTCCTCGTCAGTAACATGGCGGCGCGGCCGTGCGAGCCGCCTTCCTGCGTCCACTGATCACGGGCGGTCGTGTCCTCGTCCGCCGCTCCGAAAGAGTCCCGTTGAAGAGTTCCCTCGGCATGGCGGTCCGCCCTGCCCTCGTTTCGCTGGTGCTGTTCGGTGTCGCTGCGTGCGGGCCGACCTCGGACGCCCAGCAGGCCTCCTCGGTGGCCGACGCGACCGGTGGTGCCCCGGTCGCCACCTCCACCTCCGCCGCCGGCCGCGCCCCGTCGTCGGCCGCGACCCCGCCCGCCTCCCCGCAGGCCCGGGCGGCCACTCCGGCCGCCGCCCCGACCTCCGCCGGGCCTTCGACGGCCACCACCCTGCCGGTCGCGGCCGCCCAGCCGGGCGCGCAGCAGGCGGCCGTCGGCGCGCCCGGGAAGGACGGCGCGGCCGTCTCCCCGGCGGCTAGGAACCTCCAGCTCACCGCGTACGACCCGGCGGCCGGCACGGCGGTCCTGGCGGCCGCGGCGCCCGCGTCGGCGGCTCCGTCGACGACCCCGTCGGCCGCTCCGTCGTCGGTCCCGCCGGCGGCCTCCCCGGTCGAGCCGACGGCCGCCGCCGAGGCCGTCCGGCCCGGCCAGCTGATCGCCAGCCCGCCGACGGCCGCCGCGCCGCAGGGCGCACTGGTCGCGGTCACCGCCGTCCGTTCGGCGAGCGGCGGGTCCGTCACCCTGGCGACCCGGCCGGCGACCCTGACCGAACTGCTCGGCGGCGCCGAGGCCGACGGCAAGGTCGCCGTCGACCCGAAGGCGATCAAGGTGACGCCGCTGGTCAAGGACGTCAAGGCGACCGTCGGGCGGGAGAACGGCACCACCACGGCCGACGCCTCCGGCACGCTGGAGGTCGACGTCAACGCACCGATCCCGCTCCCCGACGGACTGAGCGCCGACGCCTCCGGCTCCCTCCAACTGCACCCGGCCGTGCACTTCGCGTACCACGGCGCCGGCGTGACCGGCCCGCGCACCGCCTCGATCGGCTTCGACCTGGGCGCCCACGCCCGCTGGAAGGTCACCGGCGACCTCGCCCGCAGCACCGGCGCCGCGCCGATCCGGGTGCCGTTCGCCAAGCTCCAGGCCAGCCCCGTCATCACGGTGGCCGGCCTCCCGGTCGTGGTGAACCTCGGGCTCACCTGCTACCTGGAGATCAGCGCCGACGGCCAGGTCCACCTGGAGGCCGAGCAGGAGGCCACCGGCACCTGGGCGGTGCACGCCGACTACACCGGCGGCCGGGGCTGGACGTCGGCCACCGACGCCGCCGACACCAAGGTGTCCCCGGTCCACGTCCGACTGAGCGGCAAGGCCGGCGCCCGCGCCGCCCTGGGCGCGGAGGTGAGCGTCGGCCTCTACGACACGGTCGGCGTCGAAGCCACCGTGGCCCCCTACCTGCGCGCCCAGGTCGACGGCTCCCTCACCGTCGACGTCCCGGGTGGCGCTCCCCAGGTCCAGGGCGGCTGGGCCCTGCTCGGCGGCGTCGACCTGAACGGCGCCCTCACCGCCCACCTGAAGATCTTCGGGACCCCGATCCTGGAGGGCAAGCTCCCGCTCCCGCCCTTCCACCGCGAGTGGCCCCTGCTGGCGGGCGCACTGCCGTCGGCCCCGGCCCCGGCAGCGTCGAAGGGCTGACCCGGTCCGTGACGACGGCGAACCCCGGGCCGACGACACCGGCCCGGGGTTCACTGCTGCGCGGACGCGGCCCGGCGGCCCGGCCGAGGGATGGGGCCGGGCCTCGGGGTCAGGCTCCCGCGTCGGACCCTCCCGCCTCCTCCTCGGCGACCGCCGGCGCGACGCCACTGAGGGTGTTCGCCGCCAGCAGGTAGTCGAAGCTGCCCGCGCTGCTGTGCACGCCGCCGGCGGGGCAGGACCCGTTGGTCGGGTTCCCGTTGAACCAGAGGCCGAAGCATTTGCTGCAGTAGCGCCAGTTGGACTGACCGACAATGGCCATGGTGCTTCCTTTCCGGACGGATTCCCGGTCCTCGGGAAGGCGCCCTGTGGGGATGCGTTCATGGTTCTGTGCCCGGCGTCCCGGGCACATGAGGCCTGGGTCCCCTTCGCGGCACGGAAGAGCGCATGACGCCCTGTCGGTGAGCCGCGAGGGGCACGCGGGCGGCCCGCCGGGTCGGCTCGGCCGGTCCGGCCGGGGTGTCAGTGGCCCGTGCCAGAGTGACGGCATGTTGGCGATCACGGTGCACACGGAGAACGGCGCGCGGCACCCTCGGGTGACCGCGGAGACGCTGGCCGCGCTGATCCTCGGGATCGGCGGGCCGGACAACCACTTCCTCATCGTCGAGCGGGCACCGGAGGTCCCGGACTTCTACATCCAGGTGTGGCACGACGCCGGGGGAGAGTACATGCTGCAGCACCGCGCCGGCTCCGCGGACCGGCACTTCCAGGTGCTGCTCGACGGCCCCGAGCCGGTGATCGCGGCGATGACGGGCTGGGCCCGTCTCCAGGACGGCTGGGACGACGGACTGGACTGGATCCGACTGGCTCTGGCCGAGGAGCCCGTCCCGCCGCTGGAGCTGGACGAGGACGACCGCGTGCAGCTGGAGGGGCGGCTGCGGCAGACCCTCGTCGGCGGCTACGCGACGCGGGCGGAGCTCGCCGAACTCGCGGAGGACCACCTCGTCTCCGGCGACCGACGGCCGGTCTCGCCCGCGCAGGCCAGGGAATTGGCCGACCGGATGTGGCGCGAGCGGGTCGAGGAGCAGGCCGGCTGGGAGGGCGAGACGGACCCCGACCGGCTCACCCGCGCGTTCGCGGCCCTGGAGGCGGCCGGAATGACGGCCCGCGAGAACTTCACCTGCTGCCGCTCCTGCGGGCAGGCCGAGATCGGCGGCGCGGGCTCGCCGGACGCCCGCGGCTTCGTCTACTTCCACACGCAGTGCACCGATGCGGCCGCCGCCGGCCACGGGCTGACGCTGCTCTACGGCGGCTTCGACGGCTCGGCGGAGACGACCGCCGCCGTCGGCCGCGAGGTGGTGGCGGCGCTGGCGGCGGTCGGACTGCCGGCGGACTGGGACGGGGATCCGGCCAAGGCCGTCGAGGTGCGGCCGCTGGACTGGCGCCGGCGGCTCGGCGGGTGACGACGACCACCGCTCGGAACCGGCCGGATGACGCCGTCGGCGGGGAGCGCGCGTGGACATCCGGGCGGGGTACCGGGAGGATCGCCCCATGACTGCTGACGGACCGTTGACCGAGGAAGATCTCAGCGCGATGGAACGGCGTGCCGCCGCGGCGGCACCGGGCCCGTGGGCCGCCTGGTTGGAGGGGCGGCACGGTAGCGGTGACAGCTTCATCCAGGTCCGCCCCGAGGCGGACCGGGAGGACGAGATCTACGTCAGCCGGTTCGTCGAGGGCGCCCAACTGGCCGACCGGGACCCGAGGCTCGACGCGGACCTCGACTTCATCGCGGCCGCCCGCCAGGACGTGCCGCGCTTGATCGCCGAAGTGAGGCGCCTGCGGGCGGCGGCGGACCGGTCGCGCGGCTGGTGAGCCCGCCGGGGCGGTGGGTGGACGGCAGGTCCTGTCAGCTCATCGCCCAGACGGAGGGGTCGTGCGGTGCGGGCGGCTGCGGCGCGGTGGCGGATCGGGACTGCCGGTCGTGGGCGTCGTCCGAGGAGACCGGCGGAAGGCCGGTGTGCAGGGCCAGGGCGTTCGCCACGTCGGCTTCGTCGACGCGGCGGCCCGGGGCCTGGTTCTCGATCAGCTCTCTCCGGTGGTCGGCGAGTGCCCCGGCCAACTGAGCCAGCTCGCTCCCGTGATGGGCCGCCACTTCGGTGTTCTGGGCGGAGATCGCGGCGTCGCGCTGCATTCGTTGCTGTTCGATTCGCTGGAGGTACTCCGTGGTGAGGGCGTCGGCCGGTACCTCCGCACCACGGGTGCCGGCCTGGGCGCTCGCCTCGTCGAGCAGGTCGATCCCGGCGCCCGGCAGCGCCTGGCCCGGGAGGTGGTCCCGCGCGAGTGCGGCGGCGGTGGCGAGCGCCTCGTCGGTGATCACCACGCCGTGGTGCTCCTCCAGCCGGGGCCGGACGACGCGCAGGATCTCCAGGACCTCCTCCATCGGGGGTTCGCCGACCTCCAGGGTCTGGAGCAGCTTGTCGAGGCCCGGATCCGGTGTCCGACGGCGGTACTCGGCGGTGGTGCAGGCGGCGATGACGTGGAGGCCCGGCGTGCCGAGGACGGACCGGAGGAAGGCGAGCGCTTCGCCCCGGCCCTCCTGCGTGTGTAGGACGGTGAGGGCGTTGTCGAGGAAGAGAATCAGGTCGTCGCTGTGCTTGACCTCGGTGAGCAGGCCGGTCATGAGTTCCGCGAAGCGGCCGTGGTTCTGAGGGTTGGTGAAGACGGAGCCGAGGTCGAGGGAGCGGACGGTCCGGCGGGCGAAGGCCGCCGGGACGGTTGCGGCCGCGATGGCGTGGACCAGGCCCGTGACGACGCTGGTCTTGCCGACGCCCGGCTCGCCGACGAGCAGGGGGACGTTCCGCTGCCGCCGGGCGAGGATGTGGGTGAGTCGCTCGATCTCCCGTGTCCGTCCGACGACGGGGTCGAGTCCCCCGCTGGCCGCCGCCTGACTGAGGTTCCGGGTGAACCGTTTCAGTTGCGGGGTGGGGCGCGGGACCGGATTCGGGGCGGGCGCGGTGCCGGCGATGATCCTGATGACCTCCTGGCGCACCCGGTCGAGGTCGGTTCCGAGCTTCGTTGCCACGATCTGGGCGGCGATGCCCTCGCCCTCGCGGATCAGGCCGAGCAGGAGGTGCTCGGGGCCGATGTCGTTCTGACTGAGTTGCAAGGATTCCCGGAGTGACAGATCCAGGACCTTCCTCACCCGGGGAGTCAGGGGAATGTGACCGGACGGGGCGACCTGACCGTAGCCGATGATCTCCTCGACCTGCCGGCGAACGGCCTCAAGAGTGATCCCGAGGTTCGTCAGGGCCTGGGCGGCGGCACTCTCACGCTCGTGGATCAGACCGAGGAGGAGGTGCTCGGTGCCGACGTAGTTGTGCTTGTGCATCCGGGCTTCTTCCTGAGCCAGGACGACGACCCGCCGCGCGCGGTCGGTGAACCTCTCGAACACGCTGGTCAATCCCTTCCCTGGTCCCTGCCGAACGCCGCGAGGTCCGCCCGTGCCCGTTGCGTGTGCGGGTGCTCGTCCCCCAGGAGCCGTTCCCGCTCCGCCACCAACTGCCGCAGCAGCGCCACCGCCTCGTCGCCGTTCCCGCTGAGCGCGAGGTTGCGGGCGAGCAGGTGCCGGGTGCGCAGGGTGTGCGCGTCCTCGGCGCCCAGCAGGCGGCTGCGGTCGGCCAGCAGGACGCGCAGCATGCTCACCGCCTCCTCGCGGTAACCGGCCTCGCCGAGGTTCACGGCGAGGAACTGCCGGGTGCGCAGGGTGTCCTGGTGGTCGGGGCCGAGCAGGCGGGTCTGGTCGGCGAGGAGTGGCCGCAGGAGGCGCGCGGCCTCGGCCGGGTCCCCGGCGGCGCCCAGGCTGTGCGCGTGGGACTGGCGGCCGAGCAGGGTGTCGGCGTCGTCGGCTCCGAGGACCCGGGTCGACTCCTCGACGACGCCCTGCAACGTCTCCGCCGCCTCCTTCCAGTGGCCGTCCTTGCCGTGCTCCACCGCCGCGATGCGCCGCTCGCGCAGCTCGGGGCCGGCGGTCGCGGCGAAGGCCCGGTTGACGCCGAGCGCGATCAGGCTGGCGGTCCGGGTACCCCGGTTGAGCGGGGTCGGCAGGCACTCGGCCGCCATGGTGGCGGTGAGCCGCTGGTAGAGGTCGTCGACGGTGAGGAGTTCGGGGCCGCCGACGACACCCTCGCGGAGGAGGCGGATCAGCCTCCCGGAGAAGGCGGTGTGGTCCTCTCCGGGCAGCGACAGTGCCACCTGGTCGCGGTGGGCGGAGGTGAGGACGTAGGTGCCCGCCACCTCGAGCCGGTTGAGCTTGTCGTCGTCCGCGGCCATCGAGTCGGTGACGACGCGGCCGGAGAAGCAGCAGTCCAGGACGATGACCTTGGCGGCGGCCGGGCTGTCGAGCACCGCGCCGCGCAGTTTGTCGTACTCCAGGGAGCTGAACTCCGGTGCCACGAACTCGCTGTCCGGCAGCCCGAGGTAGAGGTCGTGGCGCCGCCCGGCGACCAGGCCGTGGCCGGTGTAGTAGACGAGCAGGAGGTCCTCCGCCTCCTGCACGGCGGTGCGCAGCCGCTGGCCGATCGTCCGCAGGTCGCCGTCGTCCAGCAGGACGGTGCAGTGCTCCTCGGGGACGAGTCCGTGCGTGGGGTCGGTGAGGACCGCCGCGAGATCGGTGATCGTCCGAGGGACGGCGGGGAGGTCGAGCAGGTGCGGATCGCTGTAGGTGCCGGCACCGATGAGGACGATCCGGGAGCGCTGCGGGTCCGGAAGGCGCATGTCACTCCTGCTCGGGCGCGGCGCTGTCCGCTACCGGGCCGTGCTCCAGCACCCGGCGCAGGACGGCCTCCAGCTCGGCGGCGCTCACCCGCTTCGCGTCGAGCTCCACGGACTCCCCGTCCGGGCGGCGGATCTTGAGCCGGACGTCGCTGCGCCGGGGGTGGGCGAACCAGGTGCGCAGCGAGGCGGCGAGTACGGAGAGGCCCCCGCCGGCTCCGACCGCGACCGTCAGGACGTCCAGGGCGGTGCCGAGCTCACCGGGCCCGGGCGCCGCGCCGATCAGGCCGACGGCGCCGGTGAGTTCGGGTTCGCCCCGGAGCCAGTCGATGAGCGATTCCGCGTCCGCGGCAGGCTGCCCGCCGGCCACCGAGAGCTGCAGATCCACGGCTTGTCCCCCGAAATTCACCTGGAAACGACAGGAGTTGAGGGCAGGAGTCTACTGAAGGCGGGGCGCCCGATGCCCGGTGAACCGGGAGACGGGGGTGCACGTTCGCCGAGGACTTTGCAAAGTGCGGGGTGGCGGTAACGACGGCTGCGGGCACTTTGCAAAGTCTGGGGCGCGGCGATGACGGCTGCGGGCACTTTGCAAAGTGCGGGGCGCGGTAACGACGGCCCGAGAGGACTTTGCAAAGTCCGGAGGCGGTGACGGCGGCGCCGACCCGGCTGCACAGGAAGTCGGCCCGGCCGACTTCCTGTGCAGGGAGGACGCGTGCCTCAGGCCGGGGTGAGCAGGTGCAGGGCGCCCGGGACGGCCTCGACGTCGATCGGCAGGGCCGCCATGAACTCGCCGTCGGCGTAGGCGGTGATGCCGGGGGAGTCGATCCGCAGCGAGGGCGTGCGGTGGGTGGTGACCTCCGGGCGTTCGACGTGGGTGCCCTTGAAGAGGGTGGGGAAGAAGCGGGCGATGCGGTGCCGGGGCATGGCGTCGACGAGGGTGACGTCGAGCAGGCCGTCGGCGGGATCGGCGGTGGGGCAGATGAGCATGCCGCCGCCGTAGCTGGTGGTGTTGCCGACGGCGGCGAGGGTGAGGTCGCGGGCGACGACGGTGCCGTCGGCGAGGGTGATCCGGAACGGGAGCGGGCGCAGGTTGGCGAACTCGACCAGGATGGCGAGGTTGTAGCGCATCCGGCCGCGCGGCCAGCGGAGCCGGTTGGTGCGGTCGCTGACCAGGGAGTCGAAGCCGCTGGCGAGGACGGAGCCGAACCAGCGCTGCGTCCCGTCGGCGGCGGTGACCCGGCCGAGGTCCACCGTCCGGGTGTGCCCGGCGGCGACGACCTCGGCGGCGGCCTCCGGCTCGCCGCGCGGCAGCCCGTACGCACGGGCGTGGTCGTTCCCGGTGCCCGCCGGGACGACGCCGAGCGGGACCTCGGTACCCGCGGTCGCCTGGAGGCCGAGGTTGATCATGCCGTCCCCGCCGACCACCACCAGGGCGTCGCAGGTGCCGGAGGAGACGGCCGCGCGGGCCAGCCCGACCGACTCCGTCGCCGACGAGCCGGCCTGTTCGTCGACCTCGACGCCCAGGGCGCGCAGGCGGGCGGCGGCGCGGCGGGCCGCCGGCTCGGCGTGGCCGGCGGCCGCGGCCGGGTTGGTGAGGAGAACCACCCGGCTGATGGTTCTCCGGCCGCTCACGCGCCCACCTCGCTGCGCTCGGCGGGGGCGTTCGCCCGCGCGCGGTATTCGATGGTTCGCTCGCTTCGCTTGCTCACGCGCCCACCTCGCTCCGCTCGGCGGGGGCGTTCGCCCACGCGCGGTATTCGATGGTTCGCTCGCTTCGCTTGCTCACGTGCCCACCTCGCTGCGTTCGGCGGGGGCGTTCGCCCGTGCGCGGCGTGCGGCGGCTCGCTCGCTCCGCGCGCTCACGGGATCAGCTTGCCGGGGTTGAGGATGCCCGCCGGGTCCAGTTCCGCCTTGACCGCGCGCAGGATGCGGACGCCCAACTCGCCGATCTCCTCGGCCATCCAGGGCCGGTGGTCGGCCCCGACGGCGTGGTGGTGGGTGATGGTGCCGCCGTTGGCCAGGATGGCGTCCCCGGCGGCCCGCTTGGCGGCGGCCCAGCGGGTGAGCGGCTCCTCGCCGAGGGCGGCGACGACGGTGAAGTAGAGCGAGGCGCCGGTCGGGTAGACGTGCGAGATGTGGCAGAGCACGAGGGCGCCGGGCAAGGCGGTGGTCAGCGCGGAGGTGACCGCGAAGCGGAGGTCGGCGAGCCGGCGCCAGTCCGTCGCCGTCTCCAGGGTCTCGCAGAGCGCCCCCGCACTGAGCAGGGAGTCCCGCAGGTAGGGCGCGTTGAACCGGCCGTGCTCCCAGGACCGGGCCGGCGCCTCGCCCAGCGAGGTGCCGCCGGCCGCCAGCAGGACGGCCCGGGTCAGCTGGTGACGGGTGGCGACCTGCTCGGCGGAGCCCTCGAAGACGGTGACGGCCAGGCAGCCGGTGACGGCGGGCTCGCCGCCGATCTTCTCCGTCATCGCGAGGTTGACCATGGTCTCGGCCTCGTCGGAGAGCCGGATCACCGTCGGCCCGGTGTCCTGCTGCTCCACCGCGCGCAGGGCGGCCGCGCCGGTGGCGAAGTCGGGGAAGGACCAGGCCTCGTAGGCCTTCACGGCGGGCACCGGGTGGACGCGGACGCGGACGGCGGTGATCACGCCGAGCGTGCCCTCCGAGCCGAGGAAGAGTTCGCGCAGGTCGGGGCCGGCGGCGGAGGCGGGGGCGCGGCCGAGGTCCAGCACGCCCGCCGGGGTGACGACGCGCAGGCCGCGCACCATCTCGTCGAAGCGCCCGTACCCGGCGGAGTCCTGGCCGGAGGAGCGGGTGGCGGCGAAACCGCCGATGGTGGCGTAGCGGAAGCTCTGCGGGTAGTGGCCGAGTTCGAAGCCGTGCTCGGCCAGCAGCGCCTCCGCCGCCGGGCCGGTGAGGCCCGCTCCCAGGACGGCTTCACCGGAGGTGGCGTCCAGGTCGAGCAGTCGGTCGAAGCGGCGCAGGTCGAGCGAGACGACGGCGGTGAAGCCCCCGCGCTCCGGGTCCAGCCCGCCGACCACGCTGGTGCCGCCGCCGAACGGCACCACGGCGATGCGGCGTTCGGCGCAGAGGGCGAGCAGTGCGGCGATCTCGTCCTCGCTGCCCGGCAGCACGACGGCGTCCGGCGCGTCCTGCGGCTCGCGGCTGCGCCGGCGCAGCAGGTCCGGGGTGGACTTGCCGCCGGCCCGGGGGAGGCGGTCCGCGGGGGCGGCGCTGACGTGCGCCTCGCCGACCACGGCGGCCAGCGCCTTCAGGTCGGCCTCGGCCAGCTGCGAGGGCCGCAGGGCGACCTCGTCGACGGCGGGCCCGGGGGCGGCGTCGCCGGTGACGCCGAGGGCGGCGGTCAGCAGGGCCTTGATGTCGGCCGACAGCTCCTTGGCGAGGGCCGGGTCGCCCCAGGCGTCCCACTTCATCGGGGGGAGCGGCAGCGCGGCGTTGGCCGGTCCCGCTTGCGTCTCAGGTGCCATGCGTTACAGTTTCACACATCATGTCAAGTAGTAACGCTGGCCAGGTCGACCCCGAGGCGACCCCCGAGCCCCGCAGCACCGATGACGCCATCCTCGACGCCGCCGCCGAGCTGATCGTCCAACTCGGCGTGCGCCGAACGCAGTTGGCCGAGATCGCCCGACGCGCCGGGGTCAGCCGGCCGACGGTCTACCGGCGCTGGCCGGACGTCCGGGCGGTGATCGGAGCGCTGCTCACCCGGGAGATCCTCGCGACCCAGGCCACCGTCCGGCTCACGGGTGAGGACCGCGCCGCCTTCGTGGAGGGCGTCGTCGAGGTCGCCGTCCGGCTGCGCGACCACCCGGTGCTCGGCGCGCTGCTCCGCTCGGCCGACTCCGACGCGCTCTTCGAGTACGTCGTCGAGCGGCTCGGCACCAGCCAGCTGGGACTGCTGGAGGCGCTGCGAGCCGGCATCGAGCAGGGCCAGGCGCACGGTTCGGTCCGTGCCGGCGAGCCCGTCGAACTGGCCGCCATGGTGCTGCTGATCGCCCAGTCCACCGTCCAGTCGCACCGGATGGTCGCGCACCTGCTGCCCGAGGCGGCCTGGCGGCGCGAGCTGGCCAGGGCGCTGAACGGATACCTCGCGCCGTGACCGCCCGCGCCGTGACCGCCCGCGCGCTCGCGGCTCGCGCCGCGACGAACGGACGCCTCGCGCCATGACCATGCACGCCGTGACGAACGGATACCTCGCGCCATGACGATCAACGCCGGGCCTTTCGCCGGAACCACCCGACTCACCTCCCGCCGAAGGGAGTTGGAGCTGGACGCGCTCGCCGCCGCACCGGCCGTCGACCTGCTGGTCATCGGCGGCGGGGTGACCGGCGCCGGGGTCGCGCTGGACGCGGCCGCGCGCGGGCTCCGCGTCGTCCTCGTCGAGGCCCGCGACCTGGCCTTCGGCACCAGCCGGTGGAGCTCCAAGCTGGTCCACGGCGGCCTGCGCTACCTCGCCTCCGGGCGGATCGGGGTGGCCCGGGAGAGCGCCGTCGAGCGCGGCGTGCTGATGACCCGCACCGCCCCGCACCTGGTCCGCCCGCTGCCCCAACTCGTCCCGCTGCTGCCGGGGTTGCTGCGCCCCGGGCAGGCGTCGCTGGTCCGGGCCGGCTTCCTCGCGGGGGACGCGTTGCGGCTGAGCGCCGGAACGCCGGGTGCGGTGCTGCCCCGGATGCGCCGGGTCGACGCCACCCGAGCCCGCCAACTGGTGCCCGGCGTGAGGGCGGTGGGCCTGGCGGGCGCGCTGGTCGCGCACGACGGCCAACTGGTGGACGACGCACGGCTGGTGGTGGCCCTGGCCCGGACGGCCGCGCAGTACGGCGCCACCGTGCTCACCCGCGTCCGGGCGGAGCAGGTCACCGGCACCTCGGCCCGGCTGGTGGACGGCCTCACCGGGCAGTCCCTGGACGTCACCGCCGGCGCGGTCGTCAACGCCACCGGTGTCTGGGCGGGCGAGGTGGACCCGTCCATCCGGCTGCGGCCCAGCCGGGGCACCCACCTGCTCGTGGACGCGGCCGCGCTCGGCCACCCGGTCGCCGCGCTCACCGTGCCGGTGCCGGGTTCCACCAGCCGGTTCGTCTTCGCGTTGCCGCAGCAGCTCGGCCGGGTGGCGATCGGGCTGACCGACGAGGACGCGCCCGGGCCGATCCCGGACGAACCGCAGCCGACCGACGCCGAGCTCGACTTCCTCCTCGACACCGTCAACGCCGCCCTGACCACCGCGCTGACCAGGGCGGACGTCCGCGGCGCGTACGCCGGGCTGCGGCCGCTGATCGACACCGGCGGCGGCAGCACCGCCGACCTCTCCCGGCAGCACGCGGTCCTGGAGTCCCCGTCCGGGGTGATCACGGTCGTCGGTGGCAAGCTCACCACCTACCGGCGGATGGCCGAGGACGCGGTGGACACCGCCGTCCGCCTGCGCGAGCTGCCCGCCCGCGCCTGTTGGACGGCCCGCCTGCCGCTGGTCGGCGCGCCGGGGCACCGGGACAGCCGCCCGGCGCCGGAGGGCGCCGTGCCCGCCTCGCTGCTCGCCCGGCACGGCGGCACGGCCCGCGAGGTCCTGGCGGCGGGCGGCGCCGAGCCGATCGCCGAGGGCATCGACGTGACCCGCGCCGAGATCGCCTACGCCGTGACGCACGAGGGCGCCCTGGACGCCTCCGACGTGCTGGACCGCCGGACCAGGATCGGCCTGGTGGCACCGGACGCCGCCCGCGCCCGGGCGGCGGTGGAGGAGATCGTCGGGGAGTGCCTGGCGCGGTAGCGCGTTCGTGACCCCGCGCCCTCAGCGTTCGACGCGCTCCGGTACCGGGCGGACGGTGCCGTCCAGGTCCACCGTGCAGGCGAGCGGGTGCTCCGCCGAGCCGGTCCGTTCCAGCCGGACCGAGAGCGGCAGCGCGGGCTCCCCGGGCGGCCGGGCGGCCAGGGTGAGCGGGTAGACGCCGTGGCCGTGGACGCGGTGGAAGGCGCACTCCTTGCCGTCCACCAGCAGCTCGGTCTCGGTGATCCAGCCCGAGCGGACGTTCACCGTGACGGACCGGCCGGCCCGGTCGAGGTGGAAGCTGTACCGGCGGCGCATGGCACCTCCCGCGCGGGGGTCTTCGCCCGCACGGCCAGTCTAGGTCCGGTCCCGCGGTGACCGCCGGTTTCGCCGACCCGCCGGGGGCAGTCCGGCCCCGGCCCCGTACCGCCGCCCGCCGGCCCGGACCCGCGCCCGGACCCGCGCCCGGAACCGCTACAGGCGGCGGGGGCCGGCGCCGTCCTCGGCGAGTGCGTCGCTGGGGTTCAGCAGGGCGCAGGCCTTCATCGAGAGGCAGCCGCAGCCGATGCACCCGGTGAGTTCGGCCTCCAGCCGTTCGATGGTCTGCCGGCGCTCCTCCAGGCGGCGCTTCCAGCCGCGGGAGGCGCGCTGCCACTCGTCGTGGCTCGGTGGCCGGTCGAGCGGTACGTCGGCGAAGGCCTCCTGGAGGTCCTGCAGGGGGATGCCGATCCGTTTCGCCACCGAGATCAGGGCGACCCGGCGCAGCATGTGCCGGGGGTAGCGGCGCTGGTTGCGCCCGTCGCGTTCGGACGCGATCAGGCCGAGCTCCTCGTAGAACCGCAGGGCGGACACCGCCGTACCGGTTCGCGCGCTGACCTCGCCGATGGCGAGCCGGTCGTCGGGGGTGGCCCCGGGGCCGCCGGGCCGATGGGTCGTCATGCACCGCCTCCTGTTGACCTCAAGTTTACTTGAGGCCCTACGGTCGGCCGTGCCAGAGCGGCGAGCAGCACCGACCGGAGAGGACGGCAGCCCGATGACCTTCGTGATCGCCCTGCCCTGTGTGGACGTCAAGGACAAGGCATGCCTGGACGAGTGCCCCGTGGACTGCATCTACGAGGGGGAGCGGATGCTCTACGTCCAACCCGACGAGTGCATCGACTGCGGCGCCTGCGAGCCGGTCTGTCCGGTCGAGGCGATCTACTTCGAGGACGACACCCCGGAGCCGTGGCGTGCGTTCAACACGGCGAACGCCGAGTTCTTCGCCGACATCGGCTCCCCCGGCGGCAGCGCGAGGCTCGGCCTGATCGAGAAGGACCATCCGATGGTGGCGGCGCTGCCCGTCCAGGACACCGTCTGACCCACCGGGGCGCCGGGCCCCCTCGTCCCGGGACCTTGCCGGGACCCTTCCCGGACCCTCCGGGGACCTTCCCGGACCTTCCCGGGCCGGACCGCGCCGGACCTTCCCGGACCGGTGTGTCGCCGGGCGCCCGGCAAGATCCGCGAGGAAGGCCCCGGGACCCCCTAGACCAGGCGGCCGCCGCCGTCCACGTGCAGGACCGTCCCCGTGACGAACGGGCTGGCCATCGAGAAGAGGACGGCGCGGACCAGGTCGTCCGTGCTGCCGACGCGGCGGGCGGGGTTGCGCTCGGCGACGGCGCGCAGGAACGGTTCCTTGTCGGTGCCCATCCGGTCCCAGGAGCCGCTGTCCACGATGCCGGGGGAGACGGCGTTCACCCGGACCGGGGCGATCTCGACGGCGAGGGCCTGGACGAGGAAGGCGAGCGCGCCGTTGGTGGCGGCCATCACCGTGCGGGCGGGGGCCGGGCGCCAGGCGGCGACGCCGGAGAAGAAGGTGAACGAGGCGCCGTCGGGGCCGTCGGTCGCGGCCTGGCCGGCCAGGTGCTTCGCGAGCAGCAGCGGGCCGACCACCTTGGCCGCGAAGGCGCGCTGGACGTCGGCGAGTTCGAGTTCGGCGAGCGGACCGTTGGCGGGCATCGCGGCGGTGGACACCAGGTGGTCGAAACGGCCGGTGGCGGTGGCGAGGGCGGCGATGGACGCCTCGTCGGCGAGGTCCACCGGGACGACCCGGGCGGGGCCGGACAGCTCGCCGGCCGTCCACTCCAGCTTGCGCGGGTCGGGGCCGGCCAGGACCAGCTCCGCGCCGGCGGCGGAGGCGGTGCGGGCGAGTGCGCGGCCGGTGTTCGATCCGGCGCCGACGACGACGATGCGGCGGCCTTCGAGGGCGCCCGAGACCGGGGCGGGGACGGGGACGGGGACGGGGGAGGGCGTGGGCTTGGGCGTCTGGGCGGTCATGCGGTGGCTCCTGGGGAGGTGGGTGTCTTCGACGGAGGAGCTTGTCCTCGCCGACCACCCTGCGCCGAGCAGCGGTGATGCGTCCAAGGCTTGTCTTTTGGGTGAGCCATAAACTCTGTGCATGGCCACTCTCCGACAGCTCGAATACCTGGTGACCGTCGTCGACACCGGCTCGTTCACCCGGGCCGCCGAGTTGCTGCACGTCACCCAGCCCGCGCTCTCGCACCAGGTGCGGGCGCTGGAGCGGGCCGTCGGCGGCACGCTGCTGGAGCGGCTGCCGCGCGCCGTGCGACTGACGCCGATGGGCCGGGCGGTGCTCCCGCACGCCCGGGCCGCGCTCGCCGACGCCGAGCGCCTGCGCACGGCGGCCCGTCTCACGGCCGGCCTGGACCACGGCGAGCTCGAACTCGCCACGGTCTACTCGATCAGTCTCGGCATCCTGCCACCGGTGCTGCGGGCCTGGCGCCGGCTCCACCCGCAGGTGCGGATCCGGCTGCGGGAGTACTCCCACAACGACGAGTTGCGCGCGGCGATGGCGGCCGGGCAGGCGGACGTCGCGATCGGCACGCCGCCGCCGGACTGGGACGGGCCGATCCGCGAGCTGGGCGTCGAGGAGTTCGTGCTGACCCTGCCCGCCGAGGACGATGAAGTGACGGAGCGCCAGATGGTCCGGCTGGCCGACCTGTCCGGGCGCGACTGGGTGCACTACGCGCCCGGCAACGGCCTCGCCGACCTGCTCGACGAGGCCTGCGCGGAGGCCGGGTTCCGCCCGCGGGTCGCGGTGCGGACCGAGCAGACGGCGGCCGCGCCGCTGCTGGCCGCGGCCGGGCTGGGGCCGGCCCTGGTGCCGGCCAACATCGTGCCGCCCGGCTTCGACGGGCTGGTCCGCCGCCCCGAGCCGCCCGTGCGGCGCCCGCTCGCCGCTTACACCCGGACCCGGCCGGATCCGCTGACGGCGGCCTTCGTCGACCTGCTGGCGCGGCAGGCCTGCCTCCTGCCGCCGCACGTGGCCGACCTGCTCGCGGGGTCGACGGACCTCGGCGAGCAGCGGTGACCGGTGATGGAGGGCAGTGCCACCCACCGGCGCGCAGTAGCCGGCGCACGCCGGGGGCGCATCGGACCGGATGGATTCTCGTGATCTCTACAGTGTTGTAGATTCTTTCGGAGGGAGAGCAATCGAGGAGGGCATCGTGGGAGTTTCGCTGGCCAAGGGTGGCAATGTCTCGCTGACCAAGGAGGCGCCGGGTCTGACCGCCGTCATCGTCGGTCTCGGCTGGGACGTGCGGACCACCACCGGGGCCGACTACGACCTGGACGCGAGCGCGCTGCTCTGCAACGCGCTCGGCAAGGTGGTCTCGGACCAGCACTTCGTCTTCTTCAACAACCTGCGCAGCCCCGAGGGTTCGGTCGAGCACAGCGGCGACAACCTGACCGGTGGCGGCGACGGCGACGACGAGCAGATCAAGGTCGACCTGGACGCCGTGCCGGCCGGGGTGGCCAAGGTGGTCTTCCCGGTGTCGATCTACGACGCCGACGCCCGCCTGCAGAGCTTCGGCCAGGTCCGCAACGCGTTCATCCGGATCGTCAACCAGGCCAACGGCCAGGAGATCGCCCGGTACGACCTCTCCGAGGACGCCTCGACCGAGACCGCGATGGTCTTCGGCGAGCTGTACCGCAACGGCGCCGAGTGGAAGTTCCGCGCCATCGGGCAGGGCTACGCCTCCGGCCTGCGCGGCATCGCGACCGACTACGGCGTCAACGTCTGACGCCGCCCAGGGTCGTGACGCCGCCCGTGGGTCGTGGCGCCGCCGGTGGGTCGTGACGCCGCCCGTGGGCCGCGGCGCCGCCGGTGGCTCGTGAAGTTGCCCGTGGCTCGTGAAGTCGCCCGTGGGTCGTGAAGTCGCGCAGGCCGGGGAAGCGAACGCCCCCTCCGGTCAACCGGCCTGACGGTGGGTCGGCGGGCGCCCGAGCGCGTGCCCGCCGAACCCGCCCGTCCCGGCCACCTGTTGGCGCCACCAGGCGGTCATCCCGTCGTGGTCCATGGCCGTCCAGTCCGGTGCCTCGGTCACCTGGGCCCGCCCGAGCCGCCGGCCGACCTCGACCATCTCCCGCCCCACCGCGCCGCGTTCGCGGTCGTACGCGGGCAGCAGTTCCGCCCAGGAGCCGGCCGTCCGCCAGGCGTCCTCGAAGGCACAGGCGTCCTGGACGGCCTTGACCGCGCCGCTGGTGTTGTGCGGGCGGACCACGGTGGCCGCGTCCCCGGCGAGCAGCAGGCGTCCGGCGGTGCGGCGCGGCGCCGCCAGGTCGTAGATCGGCTGGATGAAGGTCCGCTCGCGGGGAGAGAGGGCGACCACCCCGGCCCAGTAGGGCGGCAGGTGCCGCTCGGCCAGCTCGGCGAGCTCCTCGAACTGCCCGCCGGTGAGCGCGCCGGCCGGGACACTGGTCGGGTCGCCCGGTCGCAGCCAGGCCGGCGTGGGCGCGTAGAAGACGAAGTTGACCTGGGTGGAGCCCGGGGTCAGCCCGGGGATCCGGTACAGCACCACCTGGCCGCCGGGGTAGCAGACCGTGATCACCTCGTGCTCCGGCCAGAGTGCCGCGCCGCCGGGCAGCTCCGCCAGCAGCCGGGTGTCGAAGCTGCCGCGCCAGCAGACGTAGCCGGCGTACTCGGGCCGGGCCTCGGGGCAGACGGCCTCGCGCACCACCGAGCGGTAGCCGTCGGCGCCGACCACCAGGTCGTACCGGTCCGGTCCACCGGCCGGGCCCGTCAGCCAGGCCTGCTCGCCGTCGCCGGTCACCGTGGTGACCGCCCCGCCCAGCCGGAATTCCACGCTGTCGGGGGTGCGTTCGCGCAGCGCCTGCCAGAGCACGCCCCAGTGGTAGGAGCGGAACGGCATCTCCTGCGCCCAGAGCAGCCGCCCGCGCGGGCCGCCCCCGCCGTCGGGGTCGCGGGCCAGCCAGTGCCGCTGGGTCAGCAGGTGCCAGCGGATGCCGTCGTCGAGGTGGCCGGCGCGGGCCAGTTCGGTGTAGCGGTCGTCGAGCACGCAGAGGCCGACGCCGCGGTCCTCCAGCCGGCCGGGGCTGCGCTCCAGCACCACCACCCGGTCCGCCCCGCCGCGGGCGGCCGCCCGCGCGAACGCGCACCCCGCGATACTGCCGCCGACCACGGCTATCTCTCCGCCTCGCACTGCCGTCCCCTCCCCGGGGATTCCTCCGAACCCCCCTCCGGAGAAAGACCATACGCACATTCCGTGCCGATCTGACGGATGGTCAGGCAAATTGCCGGCGGTGATCGGGAGGCTGTGGGACGGCCGTCGGGCGGCCGGTCCGCAGTGCGGCCCGCGGAGCGGCGGGCGACATCGCGGCGAGCCGCCCGGGTCGGCGGCCGCCCGCAGGGCCCACCGCCCGGGGTCGGGTTATGCAACTAGTTGCACATCCCGAACCGTGTCCCCTACCGTGTGGTAACAACGAGCCGCCGCACGCCGCACAGGAGAAGCCGATGAGCACCGACCCCCAGCGGGCCCGGAAGCCGTACCCGCACCTGCTGAGCCCGCTCGACCTCGGCTTCACCACCCTCCCGAACCGCGTGATCATGGGATCGATGCACGTCGGCCTGGAGGAGGCGCCGAACGGCTTCGAGCGGATGGCCGCCTTCTACGCCGAGCGCGCCCGCGGCGGCGTCGGCCTGATCGTCACCGGCGGCATCGCCCCCAACGAGGCCGGCCGGCCCTGGGGCGGCGGCGCCATGCTCACCACCGAGGCGGAGGCCGACCGGCACCGCGTCGTCACCGACGCCGTGCACGCCGCCGGCGGCCGCATCGCGATGCAGATCCTGCACTTCGGCCGCTACGCCTACCACCCCGACCTGGTCGCACCCAGCGCCCTCCAGGCCCCGATCAGTCCGTACGTGCCCAACGCGCTCACCGCCGAGCAGGTCGAGCAGACCATCGAGGACTTCGCCCGCTGCGCCGCCCTCGCCCGGCGGGCCGGCTACGACGGCGTCGAGATCATGGGCTCCGAGGGCTACCTGATCAACGAGTTCACCGCCGCCGCCACCAACCACCGCGAGGACGAGTGGGGCGGCGCGTACGAGAACCGGATGCGCTTCCCGGTCGAGATCGTCCGCCGGGTCCGCGAGCGGGTCGGCCCCGACTTCATCCTGGTCTACCGCCTCTCCATGCTCGACCTCGTCCCCGGCGGTTCCACCCTCGCCGAGGTCGTCCGGCTCGCCCAGGCCGTCGAGGCCGCCGGCGCGACCATCATCAACTCCGGCATCGGCTGGCACGAGGCCCGGATCCCCACCATCGCCACCTCCGTCCCGCGCGGCGCCTACGCCTGGGTGACCAAGAAGGTGATGGGCTCGGTCACCGTCCCGCTCGTCACCACCAACCGCATCAACACCCCCGAGATCGCCGAGCAGTTGCTCGCCGACGGCTGCGCCGACCTGGTCTCGCTGGCCCGTCCGCTGCTCGCCGACGCCGACTTCGTCGCCAAGGCGCAGGACGACCGCTCCGCGTCCATCAACACCTGCATCGGCTGCAACCAGGCCTGCCTGGACCACACCTTCAGCGGGCAGATCACCTCCTGCCTGGTCAACCCGCGCGCCTGCCACGAGACCGAGCTCGTCCTGACACCGACCAAGCTGCGCAAGCGGATCGGCGTCGTCGGCGCCGGACCGGCCGGCCTCGCGTTCAGCGTCTCCGCCGCCGAACGCGGCCACGCCGTCACCCTGTTCGACGCCGCCGACACCGTCGGCGGGCAGCTGAACATCGCCCGGCGCATCCCCGGCAAGGAGGAGTTCGACGAGACCCTGCGCTACTACCGCACCCGGCTGGCCGAGTTGGCGGTCGAACTGCGGCTCGGCGCACCGGTGACGGCGGAGCAGCTCGCCACCGAGGGCTTCGACGAGATCGTCCTCGCCACCGGCGTCACCCCGCGGACCCCGGTCGACCTCCCGGGCGTCGACCACCCCAGCGTCGTCGGCTACCTGGACGTCCTGCGCGACGGCGCGCCCGTCGGCGAGCGCGTCGCCGTCCTCGGCGCGGGCGGCATCGGCTTCGACGTCGCCGAGTACCTCACCGACCAGGGCGACGCCGCCAGCCTCAACCCGCCGGTGTTCCAGCGCAAGTGGGGCATCGACCCGGAGTACCGCGAGCGCGGCGGCCTCACCCGCCCCGAGCCGCCCCGGCCCCCGCGCAGCGTCCACCTGCTGCAGCGCAAGACCACCAAGGTCGGGGCCGGCCTCGGCAAGACCACCGGCTGGATCCACCGCACGGAGCTCAAGCACCGCGGCGTCACCATGGTCGCGGGCGCGAGCTACGAACTGATCGACGACGCGGGCCTGCACTTCGTGGTGGACGGCGAGCGCCAACTGCTGCCCGTCGACACCGTCGTCCTCTGCACCGGCCAGGAGCCGCGCCGCGAGCTGGACACCGCCCTGCGCGCGCTCGGCATCACCCCGCACCTGATCGGCGGCGCCGACGTCGCCGCCGAACTGGACGCCAAGCGGGCCGTGAAGCAGGGCACCGAGCTGGCGGCCACGATCTGAACCGCCCGCCCGGCCGTGGCGGTTCAGGCGCTGACATCCAGTGCGGTGCCGTAGAGCCGGTGGACCCGCAGTGTGATCACCAGGCGCCGCTCGGCGACCTGTTCGGCCAGGAACTGCCCTGGGTCCACCGGTCGGAGCTCCGCCGGAAGCATCGCCAGCAGCTCCTGCCCGACCGCGTCACCCGGCTCGGCCGACTCCTCGGAGACCTCCGCCTCGCCCTCCGCGACGGCGAAGGAGAACGGGTCCGCCCCCTGGACGTGCAGCGCCGCCCGGGGATCGCGCCGCAGGTGGCGGACCTTGACCCGGTCGGCGGTGGTGGAGAACCGCACCGTCCGTTCGGCCGGGTCCCAGCGGTAGAGCATGGTGGTCAGGTGCGGGTGGCCGCCGGCCTTGACGGAGGCGAGGGTGCCGAACTGCTGGGCGGCGAGCAGGTCCGAGGCGGCCTGGTCGGAGAGCGGGCGGGGGGTCGGTCGCTGAGTCATATCCGGGACAACCGCCCGGTGCGCAGAAATGTTCCGTACGGGATTACCCGAATGTGGACGACTTTTCGCCAGGGTCCGGAGCCCGACATCAGGCCCCGGCTCTGCTGCCGCCCGGCCCGGCCTACGATCGACCCATGTCCCTGCCGCACGCCATCCTCACCGCCCTGCTGGAGAAGCCGTCCTCGGGGCTGGAGCTGACCCGGCGGTTCGACAGGTCGATCGGCTTCTTCTGGCCCGCCACCCACCAGCAGATCTACCGCGAACTGGGCCGGTTGGAGACCGCCGGGCTGATCCGGGCGCTCCCGCAGGACGGGCCGGTGCGCGGGCAGAAGAAGGAGTACGACGTCCTGCCCGCCGGCCGCGCCGAGCTCGAACGGTGGACGGCCGGCGGGGACGTCCCGAAGGCCGTCCGCGAACCCCTGCTGCTGCGGCTGCGCGCGGCCGCGGTGGTCGGCACAGCCGGCCTGGACGCCGAGCTGGCCCGGCACCTCGCCCTGCACCGCGCGCAGTTGGCCGACTACCGGGAGATCGAACGGCGGGACTTCCTGCCGGCCGGCACCGAAGAGGGCGAGCGGGCCGCCGAGGGTGACCGGCTCCGGCACGCCGTGCTGCGGGCCGGCATCGGACTGGAGTCCTTCTGGGTCGAGTGGCTCACCGAGACCCGCGCCGCCCTGTCGGCAGACCCGTCCTGACCTGTGACGATGTCGCGCGGACGGGCGGGGGTGCAGCCCCGGTGGGACACTGGGTGCCTGTCCCAGCCCGACTCCCGATCGGGGGCCGTATGTCTCGTCCGAGGCCTCTCCTCGCCCTCACCGCCGCAGCCGTGGTCACCGTGGTCACCCTCGGGGCGGCCGGCATCGCCATCGCCACCGGCTCCGCCGCCGCCCCACCGGCGATCTCCCTCGGGGCGGCCGCCCCGGCCGACCGGCTCCCGACAGCCGACCAGCTGAAGGCGGCCCTGCTGAGCACCGCCGAACTCGGCCCGAACTTCACCGAAGTCCCGGTCGGCCAGAGCTCCGCATCGGCCGGCGGTGCCTCCCCGGTCGCGGGCTGCGACGCGCTCCGCGCCCTGCTCAACGGGAACGGATCCGGACCCTCCTCCCAACTTCCCCACCAGGAAGTCGAATTCGACGGCCCCGACGGCAACCCCATGGTGACCGAGTCCCTCACCGCCGAGGACGCCGCCCAACTCACCAGCGACTTCACCGTCGTCACCGACGCGTTCGCCGACTGCCACAGCCTGACCTTCAACGACGGCACCGACGCCTCGGTGACCTTCACCGTCACCCCCGTGACCCTCGGCGACCGCCAGGCCCCCGCCGTCCGCCTCGACGGCACCCTCGCCGGCGTCCCGCTCAACGGCTACATCGCCGTCGAACGCTTCGGCACCGTCGCCATGTCCTACGGCTTCTTCCAACGCAACGACTCCTCCTCGCAGTTGGCCTCCCTCTACTACCGCGCCGCCGTCGCCAAGGCCGAACGCACCCTCGGCACCCCCGCCGGCACCGCCACGGCCCCACCCGCCTCCGTCTGACCCCAAAGAGCGGCGAACCCCCGCCGAGCGACTGCTCGACGGGGGCCGGCCGTGTGTTCAGCTGGGCTCAGCGGGTCTGCGCCTCGAAGAACCACCGCTGGTTGGGGTTGCCGTTGCACTGCCAGACACCGAGGGCGGCGCCGTTCCCGGTGTTCCACCCCGGCAACTCCAGGCAGGTGTTGGAGTCGGGGTTGTAGAGCGACCCGTCGTACTGCCGTATCCAGGTCTGCGCAGCGGCGTCGCCGCAGGCCTGGGACGTGACGTTCGTTCCCCAGTGCACCGGCTTGTCCTTGGTTCCCAGGCAGCGATCGACGCCCGGGACCTTGAGCTGGTTCTTCTCGGTCAGCGTGAAGTGCTGCGCGTCGCCGTTGTAGCAGTCGTAGACGGCGGCGGTGGCTCCCAGGCCACCACCCCAGCTGTCGACGCATTTGGCAGGGTTGTAGGCGCTGTGGATCTGCACACTGGCCGCGGTGGTGGCCAAGGTGTTGACCTGCTGATCGGTCAGCGCGTACGGGTAGAGCCGGACATCGCTGACGGCACCGTTCAACCGGTCACTGGGTCCGGGGTAGCGGGAGGTGACGTCGCCCCCGATGTTGACCGTGCCGTTGGTCTTCCAGACCCCGGGAATGTTCGCGGAGCCGGCGGCCCGGCCGTTCACGAAGAGTGTCGCCACACCGGTGCCGGCGTTGTACGTCCCCACCAGGTGGGTCCAGACACCGGTCAGCGGCGACGGCCGCTCGCCCCCGTCCACCACCGCGTAGTACGTGCTGGTGTTGTAGTTGTCCGAATCCGGGAAGACGAAGGCCCACTTGCCGAAATGGGCCGAGTACTGGAGGTAGAAGGGGCTGCGCTCCTGGCCGGCCAGCGAGACCACGGTCTGGTAGTCGTTGGTGTTGTCGAGCTTCGCCCACGCGGCAACGCTGTAGCTCTGCGTCGTGTCCAGACCGGGCTTCTCGGCGGTAGGGCCGACAACGGCGGTCGAACGGTAGATCTTGGTGCCGTCGAACGTCGTGGCCTTGTTGGCCGCACCGTTGTGATCGGCGGTGCGCGCGATGTTGTCCTTCGGGTACAGCGCGTTGGTGTCGCCGGTGTCGCCGCCGGTGCGCCCGTCGAGGGCCCACCAGAGCGGGTTCACTTCGGTGTTCCCGATCGCCTCGGGGCCGACCTGCCAGGTGAAGCCGGCGTTGGCGGTGCCGGGGGCGGTCGTCAGGCCCGTCCAGATGTCGATCCGACCCTCCCCGGTCTTGCCCCACAGGGTCGGGTGGCCGGATCCCGTGAGGTCCCCGTCGGAGCCGAGGACGGGCCAGCCGCTCACGGGTATCGCGCCGATCTTCGTTGTGGTCGCGATCTGCGTCAGGGTCGGCACCGTGATGGTGGCACCCGTGTCGTCGACGATCGGCTGGCCCTGCTCGTTGGTGGCGACCACGGTGCCGGTGGTGAAGGTGTAGGCGAGGAGGTCGCCCTGTGCACCGTCGGGTGCAGCCTGCAGGTTGCGTGCCCACAGGCCGGGGTGGCCCTGCTTGGCCCAGTCACCGGGGGTGATGAGTTCCTTGTCCTTCCACCCGGAGGCTGCCAGCTGGACGGGCTTGCCGAGGGTGTTGTACTCGGTCGCGGGGTAGTACCAGAGTGCGGCGTCGGCGCCGTTCCCGGTGCTCTCGACGGTGAGCAGACCGGTCTTGTTCCTGAACTTCAGGCCGGCGTCCAGATCGGTGTGCACCGGGTCACCGAGCGCGGCGATCCTCAGGGTGGTCGACCAGTCCGTGGCGTTGTAGCCGGGTGCTGTGCGCCAGGCACAGGTTTCCGTGGCCGTCACTGCGCACTGGGGCTTTGTGAGCTTGCTCTTGGAATTGATCCGGCCGACGACACTGTCGTTGTTGGGGTTTCCGTAGATCCAGAGGTTGACGTCCCTGGGCGCGTGCGCGATGACGTCGTCCACGTTGTGGCCACCGCTCAGGGTGCCCCGGTGGGTGAACTGGATGTTGTTCCAGCCCTGACTCGTGGGTGAGTCGGCCGCCGTGGCGGCAACGGCCACGGCGGGGCTCGTCGCGTTCGGGTTCCCAGGAGCGTTGTAGGTGCGCAGGTAACCCGACTGGTCTGCGGTCAGGATGTCCGGTGCGCTGTCACCGGTGACGTCGCCGAAGACCGGCGGTGGCCCGTCCGGGTTCCACGGAACGTAGAAGGCGTACTGGGCGATCGGCGACACGTTGCGCGCGTTGTCCATCACCCGGATGTACAGGATGTTGGTGCCCCAGTGCGTCGGCAGGACGCCGATGCCCCCCTGCGGGAACGAGGAACCGCAGGACCAGGGCGCTCCGGACAGCTGCGGGTTCCAGGACCACTGGGCGCAGACGAGGCCGGACCCGGTTCCGTCGTTCGGTGCAGCGTCCGCCGCCGAGAACGGGACGACGCCCCACTCGCCGGAGCGCTTCTTGGAGACCTGGCCGTTGCCGGACGGCGGGAACTGCGTCGCGAGGTCGGCATCGGACAGCTGGCTGTAGACGTTCGGGACGCTCAGGGTCGGCGGCGTGAGGTCGATGCCGAAGCGGCAGGTGGGTGTCGAGCTGGACTTCGCGTCGATCAGCGTGTCGTAGGACTGGGCGCCCCAGCCGTAGACGTGGCCGTCCTTGAGCACCTCGGACGGCACCTGGTAGCTCGCGACCGCCCCGTTGGCGACCTCGGACGACTCGCCCTTGGCGACGTCCGGGATGCCCGGCAGCGAGTAGTCCCAGATGTGGGTGTAGGACTTCAGGGTGTTCTGTATGGGGCTGTGCACATTGGCGTTGAGCGAGACGTTTCCGTTGAATCCGGCGGAGGAGTTCATCCAGCCCAGGGTCGAGCCGTCACAGCCTTGGTTGTCCGTCCACGGTACGGCCGTGTTGGGGACCGGCCAGGCGTTCGGGTTGGTGGGGGTCTCCGGGTAGCGGTCGTACTCGATCACGACGACCGGCCGGTAGTCCATCCGCTTGAACGCGTACTTGTTCGTCTCGTCGCGAGCGATGAGGGCGAAGGTCAGCGTGTCCTGCGACGGTGCGTAGTTCTGGTAGGCGGAGGTGACGTTGTACTGGAACAGGAGGTTGTCGTGGCAGCCGGGACTGCCGGATCCGGCCACGTCGGCGGTGCCGACGAGGCCGCCGATGAAGCCCGGGGCGTTGTTCCAGGTGGTCCAGTTGTTGATGGCACCGGTCTGGTACAGGTCCACGGTGTAGGGCTTGGCACAGTTGTGGTCCGAGGACTCGTACTCCCAGACCGACATGACGGCGCTGTGGATGACGATGTCGTTGTACCAGCGGGTGTCGAACTGGAAGTAGGACCGTTCGACACCCTTCTCGACCTGCCACCCCTGGTAGCCGACCCCGGGGTGGGAGTACTCGTCGCCGTTGGCGGTGGTCTTCAGGTAGTTGGAGGTTGTCGCATGCGCCGACTGGGTCCAGGTCCAGGCGTTGCCCTCGCGTCGGTCGGGCTGCCAGACCGGGTCGATGTACCAGGGCCCCTGACCCTTGCCGAGCACGGACTGGTCGGGGATCATCTCGATGCCGTCCGCGGTTGCTGACGTGGCCATCGTGACCACCCTGGCGCCGATACCCGGGCCGTCCGCACTGCTGGTCCGGGGCGACTTGCCGGGCGCACCGGAGCCGGGGTCGTCGCCGCCCGCGGTCGGCGCGGCCTGGGCCGACTTGCCGGCCGGGGCGGCCGGGGCGACGGAGCTGTCCCACATCTGCGGCGCCGAGGCGTGCCACTTGACGGTGCCGTCCGCAGTACTGGCGGTGAGGTTGCTGCCCGCGTCGGCCTTCACCGTCACGCCCTTGGCAGTGGTGCCGAAGCGGACCTTCTGGAGCTTCGGATTGGCCGCAGCCTCAGGGGTCTTGACGATGAGGACGGTGCTGAGACCGCCGGTGGCGCCGGCAGTCACCTTGAGGTCGACACCGGGGGAGACCTCGGGGTAGACCAGGCCGTCGCCGTCCTCGTCCACGGTGGGCTTGGTGAGCGGGAACGGCGACTCGATCGTGAGGGTCTCGCCCTCGGGAGTGGTGAGCGTGCCGAGCGGGCCGGGACCGCCGCCCGAGAGGTGGACACCGGAGGCGGCGACCTTGGGCCGGTAGCCACCCCCGGTCTCGGCGACGAGAGTCGCGTCGAGCTTGGCCCAGGAGCCGTCCGTTTGCTTCGCCCGCTGCTGGTCGGTGTGCTGGCTCCGGGAGAGATGGCCCTGCGGAGTGGCGACGGTCTCGCTGAACTCGTCGGTCAACTCCGGAACCGGGACGGGCTTTCCGGTCGCCTTGGCCTGGGTCGTCGCCTTGTCGACGGCAGTGACGACGGTCTTCTCGCCGGCCCGCTTGGCATCGGCTTCGGCCATGATCGTGGACAGGTCGGGTGAGCTGGCGGCCGGCGAGGCGGGCGGCGGAGCGGATGGCGAGTTGGCGAAGGCGACCGGCGCCACCGAGGTCAATGCCAGGAGAAGGCCGACGGCAGCGGCGACGGATCGCCGGGACGAGTAACTGGAACGGAGCGCGCCGGAGCGCGCCCCGGGCGGAGCGGCAGGCATGGTGAGTCCCCCCACGGACATGTCGAGTCAGCTGCGCGTGCAAGATCTGTGAAGCCCACGCGCAGAGTTCGGTAGCAAGCTGTCGCAGACGCAATGGTTCGTCAACCGCTTATTCGTACGGATGTCCGATTTGCAGTCGCCGCTCCCGTTAACTTACCGTGTGAGGTCGGTCACCCAGGTGATAGGTCGACAATATGCTCGACCGGAGGACGGTCGAGGGCCTAGCCTCCGCCACAGTCATCCGTCCGTACCCGACTCGGGTGCGGTTGAGCCTGTGGGGGGTCGAGGTGTCGGTTCGTCATGTCCGTTTCTCCTGGTTGATCGGGAGGGGGAGTCCGTCGCCGGGGAGGCGGAGATCTCGTGTAGCCCTTGTGAGTTCACTGGCGATTCTGAGTGCGCTGGTCTCGCCGATGGCGCCGGCGCTCGCCGCGTCCTCGGTGGACAAGGACAAGATCTGGTCGCCGCCGAACACCCCGCTGCCGAGGACGGCGTCCGTTCCCGGCAAGGCGGAGAAGCCCAAGGCGGTCCCGCCTGCCACCGGTTCGCCGAACTGGGTCCCGCCCAAGACGCCGGTGCGGGCCACCCACGGCGCCGCCCTGGCGACGCTGGAGACGGCTCCGCCCGCCGGCTCCGTCACGATGCGCAAGGACGCGGGCGGGACCGAGGTCCGCGAGCCCGCCGCCGGCGCCTCCCGGCAGGCGGGCGACCTGCCCGTCTGGCTGGCCCCGCTGGCCCCGGAGGCGGCTCCGGCGAAGGGCTCGGCCGAAGCGCCCGCCAGTGACGTCGCACCGGCCCCCGGCTCCGTGCGGGTGGACGTGGCGGACGCGAAGGCGGCCGACGCGCTCGGCGTCCAGGGCACCCTGCTGGCGCTCTCCCGCAGCGGCCAGGCGGGCGCGTCCAAGGTCCGCGTCGCGCTGGACCTCGGCGGCGTGGGCTTCGGCGGTGACTTCGCCGAGCGCGCCCGCCTGGTCGCGTTGCCGGCCTGTGCGCTGACCACGCCCGAGGTGCCGAGTTGTCTGGTCCGCACCCCGGTGCCGTCCCATTACGACGCGCAGGCGAAGAAGCTGGTCGCGGACATCGAGCTCCCGGCGGTGGAAGCGCCGCTGACCGCGCGTGAGCAGAGTGCGGGGAAGTCGGCCGCCCTCGCGCCGTCCGCCGCACCCGCGCCCGCAGCACTCGCACCGATGGTCCTGGCCACCGAGGGCGCGCCCTCCAGTGGCACCGGCACCTACAGTGCGACCTCGCTTTCGTCGAGCCAGGCGTGGACGGCCGGCAGTTCCTCGGGGTCGTTCAACTACAGCTACCCGATCCAGTCGCCGCCGACCCTCGGTGGGGCGGCGCCGCAGCTCGCACTCGGCTACGACTCGGCCTCGGTCGACGGCCGGACGGCCTCCACCAACTCCCAGGCCTCCTGGATCGGTGACGGCTGGGACCTCAGTTCCGGATTCGTGGAGCGGTCCTACAAGCCGTGCGCCAAGGCCGGCATCCCGGGCTCCGCCGACCAGTGCTGGGGCGGTGCCAACCTCACGCTCTCGCTGGGCGGCCACTCCGGCGAGCTCGTTCCACACGACACCTCGTGCGTCACCACGGACAGCCGGTTCGAGCAGTCCAAGTGCACCTGGCGGCTGAAGAACGACGACGGCACCAAGGTCGAGTTCCTGACCGGTGCCGCCAACGGCACCTGGAGCGAGTCGTACCTGAAGGTCACCGACACCTCCGGCACGGTTTACTACTTCGGGCTCAACCAGGTGCCCACCGCGGCCGGTGCCCCCAGCAGGGTCGGTCCCGAGAGCAAGTCGGTGTGGACGGTGCCGGTCTACTCGCCGAACGCCGGTGACCCCTGCTACGACGCGGCCAAGGGCAAGGGCTCCTGGTGCCAGATGGCGTGGCGGTGGAACCTGGACTACGTCGTCGACCCGCACCACAACCTGACCACCTACAGCTACGCCCCCGAGACCAACTGGTACGCGCGCGGCGGCGGTCAGAACCCGGGCGCGGGGGTGAACACCCTCTACACCCGTGGTGGCACCCTCGCCTCGATCGGCTACGGCCAGCTGGACTCGGACCAGATCGCCGCAGGCGGCAGCTACCAGCCCGCTTCGAAGATCGATTTCGAGACGGGGGAGCGGTGCATCGCCGCCAACTGCGACCCGTCGCAGCGCACCTCGGCGAACGCCGCCGACTGGCAGGATGTGCCGCTGGACAAGCAGTGCGCCCAGTCGGGCGCCTGCGCCAACACCGGCCCGAGCTACTGGTCCACGAAGTGGCTGAACACGATCACCACCAAGGTCCGGTCCGGCGGGTCGTACCGTCCGGTGGACAGCTACGAACTCGTGCACAGCTTCAAGGCGCCCGAGAATCCGACCGAGAACACCAGGATCCCGTGGCTGGAGTCGGTCCGACGGATCGGCAAGGACACCTTCAACGGTCCCGAGGAGAAGGACCTCCCCAAGGTCACCTTCGCCAGCGCGATGCTGCCCAACCGCGTCGACGGTCTCGTCCCGGCCCGCCCGCGGTACAACCGCCCGCGCATCGAGGTCATCACCAGCGAGACCGGCGGCACCATCTCCGTCGCCTACAAGCTCGCCTCGTGCTCGCGGACCGACGGCCGGATGCCCGCGTCCGCCGACGACAACACGATGAGCTGCTACAACGTCAAGTGGTACGACAGCGCCATTCCGGGCACCGCCGACGACTGGTTCCTGCGCTATCCGGTGGCGTCCGTCACCGTCGACCCGAACGGCAACCTCGTCCAGGGCTCGGTGCCGAAGAGCACCAGCTACGAGTACGGCAAGGCCGCGTGGCACCGCAACGACGGCGCCCTGGTCGACTCCGACTACCGGACGTGGGACCAGTTCCGTGGCTACGCCAGCGTGACCGCGGTGACCGGCTCCGGTACGGACGGGGCCAAGTCGAAGTCCGCCACGTACTACTACCAGGGCATGGACGGTGATCTCAAGGCGAACGGCCAGACGAAGACCGTGACGGTGGCCGGTCCGAAGAGCGGCGCCCAGGCCGACAAGGACTGGCTGTCCGGCCGTGTGTTGGAGTCGGACAGTTACACCGACGCCGATGCCGTCCACACCGATCCCGTCGGCTACACGGTGAACACCAGCTCCGGCGAGTCTTCGACCGCTACGCACAAGCGCACCGGCCTGCCGGACCTGGAGGCCCGCTACGCGGCGACCACGTCGAGCAGCGTGAGCACGGTGAAGACCACCGGCGGAACGCGCACCACGTCCACGGTGACCAAGACCGACAAGGACTACAACAACCGGGTCAAGTCCGCCCGAAGCACTGCCGACGGGACGCCCGACCTCTGCACCCGTACCGGGTACGCGGTCGGAAGCAACCCGCAGATGACGGGCCTGGTGTCCGAGGTGCTTACCGTCTCGGGCGGCAACGCTTGCGACGCCACGGCGACCGCGGCCAACACGGTCTCCGGCACTCGTACCCTCTACGACGGCGCGGCCTTCAAGGCGGCGGGGGCCAAGGGGGAGGCCACCGGTGGCCAGGTACTCGACCGCTACGACGGCTCCGGTACGGCCCAGTACGTGACCAGCGGCGCCAGCACCTACGACGTGTACGGCCGCGTGGCCACCGTCACGGACCTGACCGTGTCCGATGGCGCGAACCCCAACGGCGCGGTGGTGACCACCTCGTACAGCTCGGCAAACCCGGGCGAGTTGCCGAACCGTACGGTGACCGGGACGCCGGCACCGGCCGGCGCTCCGGACGCCGGTTCCCGTCGCGAGACCACGGTGACGGCGAACCCGGCCCGGAACCTGCCGATCACCACCACCGACCCCAACGGCCGCAAGGTCACCCAGTCCTATGACTCGTTGGGTCGACTGAAGGCGGTCTGGACACCTGGCCGCGACACCGCGCTGAGCGCCAACTACACCTACGACTACGCGGTCAACGGGACCACCGCGCCGTCCACGATCAGCAGCAGCACGCTGCGTTCGAGCGGCCAGTACGGCACCGCGACGCAGATCATCGACGGCCTCGGACGGGTGATTCAGACGCAGAGCCCGCCGGCGATCTCCGCCTACCACGGCCGGTTGATCACCGATACCTTCTACGACTCGCAGGGGCGTGCCAACCAGGCCTACAACACCTACTACGAGGACACCGACGGCCCCGGAACGACGCGATGGAGGCCGGACGGCGCGATGGTGCCGAACCGGACGACCACCCAGTTCGACGGCATGGGCCGACCGGTCAGCACGCAGTTCATCGCCCTCGGCGTGCTGCAGAACACCACGAACACGGCCTACCCGGGCGCGGACCGGGTCGACGTGACCCCGCCCGCCGGGGCCACCGCGACCAGCACCGTCAACGACGCCCGCGGCCGCACCGCGCAGCTCTGGCAGTACCGGACGCCGACCGCGACCGGCAACCCGGCCGACGCGGACGTCACCACGTACACCTACACACCGGGCGGCCAGGCGGCGACGCGGGTGGACGCAGCGGGCAACAGTTGGAGCTACGGCTACGACCAGCGCGGACGCCAGATCCGCGCCGACGATCCGGACACGGGCGTGTCGACCCGCAGCTACGACAGTGCCGGCCGGCTCGCCGCCACGACCGACGCGCGCAACCAGACGGTCGCGGTCACCTACGACCTGATCGGTCGCAAGACCGGCACCTACAACGGCACGGTGGCCCCGGCCAACCAGCTGACCGGCTACACCTACGACACCGTGGCCAAGGGCCAGGCGGCATCGTCGACCCGGTACGTGGGTGGTGCGAGCGGCGCGGCCTACACCAAGGCAGTCACCGAACTGGACGTCGCCTACCGGCCGATCGCTACGACCGTGTCCCTTCCCGGCAGCGAGATCGGCAAGACCGGTCAGGTGACCTTCGGGTACCGAGCCTGGTACGACTCGATCACCGGTGCACTGGTCTCGGAAAGTCGCGCTGCCGCCGGCAGCCTGGCCGACGAGTCGATCACGTACAAGTACGAGGACTACGGCCTGCTGTATGGCATGGGCGGCGCCGGGGTCACCTACCTCCGTCAGGCCGACTGGGACGCCTACGGGCGCAACATCCGCTCCACGATGAACTCGTGGGGTACCTACCTGGTCGCCACGAACACCTATGACGAGCCGACCGGTCGGCTGCTGAACCAGTACATCGACAAGCAGACGGCGGCCACCGGCTCCGTCCAGAACACCACGTACGCCTACAACCAGGCCGGCCAGATCACCGCGATCAGGGCGATCCCGAACAACACCCCGTCCGCGACCGACCTGCAGTGCTTCAGTTACGACTACCTGGGCCGCCTGACCACCGCGTGGAGCGACACCGGGCAGCTGGACCAGCCGACCCCGTCACTCGGCGGGCAGGGCAGCTGCGCCAACGCTACCCCCACCAGCGGAGCGTCCGCACCGGCGAGGACCACCGTCGGAGGCGGCGCCGCCTACTGGCAGGAGTACGGCTACGACCTGGCCGGTAACCGCACCAAGCTGGTCAACCACGACCCGGCGGGCGACCCCGCCAAGGACCTGACGGCCGGCCAGACCTTCCCGGCCCCCGGCACCCGCAACACTCCCACCGCGGCCGCCGGTACGGGTGGCGGCACCGGCGGTCCGCACGCGCTCGCAACCGGCAGGTCCACCTTCGGCGTCGCAGCCGGTGTGCAGGGAGCGGACGAGTACGACGCGGCCGGCAACACCACGAAGATCAACAATCCTGGGGGCACCAAGGAACTCAAGGCGGGCTTCGTTCTCAATTCCGGCGAGTCGGTGCGCTCCAACAGCGTCCAGCTCGCCATGCAGCCCGACGGAAACCTGGTACTCAGCTCGCTGCGCACCGGAAAGGCCGTCTGGTCCACCAACACCCAGGACCACCCGGGTGCTTGGGCGACCATGCAGGACGACGGCAACTTCGTCGTCTACGACCCGCAGCGCGTCCCGCTCTGGTCCTCCAGGACCTGGGTCGGCAACAACAGCGGCTACTCCGCCAAGGTGCAGGACGACGGCAACTTCATCGTCGTCGCGCCGGGTGGGCAGGCGAAGTGGAGCAGCGTCACCTGGAACGCCGTCGATGCCGCGAACGGCACCACGCTCACCTGGGACTTCGAGGGCAAACTCGCCTCACTCACCCAGGGCGCTGCCACCACGACGTACGTCTATGACGCGGACGGCAACCAGCTGGTGCGCCGCAACCCGGGCAAGGTGACGGTCAACCTCGGCGGCGGTGACGAACTCACCTACGACATCGCCAGCAACACCAGCACGGGTGCGCGCTACTACAGCATCCCCGGTGGCATCACCCTGGTCCGCGAGGGCCCGGGCAAGCTCGCCTATCAGTTCTCCGACCACCACGGCACCAGCTCCCTGTCCATCGAATCCGCGACCACCAACGAGACCCGCCGCACGTTCGATCCCTTCGGCGCCACCCGCGGCCCCGGCTCCCTCGCCACCCCCTGGTCCGGCGACAAGGGCTACGTCGGCGGCCTCAAGGACGACGCCACCGGCTTCACCAACCTGGGGGCGAGGCAGTACCAGCCGGGCACCGGCCGCTTCCTCAGCCCCGACCCCATCCTCGACGCCGGCGACCCACTCCAGTGGAACGCCTACGCCTACAGCAACAACAACCCGGTCAACCGCTCCGACCCCAACGGCCTCAAGTCCGAGGAGTGCGGCACGCTGTACGACTGCGGCTCGGCCGGCACCATCACCATGAAGAACGCGGCGGAGACGACGGCGAACAACGTCTCGGCTGCAGCCCTGCAACGGCTCGACGATACACAGCGAAATTCGGACTACTATGATTCGGCCCAGCAGGCGGGATTCGGTCCGAAGCCAGCCAAGTCGCAGCGGAAGGGAAATAAGGGTGCGCAGGGGAGTGCCGACAATGGAATTATCATGGTGAGATTCTTTATACCCGAGAAAGAAGCGGCATTCGGATCTCTTCTGGGTGATAATCGATCGTGGTCGAGGGCTCCGGTTGACAGTGCTCGCATGACCCTGTTTTGGAATACTGCCACTGGGGAGGCGAATTTCACCGTCATGCCGTCCGTCACCGCCGAGGGGCACGTGAAGCCCGGCAGTAAGGATGGTGAGTGGGTCCCGCAGGAGGTGGAGTCAGCAAAGGGTATCGACGAAGGTGAGAGCTACTGGTGGACTACGGTCAGACATCGGAATGCAATTGCATTCAGGCGGTCGGATGGCGGTGGACTTGCGGCGAGCATCCATGGCATCAATAGCAAAATGCCAATATTTGGCACCGACGTCCAAATTAATATTGAAATCAATTCATTTGGAATTCGAGTCAACCGCAAGGGTGATGACTATCCCAATATGGAGGTGGTTCAGTACCGTCGCGGGAAAACTCCTAATCTTCTCGCCCAGGACCCCTGGGGTGCCGCGCCGGGTGACCCTGGCTTGCTTGCGATACCAGCACTTTTTGATATCTACAAGATCAACCGAACCCACGAAGAGGGTAGGTGTATCTCAGGATGCTGACTCGCGGGGTTGTTCGAACGTTCAGATGGTTTGCGTGGGCGGCGCTTAGATATATAGCGACCTGTGTAGTGCCTGTGTATGCACTCCTTCTTGTGCTTGCGGCGTTCTCTCCTGATGGGCGTGACGCCGACGGGTTTTCGCAAAATGGGCCCGAGGGCTACTATGCGATTCTGCTGATGATCTCGGTGACAATAACTGTCCCTGCGCTGATCTCGATTCTTTTGGTGGCTTTTCCCGCAGCGAAGGGGAGGGATGTTCGAGGTGTTGTAGCATTGTTGCTTGCCCTGCCACCCGCGCTCTACTTGCTCGCGGGTGCCTGGCCCTTCTTGTTGATGAGCCTTCTTGGTGTTGTTTATGCAGGACTGATAATGCCTGCAGCGGCTCCTGAGGTCTTGAAGCCTGAGGCTGAAGGGAAGTAATGCCTGCTGGGGCGGTGTAGCTCGTCTTTGCCCGGCCGGGATTCCCCGGCCGGGCTCTTTGTGGCGTCAGTACCCTCAATGCGATCCGATCCGACAGCCGGTCACCCACCGGCAAATTCACCTGCCCAGGTCATGGAACAACCAATCCAACGACCCAAGCCCACCAAAGTCACGGGTATTGGGGCTAGGCCAGCAGCTCAGTGGTAGGATTCGGTCAAAGCGAATCAGGCTCGCGCATTCGGGCAGATGATCTCGCGAACGGTTGCCACGATGCGAACTCCTTGCTCCTCGTTGAGGAAGAAGCTTCCGTCTCCTGCGAAAACGGACATCGTGTACTGGAGAGTACTGGCGTCGTCCGATCCTCTGCTGATTTCGGTACATACCATTTGAGCGTTCATCCCGGGAGTTCCGTAGCTCCTCAGTTCGGGTTCGATTTCCGCCAGAGCCTTGGTCAGCTTTGAGAGGGTGGCGGCGTCGGGCGGGGGCCATAGCTTCGCGGAGCGGCTAGCGCGTGGAGTCGGGGCGGCGTTCGGCGAGTCGTCCGGGCCTTCCTGTCCTCGTCGGTCGTAGAACCATGCTGCCAGGGAGAAGACCGCTACCGCTGCAAGTGCTGTGGTGAGGGCGACAACGACCTGATGGATTCGCGACTGCATGGCGACATGCTTCCAAGGTGGAGCGCGGAAGGGAACAGCGAGTTTCCGGCGCCGCAATGGTGACGGACGCTCAGTGGCGGCGAGTGCGAGGGCTGTCAGCCGGTCGCCGTGCCGAAGGGGTTGTCGATGATGTACTGCCACCTGCCGTCCGGGCCGCGGCGGGCGACGTCGGTGGCGGTGCCTTCGAGGTGGACGTGGGTGCCGTCGGGGCCGGGGCCGTCGATGGTCCAGTCGACGATGAGGAGGGCGATGTCGTCGGCGACGTAGGTGTGCCGGGGGTGGACGGTGATGGGGAGGCCGAGGGCGAGGAAGTCGGCCGTTGCGCGGGTGAGTTCGGGACCGGTGACGGGGGAGCCGGGGGTGGGGACGAAGACGGCGCCCGGTGCGTAGACCTGCTGGACGGCCGCGAGGTCGCCGGAGTTGAAGGCGGCGGCGAAGACGGCCGGGTGTTGTTCGGCCTCGGTGGTCAGGGGGACAGTGGTGGGATGGGTCATGAGGGCAGTGAAATCGGCGGCCGAGTAGGTCACCAAACGGAAAGCGACGTGGCGCAGCGGCGTTGGGACGTCGAGTTGGTCCCCGACGAGCACGGTCGGACGGTGCGTCCGGAGGCCGGCTGTCCGGTGGAGGTGGCGCTGGCGGCGGTCGCGGGGCGTTGGACGACGCTGGTGCTGCGCGAGTTGATGCACGGCCCGCTCTCCTTCGGTGAACTGCGGCTCCGGCTCCCGGAGATCAGTCCGAAGGTGCTCGCCGACCGCCTGCGCGTGCTGGAGGAGCGTGGTCTGGTCGAGTGCGAGCGCCTGCGCGGGTTCCCGGTGCGGACGAGCCACCGGTTGACGGAGACCGGGCGCGCGTTGCGGCCGTTGCTCGTCGAGTTGTACCGGACCGGCACGGAGATCGGTGTGTCCGGAATGCGCGTAGGCTCGTCCGGCGATGGGGGAGGTAGTGGTGGAGCGTAGGAGGCCTCGCTTGTTCGTGGGCGCGCTGCTGTTGGCGGCCGCCCTGGCCACCGGCTGCGATGGCGGCAGCCCCGCCACCGGTGTGACGGCCGAGGCCTCGAAGGCTCCAGAGATCCACACCGACGCCCAGCCGCTGGCCGCGGCACTGCCGAAGCTCGGCCGTATCGTCGCGGCCCACTGGCAGGAGGAGGCGCTCGGGGTCCCGGGCAGCCGGGCGATCGGTCCTACCGACTACCAAGTCAGTGCCCTCATCCGCCTGGAGCCCGGCGCGGTGGCGACCCTCACGGCATCCACGCAGATGACGGGGGCGGTCATGGGGACCGGGCCGGAGAGTCTCGCCATTCCCGCCGGACTCGCCGGGTTCGCGCCGGCGGGGGCGCAGTGGCTCCACAGCAGGGACCTGGACGAGAGCCTGGTGGCGGCGGACAACGCGGAGCTCTACTTCGACCCGGCCTCGGACACCGTCTTCCTCTCTGCCGTCAACCTGCACGCGCCGACGTCGCCCACGGCCACGCCGCCAGTTGGCTGATTCCGTGGGTGCCGGCGGCGGCGGTCAGGCGCCGGCGGTCGGGCAGACGTTCTCGCGTACGGCTGCGAGGATGCGCACGACCTGCCCGTCGTCGAGGAAGTAGCTTCCATCGCCTGCGAAGGCTTGCCCGGTGGAGCGGAGGAGGCTCTTCTCGTCGGCTCCTCTCCTGATGTCGGTGCAGATCTTCTGCGCCGACATTCCCGGGCTCCCGTCCCGCAGTTCCGGATAGATCTCACCCAGCGCGGCGATCAACCGGGCGAGTGTGGCGGCGTCCGGCGCCGGCCACGGCGGGGACTCAGGTGCGCTGGTCACGCGCGGGGCGGTCTCCGGCTCGGCGTCGGCGCCGAAATCGTAGATGTACGAGGCACCGGAGAGGACCCCGGTTGCTGCCACGGTGACGGCGAGGGCGACCACTGTCTGATGCAAACGGGGGTGCATGGCGCCATGCTCCCAGAGATGTCACAAGGTGGTAGGAGGAATTCGCCCCGCTGCTGGAGGAGTTCGATCGGTGCGTCCCGATCGGACCACCCGGCTCGGGCGGTCGACCCAGGTTCGGGGCCGGGACCCGGGCCGGGACCCTGGCCGACCGGAGGTGGAGCCTGGCTCGCCGAGGTCGGGTGCAGTGCCCGGCGGAGTGCGGCCGTGCGGTAGCCCGTGATGCGGGTGCTCAGTTCGGCGTCCGGCGCCAGCAGTTCACTGGCGTGGATGCCGCCCGGCCAGACGTGCAGTTCCACCGGGGCGCGGGCCTGCAGCAGCCGGTACGGGTGGCGGCACCGGCGGTCCGCACGCGCTCGCAACCGGCAGGTCCACGTTCGGCGTCGCAGCCGGCGTGCAGGGAGCGGACGGGTACGACGCGGCCGGCAACACCACGAAGATCGACAGGCCGAGGCTGGCGGTGATATTTGTACTGCTCGGGCGCCCGGTGTGGGTGGCGTAATGACCGAATGCAGCAAAGCGTCGGACATCGAGGGCAGGCTGACTCCTGGTGTCGGAATTGTATTTGGCTCTCGGCTGGTTGAGATGGAGACCCAGGAGAGGTGGAGTGTCCTTCTCTTGGCGAGTGGTGAAAGTGTGGAGAGGCTCTATTGCCAACAGCGCACTTTCTTTGCCCGAAAGGTTTTGTAAGTCACGGTTGGCGGTGTACCGCGGACCGTCTATGCCGTCAGTATCCCGACTCAACTTCCCGGGGACTACCGGGTCGATGCCCGCCGCAAAGGAATGCCGGTGGCCGATCACATAATGCTCAACCCGATGCAGGTCGGGGCCGTCCAGTGTTGAAATAGATCATTGTCGGTGTTCGGGCCGCCCGTCCCGTTCTCCGGAGCGGGCGGCACCGTGCAATGGTCTACCGGAGGGGAGTGCCGGGTTGGGCCTGGGGGCCCTTGAGCTCGGCAATCGCGGCGGCGAGGGCGAGATAGGCTTCGACCTTCGCCGCTTCGATCTTGGTTGTGGCGCTGAGCGAGTCAGGGTTGTGTATCGATGCCAGCCAGGCTCGTGCGGTACTCGCGTGGTCGAGGTGGTTGCTCATTCGAGGCCTCCGGAAGAGATCACTAGGCAGGTACAAGCTGAGCGTAGGACCAGATTGGGTTGTATGCAGGCCTCCAGGGAGGGCTGACGCTCTGGCCGTCCGATGGGCAGTCACATGCCAACGGTAGGAGGTGAGATGTGACTGGGCCGGTGCAGCGGATGCTTCGGTGGTCGTGCTGATGCTTCTGATTCCCTGGCGCTGGGCACAGCCGCCGTCACGGACTTCCGGGGGATGAGCAGGTTCTACGAGCAGCCGACCAAGCGGTCCCCCACGGCGGCCGGGCCGGACGGTCAGCGGGCCGCCGTCGCTGGGGGTGTGCCGCCTCCGTGCGTCGTGAGGCGGGCGGAGGCGGCCTCCAGGAGGAGGTCGAGGGCGAACGGGTAGCCGCTGCGGTCCATGTCGGTGATCAGCAGGTCGGCGGTGGCGGCGATGTGCGGGTGGGTGTCGGCGCCGAGGCGGCCGTAGCGGACGCGCCAGACGGCGAGGTCGGCGGCCCGGGCGGGGGCCGGCAGGGCGAGGGCGGCCGCGTCCTGGGCGGCGAAGGCGAGGGCCTGGTCGATGAAGGCGTGGTAGATCGGGACGGCCTCCCGGTCGGGGAAGCCGGCGGAGCGCAGCACCCCGAGGATGGTCTCCACCGCCCGTATCTCGTTGTCCCGCCCGGTGGTGCGGTGGGCGGCGAGCAGGGCGGCCTGGGGGTGGGCCTGGTAGGCGGAGTGGACGCGCATGCCGATGGCGCGCAGGTCGGTGCGCCAGTCGCCGCTGAGTCGCAGGCCGTGCTGGGCGCGGCCGATCAGCTCGTCGGCGACGGCCAGCATCAGGTCGTCGGTGTTGTGGAAGTACCGGTAGACCGCGCTCGGGTCGGCGCCGAGTGCGGCGCCGAGGCGGCGGACGGTGAGGGCCGCCGCTCCGTGCTGGCCGATCAGCCGCAGGGCGGTGGCCACGATGACCTGCTCGGACAGCACCGTGCCCTGCTTGGTCGGCTTCCGGCGCCGCCGTTGCGGTTCGGGGACCACGCGTTCCGTCATGGCGGGGAGCCTAGGGCATCGACGCTTATGACAACGGCATTGACGTGTGAGGGAGGCCACGCTTTCATGGCCGCCACGGCCCGGACAGGTACCGGCCGCCACCCCTGCTCCCCCCACGATCAAGGCGGTGATCCGTTGGCAACGACGGTCAAGGACCCCGGCGACACCCCGAGAGCCGGTGCGCCCGGCGCTGCGGGCCCCATGCGCAAGTCCGTCGGCGTCGTCGGCGGGATCGTTCTCGCCGCCTCCAGCACCGCGGCGACCAGCAGCATCGGCATCGGGCTGGGCCTGATGGCGGGCGTCGTCGGCCTGCACCTCCCGGCGATCATGCTGTTGGCCTTCCTCCCCGTGCTCGGCATCGCCGGGGCGTACGGGCGGCTCAACCGCGTCGATCCCGACTCCGGCAGCAGCTACACCTGGGTCGGCCGGGTGCTCAGCCCCTGGCTGGGCTTCCTCACCGGCTGGGTCAACACCGTCGGCACCGTGGTGTTCATGGCCTACACCACCACCGTGACCGGGTCGGCGCTGATCCAGCTGCTCGGCCAGGCGCAGGTCCGCTCGGTGGCCGGGCTGCGGCTGGACGCGGACTCCACGCTCCAGGCCACCCTGCTCGGCATGGTCGTCCTGGTGGCCGCCGCGCTGGTCGCCGTGCGCGGCCTGGACCTCGCGGCCCGGCTGCAGAAGTACCTGTTGATCTTCGAGTACGTGGTGCTGCTGGCATTCTGCGGCTACGGCCTGTTCGCCGGCGACCAGCCGTTCTCGCTCGACTGGTACAACCCGTTCGCCATCCCCTCGATGGACGCCCTGGCACAGGGCATGGTGCTGGCGGTCTTCTGCTACTGGGGCTTCGAGTCGGTCTTCAGCATCGGCGAGGAGGTCCGCGAGCCGGGCGACGCCTCCCGGGGCGGCTTCATCGCGCTGGTGGTGATGCTGCTGCTCTTCCTGCTCGCCGGGACGGCCTTCCAGCGCGTGCTGCCGATCGACGAGCTGGCCGACAACGGCGCGCACGGCCTGACCTACCTCGGCGAGAAGCTGGCCCGCCAGCCGCTGGCCGCCCTGCCGCTGATCGCGCTCACCTTCTCGGCCGTGGCCTCGCTGCAGGCCTCCGTCATCCCCACCGCCCGGGGCATGTACGCGATGGGCCGCGACGGCACGCTCGGCCCGGTCTGGACCCGGATCCACCCCCGCTACGGCACCCCGGCCGCCGGCACCCTGCTGATCTCGGGCGCGGCCATCCTGCTCGCCCTGCTCTCCCTGGTCATCCCCACCGTCAACGACCTGATCTCGGCGACCGTCAACGCGATCGGCATCGTGGTGGCGCTCTACTACGCGCTCACCGCCCTGGCCGCCGCCGTGCGGTTCCGGCACCTGCTGCGCACCGCGCCGCTGGAGGGGCTGCGCGCGGTCGTCGCCCCGCTGCTCGGCGCAGCGGTGCTGCTGGCCGTCGGTGGCTACCTTTGCTGGATGCTCTACGACTCCGCCGACCACTTCGAACTCTCGGCCGACAACGGCTGGTTCGGGCTGTCCGTGCCGGTGCTGATGATCGGCTCCGGGCTGGTGGCCGCCGCGTGGTCCCGCTTCCACCGGAAGTCCGCGTACTTCGAGCGGACCACGCCGGCCGGCCCGGCCTCCGTCGACCCGGCCGCCGAACCCGAAGCCGAACCCGTCACCGTGGGCCCGGCCGGCACCGTCTGACCACCCCTGCCCCCGGCCCGCACGCCGACCCGACCCCGGCCGCACCCCGGCCGCCGAACTTCCAGGAGCACCACCCATGCCCAAGGCCGACCTGGTCTTCACCAACGGTCCCGTCCACACCGGCGACCCGGCCCGCACCCGTGCCACCTCCCTCGCCGTCACCGGTGAGCGGATCACCGCCGTCGGCCACGACGAGGTGCGCGAGCTGATCGGCCCCGGCACCGAGGTCGTCGACCTGGACGGGCGGTTGCTGATCCCCGGCTTCCAGGACGCGCACATCCACGCCGTCTTCGGCGGCATGGAGCTCGCCGAGTGCGACCTCACCGGGACGGTCGGCGCCGACGAGTACCTGCGCCGGGTCGCCGCGTTCGCCGCCGCCCACCCCGAGCGGGCCTGGATCACCGGCGGCGGCTGGTCGATGGAGAGCTTCGAGGGCGGGGTGCCCACCCGGCAGCTGCTCGACTCGGTCGTCCCCGACCGCCCGGTCTACCTGGTCAACCGCGACCACCACGGCGCCTGGGCCAACACCCGGGCCCTGGAGCTCGCCGGGGTGACCCGTGACACCCCCGACCCGGCCGACGGCCGGATCGAGCGCGAGCCGGACGGCACCCCGAGCGGGACGCTCCAGGAGGGCGCGACCGGCCTGGTCGCCCGGCTCGTCCCGCCGACCGACGCGGCCGGCCGGCTGGCGGGCCTGCACCGGGCGCAGGAGCTGCTGCACTCGCTCGGCATCACCGGCTGGCAGGACGCCCTGCTCGGTGAGTTCAACGGCCAGCCGGACCCGTCCGACGCCTACGTCGCGGCCGCCGCGGCCGGGACGCTGACCGCGCGGGTCACCGGGGCGCTCTGGTGGGACCGCGCCCGCGGCGCCGAGCAGATCGCCGAACTCGTCGCCCGGCGCGAGACGTTGACCGGCGGACGGTTCCGGGCCGGCTCGGTGAAGATCATGCAGGACGGGATCGCCGAGAACTTCACGGCCGCCCTCTCCACCCCCTACCTGGACGGCTGCGGCTGCGCCACCACCAACTCCGGCCTCAGCTTCGTCGACCCCGCGGCGCTGTGCGCCTACGTGACGGCGCTGGACGCGCTCGACTTCCAGGTCCACTTCCACGCGCTCGGGGACCGCGCGGTGCGCGAGGCGCTCGACGCGATCGAGGTCGCCCGGGCCGCCAACGGGTGGCGCGGTACCCGGCACCACCTCGCGCACCTCCAGGTCGTCGACCCGGGCGACCTGCCGCGCTTCGCCGCGCTCGGCGCGATCGCCAACATCCAGCCCCTCTGGGCCGCCCACGAGCCGCAGATGGACGAGCTCACCATCCCGTTCCTCGGCCCCGAGCGGGCCGCCTGGCAGTACCCGTTCGGCGGCCTGCTGCGGGCCGGTGCCACCCTCGCGGCCGGCAGCGACTGGCCGGTCAGCAGCCCGGACCCGATCGCCGGCATCCACGTGGCCGTCAACCGGATGGAGCCCGAGGCGACCGACGGCCGGGTCTTCCTGCCCGAGCAGCGGCTGGACCTCGCCACCGCCCTGGCCGCCTACACGGCCGGCACCGCCCATGTGAACGGCCTGGACGACGCGGGCAGCCTGCGGGCCGGCCACCTCGCGGACCTGGTGGTGCTGGACCGCGACTTCTTCGCCGCCCCGGCCGAGGAGATCGCCGGGACGCGGGTCGAGCGGACGTACGTCGGCGGCGCGCTGGTGTACGCCAGGTCCTGATCGCCGGTCGCTCCACCGCCGCGCCGCACCGGGCAACTCCGGTGCGGCGCGGCGGCCTTCGTCGGCCTCCTCCATGCCGCCGCTCAGGGTGCTCGCCGGCCCGCTCACGCCCCCTGCGGGCCGCCCGGGGGAGCGGCCCGGCGCAGCGTGCGGATCGCCGGGATCGCGAGCAGCGCCGCGCAGCCCGCCAGGCAGGCGCCCGCCGACACCAGCAGCAGCCGCCCCGGGGAGGCCAGCGCGAGGGCCGGACCCGCCAGGACCTGGCCGAGCGCGATGCCGGACACCGAGCCGCCCAGCTCGTACGCGGAGACCCGGTTGAGCACCGCGGGCGGGGTGTGGGTCTGCACGCTGGTCGCCCACATCACCGACCAGAAGGCGAGCGCGCCGCCCCCGAGGACGTGGCCCGCGAGCAGCACCGGCAGGCCGGTGTCCAGCGCCACGCTGAGCGGCAGCACGGTGTACAGCGCCATCGCCACCGTGCCGGCGGCCAGCGGCCGGGGCGGGCGCACCCGCAGCGCCAGCAGGCCGCCGAGCACCGTTCCGGCGCCGAGGAAGGAGACCGCCAGACCGTAGGCGTTCGGGCCGAGCCGGTCACCGACCAGCGCCGAACTGAGCGGTACCAGCGGGCCGAAGACCAGGACGCCGTAGCCCATCCAGATCAGGATCACCGCCCACATCCAGGTGCGGGAGCGGAACTCCTGCCAGCCCCGGCGCAGGTCGCGGCGGAGCGAACCGCCGGTGCGGGCCGGGGTGTCGGCACCGGCGGGGGCGTCCGTGGACGCGGCGGCCGGGGCGAGCCGGACGAGCGCCAGGCACAGGGCGCTGAGCAGGAAGGTCCCGGCGTCGATCGCGTACACCGTCCCGGCGCCGGTCAGCGCGATCAGCAGTCCCGCGAAGGCCGGGCCGAGCAGCTGGGCGAGCGCGTCGGCCACCTTGAGCGTGGCGTTGGCCCGCTGGGGCTCGCGGGCGACCAGCGGGACCATCCCGTTCGCCCCCGGCAGGAACATCGCGACGGCCACCCCGGCCACCGCCGCCATGGTCACCAGCAGCCAGAACGGCGGCGGCCCGGCGAAGAACGCGGCCGCCAGGATCCCCTGGGTGAGCACCCGGACGAGGTCCGCGCCGACCATCATCCGGCGCGCGCCGAACCGGTCGGCGAACACCCCGCCGAACAGGACCACGACGACGAACGTCCCGGTCCAGACCCCGAGCACGAGGCCGACCCCGGAGATCCCGTACAGCGCGCCGACGGCGAGCGCGGCGGCCACCGGCATCATCGCGTCGCCGAACATCGAGACCGTGCGGGCGGTGAAGAAGAGCGTGAACTGCCGGTCCCACAAGGGGGGCCGGACGGGCGGCCGGGCAGCCGGCGGATCGGCGGGCGGAGCGGCGGGCCGGTCGCGGGGCGGCGCGGCGGGCCGGGGGCCGGGCGGGTCGCTGAGCGGTGAGAACTGGGTCAGGGGCTTCGCGGTGGTCACAGCACCGATACTGGTTTGGACCAATCGTCCGGCCCAGTGTCCGGAACGACATGATGGGGTACTTTCGCGTCATGACGCCTCGTTCGCTGCCGAAGTCCCCGGCGCCGCACCGGGTGGTGGCCGTGTTGCAGCCCCCGCAGTCGACCTTCCCGCTGTCCTGCGCGGCCGAGGTGTTCGGAGACCACGGCCCGGCGATCCCCGTCCGCTACGCCTTCGAGGTCTGTACCGAGCACCCCGGCCCGGTGCGCACCCAGGCCGGCTACGACGTGCTGGTCACGGCGGGCCTGGACGCGCTGGAGCGTGCGGACACCGTGCTGGTCCCCGGCTGGCAGCAGCCGGCCGGCAGCGAGGTGCCGGCGGCGGTGGTCGAGGCGGTCCGCCGGGCGCACGGGCGCGGCGCGCGGATCGTCGGCATCTGCTCGGGTGCCTTCGTGCTCGCCGCCGCCGGGCTGCTGGACGGTCGCCGGGCCGCCACCCACTGGGCCCGGGCCGCCGAGCTGGCGACCCGGTTCCCGCTGGTCCGGGTCGACCCCGGGGTGCTCTACGTCGACCACGGCGACGTCGCCACCAGCGCCGGCTCCGCGGCCGGCGTGGACCTCTGCCTCCACCTGGTGCGCGAGGACCACGGCGCCGCGTACGCGCTGCGGATCGCCCGGCAGATGGTGATGCCGCCGCACCGCGAGGGCTGCCAGCTGCAATACGCCGAACTGCCCACCTCCGGGCCGGTCGCCGACTCGCTCGCGCCGCTGCTGGAGTGGCTGTCCGGGCGGCTGGACCAGCCGGTCAGCGTCGCCGAGATGGCGCTCAGGTCCCAGGTCTCGGCCCGCACGCTGACCCGGCGCTTCACCGAGCAGCTGGGCATCAGCCCCGGCCGCTGGCTGCTGGACCGGCGGATCGCCGCCACCCGGGCGCTGCTGGAGGAGACCGACCTGCCGGTGGAGACCATCGCCCGCCGGGTCGGCCTCTCCTCGGCCGTCAACCTGCGCCGGCGCTTCCACGAGGCCCTGCGCACCACGCCCGCCGCCTACCGGCGCACCTTCCGCGCGGACGAGGCCGGGTAGGCCGAACGGGTGGGCGTGGAGTGGGAAGTCGGCCGGGCCGACTTCCCGTGTCGCGTTCAGGGGGTTGGGGTGACGGTGACGCGGGGGGTCGTTGGGGCGGGCGGTGCGTGGGGCCGGGCGGGGAGCGCCCAGGCGGTGAGGGCCAGGAGGAGGACGAGGGGGAGCAGGGTGAGCGCGGCGGCCTGGGCAGTGGGGTGATCAGACTGCACGGGGGAGGTCGAGTTCGGCCCAGACGGTCTTGGCGTTGGGGTGACGGGGGATGCTGCCCCAGCGGTCGGCGAGCGCGCCGACGAGCGTGAGACCGCGTCCGGACTGCGAGTGGGCGGCACAGGCGGCGGGCACGGCGGGGTGCCGGTCGCCCCGGCAGTCGGACACCTCGATGCGCAGGGTGGCGCCGCCCCGGGGCGTGCTGGTGAGGGTGAGGGCGAGCTCGAACCGGCGGCCCGGCACCCGCCCGTGGGTGCTGGCATTGGCGGCCAACTCGGCGACCACGAGCAGCGCCGAGTGGAAGGCGTCGGTGGCACGGGAGTTGAGACCCCAGGCGGTGAGCTGCTGTCTCGCGATCCGGCGACCGATCGAGGCCCCCTTGGGGGAGGCGGTGAGCTGCGCGGTGTGGGTGCGGGCGGTCGCGGTGTCGAGGGGAATTTCGGACTTCATGTGACAAAGCCTGGTGGCTCGGAAGTACCCTGACCATGCATCGGACGAGTACGGAGAGTGCTTGTCCGGGCGCGGAGTGTTTGCCTGTCGGTGGGCTCAGGATTAACCGATCGAAACGGCGGGGTGGTTGTCGTGGGTGGCGATGAGCGCGTGGTGTTCGAGGACGGCGAACTGCCGGAGGGCTCCGAGGGGGTGGCGGAGTTCTACAGTGCGGTGGGAAAGCAGATCAAGATCTTCCGCGAGCGGGCAGGCCTGACACAGCGTGAGATGGCCGAAAGGATCGGCTACGGCGAGGACATGGTGGGGGCGGTCGAGCGGGGCCGCCGGACCCCGAGGGTGGAGTACCTGACGGCGGCTGATGAACTCCTCGGGGCCGGGGGCGTGTTGAAGGCGGTCGCGGATGACGTGATGAAGGCAAAGATCAGGGTGAGTACGCGGCACCCTGCGTGGTCCAAGGCGTTCACTACCGAGGAAGCTCAGGCTGTCGAGATCCACGGCTACAGCACACTCGACATCCCGGGCTTGTTGCAGACGGAAGCGCACGCGCGTGCGCTGTACGAGATGCGCAAGCCGGTGCTGCCGGATGACATGGTTGAAAAGTGGGTGGCGGCACGGCTGGCGCGGCAGGAAGTCCTGACCCGTGTGCCGCTGCCGATGATGAGTTGGGTGATCGACGAAAGCGTACTCCGGCGGCCCATGGGTGGCTGGGAGGTCCACGAGGAGCAACTTCGGCACCTGCTGAAGATCGGCAGGGTCCGAGGTCCTGAAATCCAGGTAATGCCGCTGGACCGGACCGAGCATGCCGGTATGGGGGGCTCCTTCAGCCTCCTCATGCCGAAGGGCAGGGCGCAGATCGCCTTTGTGGAGGTGCAGCATGTCAATCGGCTGATCACGGATCCGGAGGAAGTCCGTATCATGGCCGCACGGTACAGCAGCATCAGGGCTCAGGCGTTGGGCCTGAGGGAATCCCTGGCCTTGATCGAGAAGATGCTGGGAGAGCGGTGAGCATGGCCGAACTGGATTGGTTCAGGAGCAGCCACAGCACCAACGAGGGCGCGAACTGCGTAGAGGTCGCCTGGCGCAAGAGCAGCTACAGCGGAAATGAGGGTACCGAGTGCATTGAGGTCGCCTGGCGCAAGAGCAGCCACAGCACCAACGAGGGTGCCGCGTGCGTCGAGGTCGCCAGTGCCCCCGGTACCGTCCACGTCCGCGACTCCAAGGACAAGAGCGGACCGCAGCTGGCCTTCGGTCCGGCTGCGTGGCAGGCGTTCGTCGAGTTCGCCGCCGCCTCCTCCCTCTGACACACGCGCTCCGACGTCCCACCCTCTGAATACCCGTCACAGCGAGTCGGCCGTCCGCCAATCGGCGGACGGCCGTCTTCTGTACGGGTGGCCTCCCCCTCTTGTACGGGTCCCGCTGGTAGCAACGGAACGGACAAGCCAGGGGGGAACGCAGAGACGAGGTAGCGCAGCGCCATGTCCCACCACCTCAGCGGTCCCAACCTCCGCTCCCCCCGGGGCGACGCCCGGCTCGACCTCACCGACCTGTTCGCCTTCCCGGCGGCCGACGCCTCGGGCCGGACGGTCCTCATCATGGACGTGAACCCGTACGCGCCGACCCAGGCGACCGCGTTCCACCCGAACGCCGTCTACCGGATCAACATCGACAGCGACGGGGACGACCAGGCGGACGTCGCCTACTCCTTCACCTTCTCCGACCCCGACACCGGCGGCCAGACCGTCACCGTCCGCCGGGCCACCGGTGAGGCCGCCCGCAAGCACGAGGCCACCGGCGACGTCCTCTTCGCCGACGTCCCGGTCGCCTTCGGCGATGCGCCCGACGTCGTCCAGGCCAACGGTTACAAGCTCTCCGTCGGACTGCGCAGCGACCCCTTCTTCGCCGACCTCGAAGGGATCGTCAACAACTTCACCTGGACCGGCAAGGACGCGATGGCCGAGGCGAACATCTTCGGCATCGCCCTCGAAGTCCCGGACGCCGAGCTGGGGCCGGATCCGACGATCGGCGTCTGGGCGCGGGTCAGCCTGCACCAGGACGGTCAGCTGATCTCCGTCGACCGGGGCGCCCATCCGTCCCTGACGGCGTACTTCAACGCCGAGGAGGTCAAGGACGCCTACAACACGGGCGAGCCGGCCGACGACTGGGCGAAGTACCGGGAGCCGTGGACGGCTGTCCTCCAGCACACCGGGGACTACACCACGGACGCGGCCACCGAGACGCTGAAGCTGGTGCTGCCGGACATCCTGCGCTACGACCGCTCCCGCCCGGCGATCTACCCCAACGGGCGGACGCTGGTCGACGACGTGACCTCCGCCCGCCTGGCCATGGTCTCCGGCGGCAAGATCACCAGCGACCACATCCCCCCGCACGTCGACCTGCTCCCCGTCTTCCCCCACCTGGGCCACCCCCACCCGCCCAAGTGACGCCCCGGGGCTGCCCGTTCCCACCGGGCAGCCCCCACCTCCCGGATGCGTGTCCGGCGCTCCGCCGGGCAGACGCCCCGGCAGACCGGGCGCGGACGGCGCCCGCCGGTGAAGGGGGCGGACGTGGCCGCAGGAGCGCACGGAAGGGCGGCGCGCCGGGGAGCGGCCGCCGGCGACACGGCGGACCGCGCGCTGAGCGGGGCCGGTCGCGCCGGGTTCACGGCCCGGGGCGTGGTCTACGTCCTGGTCGGCTACCTCGCGCTGCGGATCGCCTTCGGCAAGGGCTCCGACGAGGCCGACCGCGAGGGCGCGCTGCGCACGGTGGCGGACGGGCCGCTGGGCCGGGTCGTGCTCTGGCTGCTCGTGGCCGGCTTCGCGGGCATGGCACTGTGGCGGGCCGGTGCGGCGGTGTTCGGGCGCGGCAAGGACGGCAAGCCGGGCAAGCGCGCGCTCAACACCGGCCGTGCGGTCTTCTACGGCGCCGTCTGCTGGGGAACCGCCGCGTTCGCCCTGGGCAGCGGCGGGCGGTCGAGCAGCGACGACACCTCGAAGGACTGGACGGCCTCCGCCCTCGGCCTGCCGGGCGGGCGCTACCTGGTCGCCGCGGCGGGCCTGGTGCTGGCCGGGATCGGCGTCGGCACGGCCGTCCGGGCCCTGCGGCACCGCTTCCTCGACCGGCTGGACACGGCGGCGATGGGGCCCCGCACCCGGACGGCCGTCACCGCCAGCGGTGTCGCGGGCAACACGGCCCGCGGGGTCGTCTTCGGGGCGGCCGGCGCCTTCGCCGTCACCGCCGCCGTCCGTTTCGACCCGCAGCGGGCCAAGGGCCTCGACGACACCCTCCGCAGTCTCGCCACCACCCCGGCCGGCCCCTGGCTGCTGGTGCTCACCGCCGCCGGCCTGCTGCTGTTCGGCGCCTTCTCCTTCGCCTCCGCGCGCTGGCGCCGCCTCTCCTGACGGCCCCCCCGCACGGCAACTGCTTTCGGGTGGCAGCGCGCCCGAAAGCAGTTGCCGTGCGGGGGCGGTGTGCGGTGATACTCCGGCATGAGCAGAATGGCGCAGGTCATCGTGTTGGCGATGTACGCGGACGAGGTGATGGAGCCGCTGACCCGGCCCGACGAGTCGCGCAGTTGGCGCGGTGAGTTCCGCTCGCTGGACCTGTTCGCGGGCGGCTGGGTCATCGAGTTCGAGCGCATGCGGCCGCGCTCCGGGCTGCTGGAGCACCTCGCCTCGCTCCCTTGGCCCAACCCGGGGTACGTCCAGGTGCTGATCCACGACGAGGAGGACGACTGCTTCGGCCTCTGGATGATCCACGACGGCAGGCTCGTCGAGGTGCCGCTGCCGCGCACCCGGCGGTACCACGGCCCGGCACCCGCCACCCACGAATTCCCGCCCAGCCCGGGATACCTCTGGCGGACCGACACCGGCAACGCCGTCCCGGCCGGTCTCTCGACCAGCCCCCAGGACCCGCGACCGGCCTGGTAGCGCCCGGGGCGCGTGGCAGTGCGCGGAGTGGGCGCGTCACAGGACAGAGCCGGTGCCGGAAGCCCGATGAACGAGGAGACCCTCTTGGAGATGTTCCGCTTCGACCGCGCGGAGAAGGTCGTCGACCGCTTCGACAGCGTGGGTGCCACCGCGACCCCGGTGGCCGCCGGAGACGGATCCGTCCACCTGACCTGCCTGGTCGTCGAACCGGGCGGGACCATCGGCGCCCATCCGGCCCCGGTGGCCCAGCTCTTCCTGGTGATCGCGGGCGAGGCTGGGTGGCGGGCGCCGACGGGCACCGGGTACCGGTGTCGGCCGGGGACGGCGTCCGCTGGGAGCCGGGGGAGGAGCACCCCTCCGGTACGGACACCGGCCTCACGGCCCTTGCCGTGGAGGGCCCGTCGCTGCTCCTGGCCACCCCCGGCCCGCGCGCGACCTCCTGAGGCCGCCCCGGCTCCGGCCGTCGCCGTGAACGCCCGTCCGCCGCCGGACACCCACACGGGGCCGGCGGCGGACGGGCGTTCACGGAGGTGTGCGGGCGGTGCCGGTTCAGGCGCCGTCGTAGTAGCGGCGCTCCTCCACCACCGGGTCGACCGTGCGGGCGCTCACCAGGCGGCGGCGCATGGCGCGGGCGTAGACGACCAGGCCGAGCAGACCGGCCACCATCAGGACGATGCCGACGACATCGACGTTGACGCCCGAGAGGTGCCAGTCGACGGCGAAGGTGAGGATGGCGCCCAGGGCGAACAGGATGATGCATCCGCCGATACCCATGACGATTTCCTTCCCGTGCGGGGGCGTGCGGTCAGGCGAGCAGGCGGTCGAGCATCGCGCGGTAGTCGCGCATCGCCAGTCGTAGCTGTTCGGTGCGGGCGCCGGGCTCCTCGTCGGGGGTGCGGCAGCCTTCGCGCAGGTCCTCCAGCCGTCGGCGGACGGCCTCGGCGATCAGGTCGGCGGTCCGGCCGACCAGGCCGTCGGCGGCGGCGACGGAGCCGGCGGGGTCGTCCACGAAGGCGATCTGGGCGCGTTCCCAGTCGGCTCGTGCTTCCTGGAGGGCCTGCGCGTCCAGCCAGGGGCCGGGGCCGCCGGCCGGTCGGCCGGGGGCGGTCGGCGCGACAGCCTCGCCGGTCGGAGCGGTCGGAGCGGCCGGCGCCTGCGGCATCAGGGGCGGCGCGGCCGGGGCCGCGGGGACGGCGGGCGGGGCGGGCGGCTCGGGCGCGCGGACCGCCGGGAACACCTGGAGCGCGGCGCCGTCCGGACGGTCCGGAGCGGGCGCGGGCTCGTGGGTGCGCTCGTGGCCGGCGGCGTGCCGGGGGCTGCCGGACCGGGCGTGGCGCGGATCGGCGTGCTGGGCCCTGCCGCGACCGGCCCGGTCGTCGTTGCCCGGGCCGTTTCCGGTGCGGTGCTGCTCGATGCGGGTCATCGTCTCCTCCTCGGACTGACGTCGTGCGGATCGGCGTACGGACGGGTGCCGGTCAGTGGCGGGCGAGTACGCCGCCGCGGTCGTCGTGGAGCAGTTCCACGATCAGGTCGCGGACGGCGATCACGGAGCGGCGCAGTTCCTCGCTGTCGGCGTCCCGGTCGTCCAGGGCCCGGCGGGCGTCGCGGTAGGCGGGCATCCGGGCCGCGTGATCGACGGAGAGGACCTCCGGCCGGTCCTCGCCCGGGTAGCCCATGTCGGTGAGCAGTGAGTCGAGCAGTCGCGCCGTGCGGACTGCGGACTGGCGCGGATCCTCGACGAACAGGGCCTGCAGGCCGCGCAGTTCGGCCAGGTAGCGGTCCCGGTCGGCGGCCTCGACGGGGGCGGTCTTCATCCGGCGGCGCAGCGCCATCCGGTCGGTGAGGTCGTGTTCGGCCGCCCGGGTGTCGCCGTTGTGGGCGAGGACGGCGCGGTCGTACTCCGGCCCGAACCGCTCGCGCAGCCTGCGTGAGCGCAGCCGGGGGGTCAGGACGGCGAAGAGCGCGGCGGCCGCGATGACCGCGACGATGACGATGTGGAGTGCCTCCATCTCCGCTCCTTTCGGGGGCGGTCCGCCGGTGCGGCCGCCGGGCCCTCGCCTTGCCCGTCCGGCGCCCGGCAAACCCGCCGGGGGCGGGCGGCCGTCCCGCTGCCGGGCCCGGGGAAACGGCTGTTCCGTCGAACGGGGTGTCGGGTACGGTTCCTGACACATGATCGACATCCGTGCGGGCGGGTGACCCGCGACTCCGGCGGCAGGCCGGGTGCGCCCCGGCCACCCCGTCGGACGAACCGCCCGGCGGCGTTCCGAAAGGCCACGAACCCATGCGCTTCCTCGCGGAGACGACCTCGGACGGCGTCTCGGAACGCCCCTTCACCCTCGGCGACGTCCCCGGCGTGCTCTGGTCGCCCGCCGATGCCGTCGGGGGCCGCCCGCTGGTGCTGCTGGGCCACGGCGGCGGCGGGCACAAGCGGCACGCGGCCCTGGTGGCCCGCGCCCGCCGCTGCGTGACGGAGTACGGCTTCGCGGTCGCGGCCGTCGACGCGCCCGGGCACGGGGACCGGCCGCGGAGCGAGCAGGACGAGTGGTTCGTGACGGAGATCGGGGAGTTGCTGGCGGCGGGCGAGCCGCTGAGCCCGGGGATCGCCCGCCACACGGCCGGGCTCGCGGAGCGGGCGGTGCCCGAGTGGCGGGCCGTGCTGGACGCGCTGCGCGAGCTGGACCACGTGGGGGCGGAGCACCCGGTGGGCTACTGGGGGCTGTCGCTGGGCAGCGTCATCGGCATCCCGTTGGTCGCGGCCGAACCGCGGATCACCGCCGCCGTGGTGGGCCTGGCCGGCCACGATTCGATGGCCGGGGCGGCGGCCCGGGTCACCGTCCCGGTCCGGTTCCTGCTGCAGTGGGACGACGAACTGGTGGCGCGCGAGGCGGGTCTCGCACTGTTCGACGCCCTCGGCTCCCGGGAGAAGACGCTGCACGCCAATCCCGGGGGCCACGGGGGCGTGCCCGCGTTCGAGCAGGAGGGCGCGGTCCGGTTCCTCGCGCGGCACCTCCGCGCGGCCGGC
>NZ_JBSFNM010000013.1:55578-196383 GCF_053587085.1 Kitasatospora sp. NPDC003701
ACGCCGAGCGTGCACCCGACGGACCTGACGGCGCCGAGCGTGCACCCGACGGACCTGACGGCGCCGAGCGTGCACCCGACGGACCTGACGGCGCCGAGCGTGCACCCGACGGACCTGACGGCGCCGACGGTGCACCCGCGGAGGCCGGTCGCGCGGCTCCGTAGGCTGGGAGCGCCGGGCACGGCCCGGCACCCCCCCGGGGTTGGCGCGTCACCGGGCACGACCGGATCCGCAGAAGAGGAATGACGATGGAACAGCAGCAGACCGACCGCGGGCTCGTCGTGGTGAGCGAGAGCGGCATCGGCCGGTACGGGCAGCAGGTCCGGGCCGGCCACCACGAGCTGGTGGCCGACGAGCCCGCGCCGATCGGCGCCGACAGCGGGCCGAACCCCTACGACCTGCTGCTGGCCGCGCTCGGCAGCTGCACCTCGATGACGGTGCGGATGTACGCGGAGCGCAAGGGCTGGCCGCTGGAGAAGGTCACGGTCGCGCTGCGCCACGAGCGGGTGCACGCGAAGGACTGCGCCGAGTGCGAGAGCGGGCACGGGCTTGTCGACCGCATCACCCGGGAGATCCGGCTGGACGGCGACCTCGACGCCGAACAGCGCCGCCGCCTGCTGGAGATCGCGGAGAAGTGCCCGGTGCACCGGACGCTGACCGCCGGCGTCGTGGTCAGCACCACGGCGGTGCCGCCGGAGGGCGCGCCGGCCTGACGCGGCGGACGCCGCGCCGCCCCGTCACTTCCGCCGCACGCCCGCCAGGTCGGCCTCGCCCCGGACCAGGGCGCCGGCCTGGTCCGGCGTCAGCGGGCGGGCGAAGAGGTAGCCCTGGCCGAGCGGGCAGCCCATGGCGGCGAGCAGGTCGCGCTGTTCGGTGTTCTCGATGCCCTCGGCGATCACCTGGACGCCGAGCGTGTCCGCGATCCTGGTGATGCCCTCGACCAGCGCGTACTGCTGCTGCGACATCCCGAGCCCGTCGATGAAGGACTTGTCGATCTTCAGGATCGAGATCGGGAACTCCCGCAGGTAGGAGAGCGAGGAGTACCCGGTGCCGAAGTCGTCGATCGCGATGCCCACGCCCAGTCCGCTCAGCGTGCGCATGTCGGTGTGCACCCGCTCGTCGCGCCGCATCAGCACCGACTCCGTCAGCTCCAGCACCAGTCCGTTCGGGTCGATCCCGGAGGCCCGGATCGCGCCCCGGACGACGTCGACGAAGCCGGCGTCCCGGAACTGCCGGGCCGACACGTTGACGTTGACCCGCAGCGGGGGCCGCCCGGTGGCGCGGCGGTGGTCGGCGCTCTGCCGCTGCCAGCCGGCGGCCTCCTGGGCGGCGCGCTCCAGGACCCAGGCGCCGAGCGGCACGATCTGGCCGCTCTCCTCCGCGAGCGCGATGAACTCGTCGGGGAGGACCATGCCGCGCCGGTCGTGCGGCCAGCGGACCAGGGCCTCGAAGGCGACCAGGTCACCCGTCGCCAGGTCGACGATCGGCTGGTAGTACAGCTTGAACGAGGACTCGGCGATCGCGGTGTCCAGGTTCTCGTTCAGCTCGTGCCGCTCCACCAGTCCGGCCTGCAGGGCGGGCTGGTAGTGGCACCACTGGCGCTTGCCGGCCGACTTCGCCGAGTAGAGGGCCAGGTCGGCGTGGGTGAGCAGCTCCGCCGCGTCCACGCTGTCCTCCGTGGTCGCCACGCCGACGCTCGCCGTCACCCGGACGGCGCCCGCGCTCAGCTTGAACGGCTCGACGAACGCGGCCAGCACGCTGTCGGCGATGGCGCCGACGTCCGCCGGCCGCACCGCGTCCTCCACCAGCACCGCGAACTCGTCGCCGCCGAGCCGGGCCGCCGTGTCGGAGGTGCGCAGCGCGGTGGAGACCCGCAGCGAGACGGCGACCAGCAGCTCGTCGCCGACCGCGTGGCCCTGGGTGTCGTTGACCACCTTGAAGTCGTCCAGGTCGATGAAGAGCACGCCGGTGACCGCGCCGCTGCGCTCCCCCCGGGAGAGCGCGTGGCCGACCCGGTCCTGGAAGAGCACCCGGTTGGCCAGGCCGGTGAGGGAGTCGTGGAAGGCCCGGTGGGTGAGTTCGCGCTCCATCTGCCGCTGCTCGGTGACGTCGCGCAGGGTGAGCACCAGGCCGCCGACGGTCGGGTCCCCGCGCAGGTCGTTGCAGCGGACCTCGGCCTCGATGGGCGTGCGGTCCTGGCGCAGCAGCCGCCAGTGCTCGCGCTGCGGCTCGCGGTCGTTGCCGGAGCGGGTGCCGCTGCCGTCCAGGCCCCGCATCCGGGCCAGCGCGCTGCCGACGGCGCGGCTGTCCTCGGGCGGGACGAGGTCGGTGATCAGGACGCCGTCCAGGGCGGGGTAGCCGAGGACGCGCTCGGCGGAGGAGGAGGCGTAGCGGACGCCGTCGTCGGCGTTGAGGATCAGGATGACGTCGCTGGCGCTCTGCACCAGGGTGCGGAAGTAGGCCTCGCTGTTGCGGCGGTTGATCTCCTGGCTCAGCATGACGCGCTCGACGGCCAGGGCGGCCTGGGCGGCCAGGATCTCCAGCGAGCTCCAGAGGCTGGCCAGCTCCTGCTCGGTGCCGGTGACGATGAGGGCGCCGATCAGCGGGTCGCCGGAGGGGCGCTCGGCCAGGGTGAGCGGGCAGAGCAGGGCGGAGGGCATGCCGTCGAAGCGGTCGGCGAGATCGGGGCCGATGTCCTCGACGGGGATTAACCGGGTCTCGCGGACGGCCGCGAGGGCGAGCACCTCGTCGGAGTCGGAGCCGTCGTGCGGGTGCTGCTGGGCCGGGCCGCGCTCGGCGTGCCGGATGTGCAGGACCCCGGCCTCGCTGACCGCGAGCAGGGCGACGTGCCCGGGCTCGGTGGGCATCAGGGTGGAGGCGGCGCCCTGGACGGCGTCGGCGACCTCCTCGACGGTGACGGCCGCGGTGAGCGAGGCGCCGGCCTCGCGCAGGACGCGTTCACGGGCGATGGCCTCCCGCCGGGCGCTCACCACGATCGCGAGGCGGGCCAGCACGAGCAGGAAGAGCAGGGCGGAGAAGGCGCCGATCACCCCGGCGTTGTTGTTGTTGCCGTTGACCGACTCGACGATCAGGATCGTCGGCGCGACCAGCGAGGCCGCGGCGAGCAGGGCGAGCCGCCCGCGGCCGAGATCGACCTGCTGGCTGGGGACGGGTTTGGTGAGCTCGACCATCGAGGGGTGCAGGGCGGCCGCGCCCCAGGCGGTGTAGAAGGCCGCCCAGCCGAGGTCGACCGGGGTGCCGATGTGCCAGTTGCCGTGCAGCAGGATCAGCCCGTACAGGATGTCGGAGATCAGCAGGCCGATGGTGCCGACGGTGAGCAGCTGGAGGGCCCGGCTGCCGCCGCCGCGTGGCACCAGCAGGCGCAGCAGCAGGGCGAGGACCACCACGTCGCCCAGCGGGTAGGCGATCGACACGGCCTTCTGGAACCAGGTGAGGTCCGGGTTCCGCGCGTACGGGAGGATCAGGTAGATCCAGGCCAGCAGCGCCAGGCCCATGGTGAGGATGAGGGCGTCCAGCAGGCTGGCGCGGTCCTGATGGGCCGTCCGCCATCGGATGAAGCCCAGCACGCCCGCCGCGTAGAGCAGGTACTCGGCGAGGTAGAAGACGTCGGCGAGGGAGGGGAAGGGGCTGCCCAGGTGCAGGAACTGCATCTGGACGACCTGGACGACCTCGCCGGCGGTGAAGCTGAGGTTGGCGAGGGCGAGCAGGTACCAGAACAGCCGGTGCGCCGGGCGGTTGAGGTGCACACCGATCACGATGGCCGCGACGCCGCCGAGGCCGATGCCGGTCCACCAGATGATCCGCTGGGTCGGGTTGCTGTAGTAGATGCAGGTGAACAGCACCATCCACGACAGGTAACAGACCATCAGGCGTTGTCGCCGACGTGTCAAGGAGGCTACCTCCTCCGCGACATCACTTCGCCGGTCCGGCGGTGATTTCGGGTGAGGGCGGGCCTGCGGTGTGCAGGTCCGCGTTGTGCTCTGGCCGTGCTCGGGGGTCCGAACTCGGGGTCCTGGTCGAGGTCCTGGCCGGGGGTCCGGTCGGGGCTCCGGTCTGGGTGCCCGCAGCTTTCGGGCAGGGGCCTCGTGCGCCCGGTGGCTTGCGGCCGGACGTTCGAAATAGGCCTTGAGTGCGTATAGTCGGAAATGTCGCACCTCCCAGCATTCTGCCGCCAACGCACGAGGTCAAGCCGGTGGACGATGCAGTCGACAGCGCACAGGGCGCACGTTCGGATGTGAACTCCGGGCGTCACGCCGTGCTGCGGAACGAAGACGGTCAGTATGCGATCTGGCCCGGTGACTTCACCGTGCCGGGTGGCTGGCACGCGGTCTACGGCCCGGCCTCCCGCGCGGAGTGCCGGGCCCACGTCGAACGCGAGTGGCACTGGGGCGGGCTCGGGCTCCCGGGACCCGGCGGGGCCGGCCGCGGCCCGGCGCGGGCCGGGTTCTCGGACACCGTGCACGGGCTCTTCCGGGCCCGGGCCGCCCACGATCCGGACGCGATCGCGGTGCTCGCCGAGGACGGCGAGCTGAGCTACCGCGAACTCGACCGGCGCAGCGACCGGCTGGCCGGCGCGCTGCGGGCCCGGGGCGTCGGGCCGGAGCGGGTGGTGCCGGTCTGCCTGGAGCGCGGGACTGACCTCGTGACGGCCTGGCTCGGCGTGCTCAAGGCCGGCGGGGCGTTCCTGCCGCTGGACCCGGCACACCCGCAGCGGCGGCTCGCACAGCTCGTCGAGGACTGCCGGGCGGAGGTGGTGGTCGCGGCGGACGGACGGCGGTTCGCGGGGCTCCCGGCGCTCGGCGCCGACGCCCGCCCCGGGCGGGACCCGGGCGCGGACGCCGCCCCGGTGACGGACACGGCCGCGCCCGACGACCTCGCCTACCTGATCTACACCTCCGGCACCACCGGCACCCCCAAGGGCGTACCGGTCACCCACCGTTCCCTGGTCTTCACGCTGGACCGGGTGATCCACGCCTATGCGCTCACTCCCAGTGACCGGGTGCTGCAACTCGCCGCGCTGGGCTTCGACACCTCGCTGGAGCAGGTCTTCGCCACCCTGGTGAGCGGCGCCACGCTCGTCCTCGGCGGCGCGCGGACCTGGGCGCCGACCGAACTGGTGCACCGGATGCGCGAGCTCCGGCTGACCGTCGCCGACCTCACGCCCGCCTACTGGCACCACGTGCTCGCACTGCTCCCCGAGGGCGGCCCGGCCCCCGAGGGCCTGCGGCTGCTCGTGGTCGGCGGGGACACCGTCCACACCGACGACAGCCGCGACTGCCTGGCCCGGCTGCCCGGCGTCCGGCTGGTCAACGCCTACGGGGTGACGGAGGCGGCCGTCACGTCCACGCTCTGCGAGATCACCCCGGCGGTGCTGGCGCCGGCCGGCGGGACCGGGCCCGGCGCGGCCCCCGTCCCGATCGGCAAGCCGCTGCCGGGAGTGCGGCTGCACCTGCTGGACGCCCGGCTCAGCCCGGTGCGCCCCGGCGAGAAGGGCGAGATCTACCTCGGCGGTCCCGGCCTCGCCCGCGGCTACTGGCGCGCGCCCGGGCTCACGGCGGAGGCCTTCCTGCCCGACCCCTACGCGCCCGTCCCCGGCGAGCGGATGTACCGCACCGGCGACGCCGGCCGCTGGCGGGCCGACGGCCAGCTGGAGATCCTCGGCCGTTACGACGACCAGGTGAAGGTCCGCGGCTACCGGGTCGACCCGGCCGAGGTGGAGGCGGTCCTCGCCTCCCACCCGGACGTCCGGCAGGCCCGGGTCGCGGCCGACGGCAGCGCCGACGGCGCGCACGTCCTGACCGCCTACTACACGCTCGCCGGGCGGGACGGCTCCGGTGCCCAGGCCCGGCGCGCCCAGATCCGCGAGTACCTCGCCGAGCGGCTGCCGGACTTCATGGTCCCGGCCGACTTCGTCCTCCTCGACAGCATGCCGCTCACCGACGCCGGCAAGATCGACCGGCGCCGGCTGCCGCGCACCGCGCCGCAGCTCCAGCGGCGGGACGGCGGCGGCGGCGAGCGGCACGCGGTCGAGGCCCGTGGCGGCGACACCCCGGCCGACGGGGCCGAGCGCCCGCGCCGCGGCGCGGGCTCGCTCCTCGGCGGCAGCGGGAGCACCATCGAGCCCGCCGTCGCCCACCTCTGGTCCGAGCTGCTCGGCGTCGAGGAGGTCGGACCGGCCGACGACTTCTTCGCCCTCGGCGGCAACTCGCTGCTCGCCATGGAGATGCTGGCCCGGGCCCGGATCATGTTCGGCATCGACGTCACCCGGATCCGCTTCCTCACCCGCTCCCTGCTGCGCGACGCCACCCTGCGCGCCTTCGCGATCGCCACCCAGAGCGCCCGCTCCGGCGGCAACGGCTTCGGCGAGACGGCCGTCGACTGGACGGCCGAGGCCGAACTCGGCACCCCCGTCCGGCAGTCCTGGCGCCCGGCCCCCTCGCGCGCCGAGCCGGCCGAGATCCTGCTCACCGGCGCCACCGGCTTCTGCGGCGCCCACCTGCTCGACGCCCTGCTGGCCACCACCCGGGCCCGCATCCACTGCCTGGTCCGCGCCCCCGACGAGGAGCACGCGGTGGAGCGCATCCGCGCCGCCCAGCAGCGGTACCTGCGGCACGACGTGCTGGACAGCCGGGTCGTCCCGCTGGTCGGGGACCTCTCCGAACCGCTGCTCGGACTGTCCCAGCACCGCTTCCAGTCGCTCGCCGAGAGCCTGGACGCGATCCACCACCTCGGCGGGCAGGTCAACTTCATCTACCCCTACCACCAGCTGCGCGGCCCCAACGTCGGCGGCACCCGGGAGATCGTCCGGCTGGCCGGGCACTCGCGGGGCATCCCGGTGCACTACCTCTCCACGCTCGCCGTGCTCGCCGGCTTCGGCCCGGCCGGCGTCGGCGAGGTGACCGAACGGACGCCGCTGGCCCACCCGGAGCGGCTCGCGGTCGGCTACGTGGAGAGCAAGTGGGTCGCCGAGCAGCTGCTGCACAACGCGGCGGCGGCCGGGCTGCCGGTCACCGTGCTGCGCACGAACGACGTCACCGGCGACCTCGCCACCGGGGTGATGAACACCGGTACCGAGATCTGCGCGCTGATCAAGTACATGGCGGACAGCGGGAGTTGCCCGGACGTCCGGCTGCTGCTCGACTTCGTCCCGGCCGACCGGTTCAGCCGCGCCGTCGCGCACATCGCCCGCCACGCCCCCGCGATCGGCGAGGTCTACCACGTGACCTCGCCGCGCCCGGCCGTCCTCGCCGACCTCGCCGACCGGCTGCGGGTGCGCGGCCACCGGGTGGAGCAAGTGCCCTACAAGGCCTGGGTCGAGGACCTCGTCCGGTTCGCCGCCGGGCACCCCACCCACCCGATGACCCCGTTCGTGCCGCTCTTCGTGGACCGCAGCCCGGGCACCGAACTGTCCATCAGCGAGATGTACTTCCGCCCGACGTTCCCGCTGTTCGACCGGGCCAACACCGAACAGGCGCTGGTGGGCAGCGGGATCGACCTGCCGGCGGTGGACGACGCCTTACTCGACCGGTACCTGGAGCAGTTGACGGCGGAGGGCTTCCTGACGCCGCCGGTCGGGGTGGTCCGCCGGTGAGCGGGCCGGGCGCGGCGGACGAGGCCGGCGGGGCAGTCGGGGACTTCGGGGACTTCGGGGCCGCCGGGGCCGGCGCGGCGGGCGGGGCGTTCGAGCGGCTGGACCTGCGGCGGGCACCGGGGGACGGGCCGGTGGCGTTCGGCGCGGGGCTCGGGGCGGACGTGCTGCTGGCCGCCTACCGCCGCGGGCTCTTCCCGATGCCCGCCGCCGACGACTACGCGAGCGCCTTCAACGAGGCCCGGTTCGAGGAGGCGGTGGCGGCGGGGGAGGTGGCACTGCTGCCCGGCGCCGAGGACGACCCCTACGCGCTCGCCTGGTGGTCGCCCGACCCCCGCCCGGTGATCGCCCCGGACGGGGTGCGGCTCGGGAGCCGGCTCGCCCGGCGGCTGCGCAACGGCCGGCGGTGGTGGACCAGCGCCGACCGGGTCTTCGAGCGCGTCCTCGCCGAATGCGCGCAGGGGCGCCGGCCGCCCTGGCTCACCGCGCAGCTGCGCGCCGCGCTGCTCGAACTGCGGGAGCGCGGCGCCGCCCACAGCGCCGAGGTCTGGGAGGGCGAGGAGCTGATCGGCGGGGTCTTCGGGGTCGCCGCCGGCCCCGTCCTCAGCCTCGACTCGATGTTCCACCGCCGCCCCGACGCCGGCCGGGTCGCCGTCGCCGACCTCGCCGCCCGCTTCGCCGCGGCCGGCGGCCGGCTGCTGGACGCCCAGTGGGACACGCCCCACGTCCGCGCCCTCGGCGCCACCGCCGTCCCGCGCGAGCGCTACCTCACCGCGCTCGCGGACCCGGCGGACGTCGGCCCGCTCCCCACCGGGGCGCTCCCGGCGGCCCGGCTGGGCTGAGGCCCGCCGCGCCGGGCCCGCCGCGGTCACCGGGCGCGAGCCGGCGGCCGCCGGTCAGTCGGCGCCACCGGGCTGCTGCCGGTGCCGGTCCAGGACCTCGGTCAGCCGGGCCACCTCGCGGTCCACCAGGACGTGCTTGTCGTCCACGAACGGCAGCTGGACCTTGCGGCCGTCCCGGAGGTGGGCGTAGGTGAAGAACTGCGGTGCGCCCCGGCCCATGTGGGCGTTCGGGTTGGGCTGCTTGCGGATCTCCGCGATCTCGGCCCAGGCGAGCCGCCGGCGCCGGATCATCCCGCGGACCCTGATGCCCTCCCCGGTCACCACGGTCGCGGCCTGTGCGGCCGAGACGACCAGGAGCAGGCAGAGCCCCAGGATCAGCAGGGTGCCGGCGCCCTTCACCCCGGAGGAGAAGCCCTCGTCGGCCCAGAGCGGCAGCAGGGCGCCGAACGACAACAGCAGGACGGTGAACGCGAAGCCCCCGATCCGCGTGCTCGCCACCCGGTACTCGTGCGGAAGTCTCAGACCCTCGGTGCTCATGCCACCCACCCCTGACGAATGTCATCCCCGGTGATCGACCGGTCTCGCAGTGTAGGGGCGGGGGGTGGCCGCCGACAGGGGGCGCGCACCGGCGGGCAGGGCCGGGACCGGACGACGGGGCCCCGCACGGGAGGGTTCCCGTGCGGGGCCGGTCGGTCGTGACGGCGGGGCCGCGGTCGAGCTGACGGGTGACGTCGGTGACGCGCGGGCGTCAGTACGGCTGGACCAGGACGTGGGCGGCGCCCGGGATGCCGACCTTCAGCAGCTCGTCCTCCTCCGGGGTGGTCGGCGTGCCGGTCTCCTGCTTCAGGACCGCCCGCGACAGCGCCTGCACCCACATCGCGCGCGGCCGGCGGCGCTCCTCCCACGCGGCGAGCGCCCCCGCGAGGTCCTCGGCCGGGTCCTCGACGGCGTCCAGGCTCTGGGCCAGCACCAGCGCGTCCTCGACCGCCATCGCCGCGCCCTGCGCCAGGTGCGGGGTGCTGGCGTGCGCGGCGTCGCCGGCCAGCACCACCCGGCCGACGTGCCACGGCTCCTCCACGCTCACCTGCGAGATCCGCGAGTGGACCACCGCGGCCGGGTCGGTGACCAGCGCCAGCGCCTCGGCGACCGGGCCGCCGAAGCCGGCCAGCCGCTCGGCCAGCTGCTCGTGGGCGCGCTCCGGGTCCGGGCGGAAGTCCTCCGGCTCGGCGAACACCGAACCCAGGTACATCAGGTCGTCGGTGATCGGGGTCAGCAGCGCCTTCGCCCGCAGGTTCCCGGTGGACATCACCACGCCCTGCACCTCGGGGGAACGCGGCAGCGTCACCCGCCAGTTGGCGAAGCCGGTGTACTCGGGCCGGTACGCGTCGCCGTACAGCCGGCGGCGCAGCGGCGAGCCGATGCCGTCGAAGCCGACCACCAGGTCGTACCGGTCGCGGTGACCGTCGCTCAGGACGACGTCCACGCCCGCGCCGTCGTCGGTGAGGTCGGTGATCGTGGTGCCGAAGCGGAGCGTGGCACCGGCCGCGGTGGCGGCGCCGCTCAGCACCTCGGCGAGGGCGGGGCGCGGTATGCCGTTGTTGGACGGGGCGTCGCCCATCCGCGGCTGCGGGATCTTGGCGAGGGTGGCGCCGGCGGGGTCGCAGATGGTCAGCACCTCCCACTCGAAGCCGGCCGCCAGGCAGGCGTCCAGCACGCCGATCTCGCGCATCACGTGCAGGGCGTTGGAGGGCTGGATGATGCCGACGCCGAGCGCCTCCAGGCCGTCGCGGAGCTCGGCCACGTCGACCCGGTGGCCGCGCCGGGCGAGGGCGGTGGCCAGGGTCAGGCCGCCGATGCCGCCGCCGTGGATCAGTACGCGCAGGGGTGAGGTCATGACGGGGGGTTCTCCCAAAGGGGTCGAAGCGGTGGGGGCGGTCGGGGGCGGTCGGGGCGGGGCGGGCCGGATCAGCCGACGGGCGCGGGCCGGGCGGCGGAGAGGTCCATCAGGTGGTCGACCAGGGCCAGCAGCAGGTCGCGGCCGAAGCCGCGGTCGCGGACGTCACCGAGCAGCATCGGCACCTGCGGGTCCAGGTCGAGCGCGGCCCGGATCTCGTCCGGCGTCCGGGTGTTGTGCCCGTGGAAGCAGTTGATCGCCACCACGAACGGGATGCCCCGGCTCTCGAAGAAGTCGATCGAGGCGAAGCTGGTGTCCAGCCGGCGGGTGTCGGCGATGACGACGCCGCCGAGCGCGCCGTTCACCAGGTCGTTCCACATGAACCAGAAGCGCTCCTGCCCGGGCGTGCCGAACAGGTAGACCACCAGGTCGGGGCTGACGGTGATCCGGCCGAAGTCCAGGGCGACGGTGGTGGTGTCCTTGCTGTCCACGCCGGACAGGTCGTCCACGCCCACGCTGGCGCGGGTCAGGTACTCCTCGGTGCGCAGCGGCGGGACCTCGCTGACCGAGCCGACCAGGGTGGTCTTGCCGACACCGAAGCCGCCCGCGATGAGGATCTTCACGGCGGAGGGCGCGGCGGTGGTGCCGGGTGCGGAGGGGGGAAGGGGTGCGGTCGGTGCCATGGTTCAGAGTCTCCGGAGTCCTTCGCGAACGGCCGTCAGCAGGCCGAGGTCCACGCCCCCGCTGGCCCGGGCCACCGAGAGCGGGGCCCGGGCCAGCAGCAGGCCCTGGGAGATCAGGTCGCCCAGGAGGATCTTGGTGACCGAGACCGGCAGGTCCAGGGCGGCCGCCACCTCGGCGACGGCGGCCGGACGCCGGCAGCGGTCCAGGATCATCCGGTGCTCGGGCTGGAGCCCGCGCGGCCCCGACCGGGACGAACCCCGGGCCAGGACGGCGCGGGCCTCGTCCGTGACGGTGGTCAGCACCGTGATCAGGGTGAGGTCGTCGCGCTCGGGCGCGGTGCGGCCGCGGGTGATGGTGTACGGGCGCACCATCGTGCCGGAGCCGTCCTCCTCGTCCTCGTCGGGCACCTCGCTCCAGTGCGGGATCACCTGGGCATCAACCCCGGTTCCTGGCCGCGAAGGCGTCGAACTCGCTGCGCACCGGCGTGCTCAGCTTCTGGCCGACCTGCTGGACCAGGGTGTGCATGGCCACCGACATCACCTCGGCGTCCACCTCCTGGGAGGCGACCACGGCCAGGTGGGTGCCCTGCGCGGCGGCGATGATGAACAGCCAGACCTCGGACAGCTCGACGATCACCTGGTGCACCGGCCCGCCGTCGAACAGCTGGCCGACGCCCCGGGCGAGGCTCTGCTGACCGGTGGCCACGGCGGCCAGCCGCTCGGCGTCGGCCCGCTCGATGGTGCGGGAGTGGCTGACGACCAGGCCGTCGTCGGAGAGCAGCACGGCGTTTCTGGTCCCGGCCACCGAGTCGACGAGTCCGTCCAGCAGCCAGTCCAGGTCCTGGTGGGTGGCGATCGTACGGTTCATGGCTGGTCATCCGTCCTAGTGGTTCGGGGATCCGCGGCGGGGAGGGCCCAGGGGGACGGGTCCTGCGCGGGAGTCGGGGAGCCGGTGGGGCCGGTGGGGGGCGCCGGGCGGGAGCGGCGGTCGGTGAAGACGCCGTGGTCGGGGAGGTGGACCTCGCCGGAGTCCTGGCCGCGGGCCACCCGGGACTGTCGCTGGAAGGCGCCGATCGCCGCGCCCGAGCGGCGCGCGGGGCGCTGGAACACGCTCGCCGACCCGATCGGCGTGCCGAACGAGCCCGGCATGCCGGGCGCACCGGTGACGCGCTCGCCGACGGCCTCCGGCGGTGGCGGGACGCGCAGCTCGGCGGCCAGGCTGGCCTGGCGGACCCGCTGCGGCAGCGGTGCCTGCCCGCCGGCCGGCGCGGTGAGCGGCACCGTCGAGGCGTACTCGCGCCGCTCGGCGAGGCGGTAGTGGTCGGCCGGGCGGTACTGCTCGTCGGCGTACGGGGCCTCGGCGGGCGACACCTTGGCGTAGGCGATGTCCGGGTAGGCGGGGGCGTCCGGAGCCGGCGGGCCGGGCGCGGGGGCCTCCTGGGCGGGCGCGTCGCCGGTCGGTGCGGGGTGGGCCGGGCCGGCGTCGGCGGGCGCGTCGTACCCGGCGGCGCCGGGGGCCGACGGGTCGTACGAGCCGCCGTAGGCGTCCGCCGGGTACCCGTCGGTGCGGTACCCGTCCGTCCCGTGGCCGTCCGCGCGGTAGCCGTCGGCGCCGTAGCCGGGGGTGCCGTAGCCGCCGGCGGTGTACCCGGTGGTGGCGTACCCGGTGGTGGCGTACCCCTCGCTGCCGTAGGCCGTGCCGTCGACCGGGGAGCTGTGCTCGACCGGCTGCTCCGGCTCCGGCGGCTGGATGTACTCGACGTGCGCGAACGCCTCGGCCGGACTCGGCGCGGCGGCCGAGGAGACCAGGACGGTCTCCGGCGGCTCGATCGCCGGCGGCGTCGGCGTCGCGACCGCCGTCGCCACGGTGGCCTCGGGGTCCGTCGGCGCACCGTGCTCCGGGCCCGCGCCGAGGGCGGTCAGCCCCGCCTTGTGGGGACGCCGGGCGAGCGGGATCGGCTCGACCGGGGTGGCGTCCGGCAGCCCGGCGTCGCCGTCGATGACCAGCTCATCGGGGACGAGCACGACCACCCGCGTCCCGCCGAAGGCCGACGGCCGGAACTCGATCTTCAGATGGGAGTTGGCCGCCAGCCGGGAGACCACGTAGAAGCCGAGGCGGATGTCGTCCGCCCGGGCCAGCACGTCCATCCGGGGCGGACGGCTCATCAGCTCGTTGGCCGCGTCGTACTGCTCCGGGTCCATGCCGAGGCCGCGGTCCTCGATCTCCACCGCGAGCCCGCGGCCGACCATCGCGGCCCGGACCTCCACCGGCGTCGGCGGCTTGGAGAAGCTCGCCGCGTTCTCCATCAGCTCGGCGATCACGTGCGCGACCGGGCCGACCGCGCGCTCGGAGAGCCACGGGTGGCCCTCGACGTCCAGCATGATCCGCCGGTAGTCCTGCACCTCGCTCTGCGCTGCCCGCAGCACGTCCAGCAGCGGGACGGGCTTGCGCCAGCGCCGCTGCGGCTGGCCGCCGGCCAGGATGACCAGGTTCTCCTCGTAGCGGCGCAGCCGGGCGGTGAGGTGGTCGAGGTCGAACAGGCCCTCCAGCACTTCGGGGTCCTCGTGCTTGCGCTCCAGCTCGTCCAGCTTGCGCAGCTGCTGGCCGATCAGCAGCTGGGTGCGGCGGGCGATGCGCTGCAGCAGCCGCTCGAAGCCGCGGTGCTGGTCGGCCTGGCGGACGGAGGTCTCCAGCGCGGAGGCGCGGGCCAGGTTGAGCGCCTGGCCGAGGCGGGCCAGCTCGTCGGTGCCGTGCTGGTCGGCGGTGATGGCCCGGCTCTCGGCCTCGACGTCGACCTGCTCGCCCCGCGAGAGGCGCTCGACGACCTCGGGCAGGGTGCGCTCCAGCTCCTCGGCCTGGGTGTGCAGCTCCTTGATCCGGCGGCGCAGCGAGCGGGTCAGCCGCCAGCTGGTGAGGATCACCGCGACGACCGCGATCAGGCCGATGACGGTGGTCAGCACGAAGGCGGTGAGCAGGGAGAGGAAGGAGCCCTTGCCGACCTCGACGATGCCGTCGGTGCGGGTCTCGATCGCCGTCACCAGCAGCGGGTTGAGCTGGTCGAGCGCCTGGCGCCACTGGTCCTGGGAGGCCGGGAGCTTGACGGCGCCGCTCGGGTCCGCCGGGGTGGCCCTGATCAGCGCCTGCTCCACGGCGGACTTGGCCTGCCAGGCGGGGCTGTTCATGACGTCCTGCCAGGCCGCCGCCTCACCGGCCGGGATGTAGGGGACGACCTGCACGGTGAACAGGTGCTCCTGCGCGCCGATCGCCTGCTGGACCTGCTGGTAGTCGGCGGCGGCGAGCTTGCCGGACGGCCAGCCGCGGGCCAGCACGGCGTCCTCGCGGGCCAGCATCTCCTTGGCCCAGAAGGCGTTCACCAGGGTCTTGGAGATCCAGGTGACCTCGCCGTTGTCGACGTGGCTCAGCGCGGTGAAGAGCCGCAGGTCGACGGCGATCAGGTCGGTGTAGTAGGCGAAGGCCGTCTGCTGGTCGACGGCGGCGCGGTCGATCGCCGCCCGCTGCTCCGCGAGCCTGCCCATCGACTGCCGGGCCTCGGCGACCGCGGTGCGCACCTCGGTGGGCGCGCTGTCGGCGGTCTCCCCGGAGAGCGTCTGGAACTGGCGCACCGCGTCGTCGGTGAGCTGGCGCTGGCGGCGCAGCGCGTCGGTGACGCTGCCGGGCCGGGCGAGCGCCTCGGCGCTGAGCCGGCGCTCCTCCTGGAGGTTGTAGTAGACGTGGTTGGACGGCTGCCCGGCCTTCTGGGCCAGCAGGCCCTGGGCCGCCTGGCGCTGGAAGTCGAGGAAGGTCTGGCCGCTGGTGACCGCCCAGAGGGCGGCGAGGGCGAGACTGGGGACGACGGCCAGGACGAGCAGCGCCGTTCGCAGGGACAGGCGCGGACGCCTGCGGGGGGACTTCGGCGTCGGGGGCCGCCGATTCGCACGCGCGCGCAGAGCTGACTCCTTGGGACTGGCGGCCGGCCTGGTGGGGTCGAACCGTCCGGGGGCACGAGCTTTTGACGAAGTGATACTAGTCATACGGTGTGATAGGAGTGAAAACCCGTTCGCTGCCTGGACGGTGTGCGCACACAGTCTTAACACACCGTCATCGAGCAGTTAATGATCAGTGAACGAAGGGACCTTGGGGGAACGGCCTCCCGGGAGCTCCCGCGGCCGGTCGCCGATACGGCGTGATCGTGTGCGGAGCGTGCACCCCGGGCTGCCCGGAAGGCCGGGCGGCCGGTGCCCGACCGGTGCGTCCGCGGCCGCCCCGCCGCCGGTCCGGGGCGGGGTCCGGGTGGTCGTGGGGCCGGGGTCGACGGCCGGCCCGTGGTCGCCCCCGGCCGGGACGCCCGCGTCCTCGCGGCCGGGGTCCGGGCGGTCCCGGGTACCGTCGGCCGGGCGGTCCGGGGGTACGGGAGGATGCCGGTATGACACCCACTCTTCCCACCCGGAGCCAGGCGGTCGCCGACGCCCTCGCGGCGGCCGGACTGCCCGGCGAGATCCAGGTGCTGCCCGACTCCGCCCGCACCGCCGCCGAGGCGGCCGACGCCCTCGGCTGCGAGGTCGGTGCCATCGCCAACAGCCTGGTGTTCAGCTGCGACGGCGCGCCGCTACTGGTCATGACCAGCGGTGCCCACCGGGTCGACACGGCGTACCTGGCCGAGCGGTTGGGCACCGGCCCGATCGTCCGGGCGAGCGCCGCCGAGGTCCGCGAGGCCACCGGCCAGGCCATCGGCGGCGTCGCCCCGGTGGGTCACCCGGCCCCGCTGCGTACCGTGGTGGACGTGGCGCTGGCCGGGTACGAGCTGCTCTGGGCGGCCGCCGGGCACCCGCACACCGTGGTGCCGATGACCTACGACGAGCTGCTCCGGCTCACCGGCGGCACGCCGTCCGCGGTCGCGCCGTAGCCCCCGACCGCGCCGGGCCGGGGGCCGGCCGCCCCCTGACGCACCGCCCGGGCGAGGCGTCAGGGGGCGGCCGGCGGCCCCGATTTCGTCTTTCGATCATCCGTTGGTAGTTTCTTCCTCGACGGCAGGACAAGATCGCGGAAGCGGTCGAAGGCCAGGCCGGTCAGGCGTCGGTGGTGCAGTGGTAGCACGCCCGCTTTCAGCGGGAAGGGTTCGTTCGATTCGGGCCCGGCGCTCGGTTCACAAGGGCGGGAGTCGTCATCGACTCCCGCCCTTGTCGTGCTGCCCCGGGCCGGAGGCCCGCGCCACGACGACGAGGAACAGCCCGCACGCCGTCACGAGCAGCCAGCCGGGCCGCGAGGCACCGGCCAGGCCGTCGGGGTCGACCCCCACCACCAGACCCCCGGCGACCGCGATGCCGATCGCCGCGCCGATCTGACGCGCGGTCGAGGTGATCGCCCCGGCCACCCCGGCCCGGGCGGGCGGCAGACCGCCGACCGCGGTGTTGGTGATCGGCGCGTTGGCGAAACCGAAGCCGACACCGATGAGCAGGTAGGCCGCCAGGAGCAGCAGGACGGGGGTGTCCCGGTCGAGCCGCACCAGGCAGAGGCCGCCGGCGGCGACGAAGGCGCCCGCCAGCAGCAGCGGACGTCGGGGCCCGAGCCGGCCCACCAGGGCGCCGGACCAGGGCGCGCACACGGTGGCCCCGAGCGCCATCGGCAGCGTCGCCGCGCCGGTCGCCAGTGCCGTCCAGCCACGGGCGTGCTGGAGGTAGAGCGTGTTGAGCAGCAGGCTCACGTTCAGCGCGACGAACAGGGCCACGGCGCCCAGGGCCGCCATCGCGAACGGTGCCCGGCGGAAGAGCGCGAGGTCCATCAGGGGCTCGGGCCGGCGCAGCTCGACCCGGGCGAACCCGGCGGTGGCCAGCGCCGCCACGACGCAGCCGGCCAGCGCGGGGGGAGAGGTCCAGCCGATCCGGGGCGCCTCGATGAGGACGGCCACCGAGGTGCCCAGGGCCAGCACGAGCAGCAGCTGGCCGGGCAGGTCGAGCCGTCGGGCGCGCCGGCCGCGCGACTCCGGCACGAGCACCGCGACCAGGACCAGGGCGGCGAGGACGACCGGCGCGTTGATCCAGAACACCGAACGCCAGCCGAACGCCGCGATGAGCGCTCCGCCGGTGACCGGCCCCGCCGCCATGCTGAGGCCGAAGACGGACGCCCAGACGCCGATCGCCCGGGCCCGCTCGCGCGGGTCGGGCATCGTGTTCACCACGATCGCCAGGGCCACCGGGCTCAGCATCGAGGCCCCGACCCCCTGGGCGGCCCGGGCCGCGACGAGGAGGCCGAGCGAGGGGGCCACCGCGCACGCGAGCGAGGCGAGGCCGAAGACGACCAGCCCGCACTGGAAGACGCGCCGCCGTCCGAAGCGGTCCGCGAGGGCGCCGGCGGAGATCAGCAGCCCGGCCAGGACCACCGTGTAGGCGTCCACCACCCACTCCAGGCCGCTGGTGCCCACGCCCAGCCCGCGTCCGATCTGGGGCAGGCCGACGTTGACGATGGTGGTGTCCAGTCCGACCAGGAACATGCTCAGCGCGCAGACGGCCAGCACCGTCCATCGTCGGCGGGTGCTCAGTACGGGTCGATCGGCCAGGATTGTCGTGGTCACGGGTCCACCTTCGGTTCGGTATCGTCTGCGGCCCCATGCTCGGACCGGGTGGCAGCACCGGCCCAGGAACTTTGCGAAGACTGCAAAACGCTCCGGCCCCCCGACGGACCGGACGGACCGGAGGAGCCCCATGCACCGCACCGACCCCGTGGACCCGGTGGACCCGGCGGGCCCGGTGGACCCGGTGGGAGCCGCGGACGCCGACGTCGAGGAGATCCTGGCCGGCATCGGGCCGCGGCTGCGGGCCCTGCGCCGCGACCGGGGGCTCACCCTGGAGGCCCTCGCGGCGGCCACCGGGATCTCCGTGAGCACGCTGTCGCGCCTGGAGTCGGGCAAACGGCGCCCGACCCTCGAACTGCTCATCCCGCTCGCGCGCACGCACCGCGTCGCCCTGGACCAGCTGGTCGCGGCGCCGGCCACCGGGGACCCGCGCCTCCACCTGAAGCCCCACCGCCGGGAGCGGGGCAACGTCCTGGTGCCCCTGACGCAGTACCCGGGCCGGGTCCAGGTCTTCAAGCAGGTGCTCGCCCACCGCGAACCGAAGCTCGTGACCCACGGCGGCTACGAATGGCTCTACGTGCTCGCCGGGGAGCTCCGCCTCATCCTCGGCGAACGCGAATTCACCCTCCGCCCGGGCGAGGTGGCCGAGTTCGACACCGGCGAGCCGCACTGGTTCGGCCCGGCCGACGCGCACGCGGTGGAGATCCTGCACCTGTTCGGCCCGCACGGCGACCAGGCCGTCGTCCGCACCGGTCCGTCCACCGCGGCCCCGTCGACGGCGGCCCCGTCGACGGCGGCCCCGACCACCACGGCCCCGTGACCGCCGGGTGGCGGCGCCGGGGCGGCGCCACCGCCCGGCGGTTCCCGGTCCGCGGGCCTACGTAGGCACCGCAGGAGGGAACTCGGCGACCGGCCCTAGATGCCGAAGGCCGCGGCCCAGCGGACCGTGCCGGACGGCAGCGGGTGCCGGTCGTCCAGGCTCAGCGCCATCCACGCCTCGTCGGGCGCGTCGACGGTGAGGACCAGCCCGTGCGCGGAGGCGCGGACGAAGCCGAAGCGCGGGTAGTACGACGGGTGTCCGAGCAGCACGACGAAGCGCTCGCCGAGGCCCCGGGCGGCGTCGAGGGCGGCCAGGACCGCGGCGGAGCCGGCGCCGGAGCGCTGATGGTCCGGGCGGACCGAGACCGGGCCCATGGCGAGCGCCGGGACGTCACCGATGAACGCGCGGCTGAGCACGACATGGCCGACCGGGATGCCGGCCGGGTCGGTGGCGACGACGGAGAGGCCGTCGATCCAGCCCTCGTCGGTGCGGAGCACGGCGAGGAGGTCGGCCTCGGCGGGCCGGCCGAACGCCGCGCGGGTGAGGGCCTGGACGGCCGGGACGTCGGCGTCGGTCTCGACGCGGGTGAGCCAGGAGGAAGGGGAAGAAGACACGGTGAAACCCTTGGGTGAAGGGCCTGGTCCAGCGCCGGAGCACCCCGCGGAACGGGGAGCGGAAGCGGTCAGACCAGGGCCCGGGGGATGAGGACGGTCGTCCGGGCGCCGCGCCGCACGGGCGCAGCCGTCGTCACCGTGGCCACCGTTCCACCTCCCTCGAGTCTCTTCGTCCTGAGTCCGGTACGGACCCGCCGAACGTAACACGGGTGGGCCGGCGGGCGCCCCCCATTATCCGGCAGGGGCCGGGCGGGAGCGGACCGGGTCATCCGGCGCGCGTCAATGCGGACCGACCGGCAAATAATTTCCGGTGCACCCGCCGGATGGCGGTCTGTCCAGTTTTGCGAGGCGGCAAAAATCTTCCGGTTGACAGTCGTCGCAGCGTATTGAATTCTTTCAATCGCCGGGGAGGCGCGCAGCTCCTCGGACCTATTGCGAGCGACTCCGGGGGCCGGCAGGGCAAGCGGTGCAGGGATCACTGGATCAAGCGAGCGGCCGGACGGTCGAGGTCGACCTGTTCGGACGGCGGACCGGACGTGGTTTCCACGAGTACGCCTGATCACCCGGAATTGACGATGCCGATAAAGGCCCGGTCTTGGGCCCGGTATTACCGTACCGAAATTCAACAAGGAATCTGGCGTGCACTCATACATGAACATCAAGAAGTCCGCGCGGATCAGCCACGACTTCTGGGAGGTCACCGCCGAGGCCGGGATGTTCGACATCGTGGTGTCCGGTCTCGGCGACGGCCGCCACCGGGCGCTCGCGGACGGCCACGAGTTCGTGAACATGTCCTCGTACTCCTACCTCGGCCTGGACACCCACCCGCGGATCGTGCGGGCGGCCGCCGACGCGGTGCTCGCCGAAGGGGCGCTCAACAGCTCGACCTCGCGGATGCGGATCCGCTTCGGCTCGCTGCGGGACGCCGAGACGGCGCTCTCCGAGCTGTTCGACGTCGAGGCGCTGACCGTGGCCTCCTGCGCGGCCGCCGCCTGGGCGAGCCTGCCGCTGCTGGCCTCCGGGCTGCTGACGGACGGCGTCCCGCCGCTGATGGTCTTCGACAAGAACGCGCACTTCTGTCTCAACGCGATGAAGCCCGCGGTGGCCGACGAGGCCGAGATCGTCACCATCGGGCACAACGACGTGGACGCGCTGGAGGACCTCTGCCGCAAGCACCCGCAGGTCGCCTACGTCGCCGACGGCGTCTACAGCACCGGCGGGGCCGCGCCGATCCCCGAACTGCTGCGCCTCCAGGAGAAGTACGGGCTCTTCCTGTTCTTCGACGAGGCCCACGGCGTCTCCACCGTCGGCGAGCGCGGCCGCGGCGCGGTGCTGGAGGCGATGGCGGCCAACGGCGGGATGAACGACCGCACGCTGATCATCACCTCGCTCAACAAGGGCTTCGGCGCCTCCGGCGGGGCGATCTTCCTCGGTCCGGGCGGCTCGCAGCAGCGCCGCGACACCGCGCTGCGCAACGGCGGCCCGCTGATGTGGTCGCAGCGCATCAACACCGCCGGGCTGGGCGCGATCATGGCCTCCGCGCAGCTGCACGACTCCCCGGAGCTCAAGGAGCTCCAGCAGGGGCTCCAGGGCAACATCGCGCTCTTCGACTCCCTGGTGGAGACCTCCTTCAAGGGCGACGGCCTGCCGATCCGCTTCGTGGACATCGGCTCCGAGGACGCCACCATCCGCCTCGCCGGGACGCTGCTGGAGCGCGGCTACTACACCTCGCCGATCTTCTTCCCGGTGATCGGCCGGGGCAAGGCCGGCCTGCGGCTGATGCTGCGCGCCAACATGGCCGAGGCCGAGATCCGCGACTTCTGCGGGGCCCTGAACGAGGGCCTGGCCGCCGAGGCGGCGCGCGAGCCGGGGCAGGAGCAGCCGCGATGACGGCCCTGCGTTCGCACATCGACTCCTCCGCCGAGGTGTTCCGCCGCAACGTCGAGGCCTTCGACGAGAAGCGGCAGGTCATCGCCCGGGCCCGGGCCGCCGCCGTCGCCGGCGGGGACGAGCGCTCGCGCCGGCGCCACACCGAGCGCGGCAAGCTGACGGCCCGCCAGCGGGTCTACCAACTGCTCGACCCGGGCACGCCGTTCATGGAGCTGGGCCAGCTGGCCGGGCACGAGGTCTACGACGAGCACGTGCCCTCGGCCGCGCTGGTCACCGGCATCGGCATGGTGAGCGGCCGCCCGGTGGTGGTCTTCGCCAACGACGCCACGGTCAAGGGCGGCAGCTACTTCCCGCTGACGGTGGAGAAGCAGCTCCGGGCCCAGCTGGTGGCCCGGGAGAACGGCCTGCCCTGCATCTACCTGGTGGACTCCGGCGGCGTCTACCTGCCGCTCCAGGAGCAGCTGTTCCCCGGTGAGTACCACCTGGGCCGGATGTTCCGGAACATCGCCGAGATGTCGGCGGCCGGCCTGCCGCAGATCGCCGCGGTGATGGGCAACTGCACGGCCGGCGGCGCGTACATCCCGTCGATGTGCGACGAGACGGTGATCGTGCGCGGCACCGGGACGGTCTTCCTGGGCGGCCCGCAGCTGGTGCGCGCGGCCACCGGCGAGGTGGTGGACGCCGAGACGCTGGGCGGCGCCGACCTGCACACCCGGGTCAGCGGCGTGGCCGACCACCTCGCCGAGAGCGACGAGCACGCGCTGGCGATCGTCCGGGAGATCATGGCGCGGGACGGCCGCCCGGCCCTCACCCCGCCGCCGCAGCCCCCGCGCCCGCCGCTGTACGACCCGGCGGAGCTGCCCGGCATCGTCAGCGCCAGCCTGCGCGAGCACATCCCGGCCCGGGAGATCCTGGCCCGGCTGCTGGACGGCAGCGAACTCGCCGAGTACCGGGCGCGGTTCGGCCCGACCATCGTGTGCGGCACCGGCCACATCGGCGGCTACCCGGTGGGCGTGGTGATCAACGACGGGGTGCTGTTCCCGGAGAGCGCCCAGAAGGCCGCCAACTTCATCGAGCTCTGCACCCAGCGGGACATCCCGCTGCTGTTCCTGCACAACATCAACGGCTTCATGGTCGGCGCCGAGTACGAGGCCGACGGCATCGCCAAGCACGGCGCCAAGCTGGTCAACGCCGTCTCCACGGCCAAGGTCCCCAAGTTCAGCCTGGTGATCGGCGGCAGCTACGGCGCCGGCAACCTCGCCATGTGCGGGCGCTCGATGGGCCCGCGGCTGATGGCCATGTGGCCGAGCGCCAAGTCCACCGTGGTCGGCGCCGAGCAGACCGCGACGGTGATGGCGCTGATCCGCAGCGACCAGCTCGCCAAGGAGGGCAAGGTCCTCTCCCCCGAGGAGGAGGAGTCGATCCGGCGCCCCATCATCGAGACGTACGAGCGCCAGTCCCACCCGCTCTACTACGCCGCCCGGATGTGGGTGGACGCCGTGGTGGACCCGACCGAGACCCGTGAGTGGCTGGCGCTCTGCCTGGCCATGTCCGCCGACGCCCCCAAGCAGGAGACGCGCTTCGGCGTGTTCAGGATGTGATGACGGAAATGATCAAGCGTGTCCTGATCGCCAACCGCGGCGAGATCGCCCGGCGGATCGCCCGCACCTGCCGCCGGCTCGGCATCGAGTACGTCGCGGTCCACTCCGACGCCGACCGCTTCTCGGCCCACCTGGCGGGCGCCGTCGAGCGGGTCCGGATCGGCCCCGCCGCGGCCGCCGAGAGCTATCTGCACGTCGGCGCGCTGGTCGACGCCGCCGTCCGGACCGGCTGCGACGCCGTCCACCCCGGCTACGGGTTCCTCTCCGAGCACCCGGGCTTCGCGGCGGCCGTCGCCGAGGCCGGTCTGGTCTGGGTGGGCCCGGAGTCCGCGACCATCACCGCGATGGGCGACAAGTCGACCGCCCGCGCGCTGATGGCCGCCGCCGGCGTCCCCGTGCTGCCCGGCTCCGGGACGGCCACCGAGTCCGAGCAGGAGATCCTGGCCGACGCCGAGCGGATCGGCTACCCGGTGATCCTGAAGCCCGTCGCGGGCGGCGGCGGCAAGGGCATGCAGGTGGTCCGCGCCGCCGCCGACCTGCCCGAGGCGGTGGCCGAGGCCGTCCGCCTGGGCCGCAGCAGCTTCGGCGACGGCCGGCTGCTGGTCGAGCGGTACGTCGAGCGGCCCCGCCACATCGAGGTGCAGGTCTTCGGTGACGGGCACGGGAACGTGGTGCACCTCTTCGAGCGCGAGTGCTCGCTGCAGCGCCGCCACCAGAAGATCGTCGAGGAGGCCCCGGCCGCCAACCTGCCCGACGCCGTCCGGGCGGAGCTGCTGGAGGCCGCCGTCCGGGGCGCCCGGTCGCTCGGCTACGTCAACGCCGGCACCTTCGAGTTCATCCTGGACGCGGCCGACCGCTGCTACTTCCTGGAGGTCAACACCCGCCTCCAGGTGGAGCATCCGGTCACCGAGGAGATCACCGGCGTCGACCTCGTGGAGTGGCAGCTGAGAGTCGCCGACGGGCAGCGGCTGCCGCTCGAACAGCACGAGATCACCGCCACCGGCCACGCCGTCGAGGTCCGCGTCTACGCCGAGGACCCGGCCGACGGGTTCCGGCCCGCGCCGGGCCGGGCGGCCGCCGTCCGCTGGCCGGCCGGCATCCGGGTGGAGGCGGCGTTCGACGACACCGGGTCGGGGTACGGCGCGTCCTCGCCCGGCTCCGGCGGTCCGGACCGCTTCCTCGACGACCCGGCCCTCGACGGGCCGGCCGGGGGCGCCGCCTCCGGCGGCAGTGCCTTCGGCGGCGCCTTCGACGGTGCGGCGTTCGGCGGCGGGGCCGAGGTCCCGGCCTTCTACGACCCGATGTTCGCCAAGCTGATCGCCCACGGCCCGGACCGCCCGAGCGCACTGCGCCGGCTGCTCCCGGCCGTGCGCGACACCGCCCTGCCCGGGCTGACCACCAACCTCGGCTTCCTCGCCGAACTCCTCCAGGCACCCGCCGTGGTCGCCGGACGGATGGACACCCACCTGGTGGACACCCTGGTCGCCGCCCCGGCCGGGCCGTCGGAGCAGGGCGGGCCGGCCGGCCCCGCGCACCGGACCGACCGCGTCCTGGCCGCCGCGGCCTGCGCGGCGGCGATGCAGCTCCCGCCCCTCGGCGAGGCCCCCGCCTCCCCGTGGCACGGTGTCGTCGGCCCGTTCGACCGCCACCGGCTGGACCCGGTCGCGCCGTTCGGCCGGGTCGTGCTGCGCCACGGGCGGCGGACGGTCCAGGCCGGGCTGACCGGCCGGCGCGGCGGCGCCGTCGACGTCCAGGTGGAGTCCACCCCGTTCACCGTCACCGTCGCCACCGTGCCGGGCCACCCGGGCCTGCTCCGGGGCACCGTCGGCGACCGGCGGTGGACCGGTCTGCGCAGCACCACCGGCTGGGAGCTCTCCATCGACGGGCACCGGGTGGCGCTGGCCGCCCAGAGCTTCGCCGAGGGCGGCTCCGGGGCCGCCGACAACGCCGTGAAGTCGCTGATGCCGGGCACGGTGGTCGGGCTGCTCTGTGAGGTCGGCGACCGGGTCGAGGAGGGCGACGCCCTCGTCATCGTCGAGGCGATGAAGATGGAGAACCGCATCCTCGCTCCCTTCTCCGGCGTCGTCACCGGGATCCGGTGCGCCGTGCGCGACCTGGTGGCCACCGAACAGGTGCTGGTCGAGCTCGACGCCGACGCCGAGGCCGAAGCCGCCTGAACCCGCCTGAACCCGCCGTACTTCCTGCCCAGTTGAAGCACCACCCCCGCACCACGCACGCAAGGAGCCCTCGTATGCCCGCAGAACCAACCCCCCTGAAGCTGCTGCTGGTCGGCGGGGTACGGGCGGTGCCGCTCGGCCTCGACATGGCGAAGCTCGCCCTGGACCAGGCCCACGCGCGCGGGCTGCGGACCCACCTGACCAACCAGGAGGCCGTCCTCGCCGCCACCCCCGGGGTGACCGAACAGGCCGGCGCCGTCTCGGCGGTGGACTTCGCCCGCCCCGGCGAGGCGGCCGCCTGGGCGCGCGACCGGGCCGGCGAGGGTGAGCGCTTCGACGCCGTGCTCGCCCTGCAGGAGATGGCCCAGGTGGCCGCCGCCGAGACCGCCGAGGCCCTGGACCTGCCGGGCAACCCGCCCGAGGCCGTCCGGCGGGTGCGCACCAAGGACGCCTGCCGGGCCGCACTGGCCGCCGCGGGCTTCCGGCAGCCCGCCGTCGAACTCTGCGCCGACCTGGCGGAGGCGGCGGCCTTCCTGCACGGGTCCACCGGGCCGTGGATCGTCAAGCCCCGTGACGCGATGGGCAGTACGGGCGTCAGCCGGATCACCGGACCGGAGGGACTGCCGGCCGCGATCGCCCTGCTGCCCGGCCAGGGCCCCTTCCTGGTCGAGGAGTTCGTCCAGGGGGCCGAGTACAGCGTCGAAGGCCTCTTCCTCGGCGGCGAGCCGGTCGTCATCGCGGTGACCGAGAAGGAGAAGGTCGAGCCGCCGTTCTTCGTCGAGGTCGGCCACATCCTCCCGGCCGAACTCCCCGACGTGCAGCGCGAGGAGATCGAGCGTCAGGTGAAGGCGGCGCTCGCCGTCCTGGGCCTGCGCTCCGGCGCCTTCCACGTCGAGCTCTGGCTGAGCCCGGACGGGATCGTGCTCGGCGAGGTGCACGGGCGGTTCGGCGGCGACTGGATCCACCGGATGCTCGCCCACGTCGTCCCGGGCCTGGAGCTGTTCGGCCTCCTCTACGACGACCTGCTCGGCCTCCCGCGCGCCGACGCCGCGCCGACCCCGACCCGGGCCGCCGCCGCCCGCTACCTCACCCCGCCGCCCGGCCTGGTCACCTCGGTCGAGGGGTGGGCGGAGGCCGCGGGCCACCCGGACGTGCTCTTCGCCGACCTCACCGTCGCGCCCGGCGGCACCGTCCGGCCGCTGCGCACCTCGGCGGACCGGGTGGGCGTGATCGTGGTCGGGGCCGACACCGCGGACCAGGCCCGCAAGCTCGCCCGCGAGCTGGCCGACTCCGTCCGCTTCACGGTGGAGCCGGCCCGTACGGTGGAGCCGGCATGACGGCCACGGACGCCCCGCCCCGGGCCGCCACGCTGCTGCGCCGGCTGACCGCCACGCTGCTGCCCGGTTCCCGGCAGGGCCGGATCATGGCCGCCGGCACCACCGTGGACGCGGTCGCCAACGGCCTCTACCTGGCCACCGCCACGCTCTACTTCGTCCGCTACCTCGACATCACCGCGGTCGCGGTCGGCACCGCGATCGCCGCCGCCAACATCGCCGGGCTGCTCAGCCCGCTGGTCTTCGGGCCGCTCGCGGACCGGCTCGGCGCCCGGCCGGTCTACGTCGCGCTGACGCTGGTCCGGGGCGCCGGCTTCATCGGGTACGCCCTGGTCGGCAGCTACGCCGGCTACCTGGTCGTCACCTGTCTGACCATCGCCGCCGCCCGGGCCTGCTCGCCGCTGCTCCAGGTGATCGTCGGAGAGTTCGAGGGGGCCGCCGAGCGGACGAAGACGATGGCCTCGCTGCGGGCCATCACCAACATCGGCCTCACCGCCGGCTTCCTGCTGGCCGCCCTGGTGCAGGCCGCGCACTCCCGGGCCGCCTTCGTCGCGCTCTTCCTGTTCAACGCCGTCGCCTTCGCCGCCGTCGCGCTCGCCGTGGTGCGGGCCGGCCGGGTGGCGGGATCGGCGGCCCCGGCGCAGGCCGCCGCGCCCGCCGAGGCCGGGGCGGAGAGCGGCTCCGGCTCGCCCTACCGGGACCGGCGGTTCCTGCTGGTCACGGCCGCCAACGCGGTGCTGATGCTGCACGACTGCGTGCTCTTCATCCTGCTGCCGCTCTGGGTGGTGGAGCGGGCCGGACTGCCGGCCAGTGCCAGCTCGGCGCTGCTGGCGATCAACACGGTGCTGACCGTGGTGCTCCAGCTCTCGGTGGCCCGCTTCGCCCAGGGGCTCACCAAGGCGCTGCGGATGCTCCGGATCGCCTGCCTCTTCCTGGTGCTGGCCTGCGCGTTCTTCGCCTTCGCCGACGGCCGCGGCAAGTACCTGGCGCTGGCGGCCGCAGTGGTGGCCGTCGCGCTGCTGACCGTCGGGGAGAACCTGCACGCCGTCTCGCGCTGGGAGATCTCGTACGAGCTGTCGCCCCCGGTGGGCCGCTCCCGCTACCTGTCGCTCTTCAGCACGGGCATGAGCGCGCAGCTGATCGTCGGCCCGTTCCTGGCCACCGGCCTGCTGCTGCCGGCCGGCGCGGTCGGCTGGGTGTTGCTCGCCGCGCTGTTCGCGGGCGCGACCACCGTCACGGTGCTCGCCGGCCGCACCGCCGTCCAGGCCTCGCCGACACCCGCCTCGGAGGCGCTGACCGGCTGATGTCACTCTCCGTTGCTTGAACGAGCACAGCCAAGGAAGTACAGTCCCCCTAGAGCGTGTCAAGGGCCACGCGGGCACACCGGGGGGTGGACTTCTTGTTGCAGCGCTCAGTCGCGATGTTCCCCGGTCTGCCGTTCCGATGTCGGTCGTCCCGCTGAACCGAGCTTTCAGTCAAGGGACTTGTCATCGCCGACCGGACTGACGAACGATCAGTTCCACCGGCTCTTCGGGCTGCCCCGAACTTCGACACGTCCCCCGGGACCGTCATCGTCGAATGCAGGAACAGACCGGAGTGAGTCATGGTGCTGCGCGAGGCACTGAGCATCCCCATCCCCCTCGATCACGAAGAGTCCACCACCGCCGAACTCCCCGGCCTCGCCAGTCTGCTGCGTGACTGGCGAGGCCGGGCCGGCCTGCGGATGGGGCTCGCCAAGCCGCTTCCCCAGATGGTCGTCGCCACCCGGCTCGGCATGAGCGAGCGCTGGTACCGCGACCTGGAGCGCGGCGGCACGGCCCGCTTCGACCCCAGGCTGCTGGCGCTGCTCGCCGACGTGCTGCTGCTCGACGCGGACGAGCGCGCCACCCTCTACCTCTACGCCATGGGCGGCACCCCGTCCGCCGGCCCGGCGCGCCCGGAGGACCTGCACCCCCTCCAGGAGCTGGTCGACCGCCAGATGCCGAGACCGGCCTTCCTCGCCGACCGGGCCTGGACCATCGTCGGCCACAACCGGGCCGCCGCCGAGTGGTTCCCCTGGATGCGCCACCCCGGGGCCAACTTCGCCCGCTGGGTGCTGACCGCCCCGGAGGCCCGCGAGCAGGTCGCCGACTGGACGTGGCAGGCCCGGATGACCCTCGCCATGATCCGCTTCGCGCTGGCCCGCTACCCGGGTGACGAGGCGGTGGTCGCCCTGCTCACCGACGTCCTGCGCGATCCGCTCTGCCGCCGGCTCTGGGCGGGGCGGGCCTGCGTGGTCGCGAACCGCGACGGGGACCGCTTCGGCCTGCGGCTGCCGCACCTGTCGTCCGAACCGATCGAGACGGTGGCCCAGGTCCTGACCCCCGGCGGCCGGCCGGACCTGAGCTTCGTCGTCCTGGGCCCGCCGCCCGGGGTCTGAGGCCCGGTCGCCCGGGGCCCGGGGTCCGGAGGCTGGGGCCCGGGGGCCGAGGCCGGCCCGCGCACGGGCGTGCTGTCAGTGGAACCGGGCCACGAACCGGCGCTGCCAGGGCGTCTCGACGGCGTGCCGGTCGTAGTGCTCCCGCACGTAGGCCACCGCCGAGGCGGCCGGCACCCCGTCCAGCACGGCCAGGCAGGCCAGCGCGGTGCCCGTCCGCCCGCGCCCGCCGGCGCAGGCCAGCTCGACCCGCTCGGCGGCCGACCGCTCCCAGACCTCCCGGAAGGCCTGCGCCGCCTCGGCCCGGTCGGCGGGCAGCCGGAAGTCCGGCCAGCGCAGCCATCGGCTCGCCCAGGGCACGGCCGGCGGCCGGCGCCCCAACAGGTAGAGGCCGAAGGCGGGCTGCGGTCCGGGCGGCAGTGGCCGCAGCAGACCGCGCCCCCGGACGAGTCGGCCGGACGGCAGCTGCAGTACCCCGGCGGCGGTGGGGTCCCAGGTGGCGGAGGCGGTCATGGGGCGAGCCTACGGCGCGCCCGACCGGTCACGGGTGGAGCCGGACCCGCCCGGTGCGGCGGCCCCGTGCGGTGGTGCTGCGGTGCGGCGGCGCTCCCGTGTGGCGGTGCGGCGCCCGGCAGGTCAGGAGGCCGGCCGGTCAGGAGGCCGCGTACAGCGTGGCCGGGGCGGGCATGCCGGCGCCGTGCGCCAGGGCGGCCGCCTCGCCGCGCGAGGACACGCCCAACTTGGCCAGGATGTTGGCCACATGGAACTTCACCGTGGACTCGCTGATCAGCAGCGCACGGGCGATCTCCCGGTTGCGCCGGCCCCGGGCGAGCTGGTCGAGGACGTCCAGCTCCCTGGGCTGCAGCCCCGCCAGCGGGTCCGGTCCGCCGGTGGCGGCCGGCTCGGTCAGCGGCAGGTCGACGGTGACGGTGGTGCCCCAGCCGGGGACGGCGTCCACGGCGAGCCGGCCCGCGAGGGCGGTGATCCGGTCCGACGTCCGGTGCGCGGCCAGGGCGTCGGCGGTGAGCAGGCCCGGGCCGTCGTCGCGGACCACGGCCCGCACGCCGTCCGCGACGAACTGCCAGCTCACGTGCAGCCGGGTCAGCCCGTCCTGTTCCATCATGGTGAGCACGGTGGCCCGGACGGCCGCCCGGGCGGCGTGCGCGGTGTCGGCCGGGACGGACCGCTCGCCCGCGGCCGGGGGCAGCAGGTCGAGCCGGACGGGGCTGTGGCGCAGCAACGGGCGGAGCTCGTCCGCGAGTCGGGCGAAGGCGGTGGCGGCGGGCTCCTCGCTCAGCGTCCGGTCGAGCTCGGCGCCCGCGCGCAGGTCCAGCAGGGCGCCGACGGCCAGCTCGGTGGCGCTGCGGCGGGCGGTGGCGTCGTCCAGGGCGGCGGAGCGCAGCGGCGCGAGGATCGCGGAGAGCGCCGAGGCGTGCGCGCCGCTGAGTTCGGCGATCGCGCGGGCCCGGGCACCCGCGGAGGCCCGTGAGGCGGCGGCGTGCACGGGGGCGGCGTCGGCGGCCCGGTGGTGGGAGTGGGTGGTGACCAGCTCCCACAGCTGCTGCAGGACGGCGAGCGGTCGGTCGGGCAGCAGCTCGGCGCTCGGCCGGACCAGCACCAGCAGCGCGCCGTTGCTGCCGGCCGGGGCGGCGGCGACCGCGACGGCCGGTCGCGGCCGGCCCGCCAGCACCGCCTCGCCCTGCCAGGGCCGACCGGGCGTCACCGCTTCGGCCAGGTGGGCCAGTTCCAGGCTGGCGATCCGCCCGGCCAGCCCGGTCGGACCGAATGCGTTGGTGGGGGAGTGCGTGCAGACACCGCTGAGCTGGGCGACGGCGGTGTGCGGGACGAGATCGGCGAGCAGCCGGGAGAAGCGCGGAAGGATGTTCGGCCGGGGTGCCCGCAGGATGTCCACGGCCTGCGCGAGCACGTCCTCGGGACGCTCCCAGCCGCGCTGCCGCTGCTCGGCGCCGTCCACGGCCGCCCCGTCGCCCACCGCGCTGCCCACCACGCCGCCGCCCGCCCCGTTGTCCGCCATGCGATCCAGCCTAGCCGCGCGGTGCGCGCCCGCGCCCGGCCGTTCGGCCAGGTCGAACCGGCCGAACGACGGGCCGGTCAGCAGCCGCGCCGGTACCAGGCTGGAGAGGTCAGAAAGACGAACTCCCCGACCAGTGAAGGACAGTGGGACTCCCATGACGAAGGCCATCGGCTTCTCCGCGTTCGGCGGCGCGGACGTGCTGCACCCGATCGAGATCGACCTGCCCGCCCCGGGCCCCGGCCAGGTGCGGGTCGCCGTCCGCACGGCGGGCGTCAACCCGGTGGACCACAAGCTGCGCAGCGGCGCGATGGCCGAGCTGTTCCCGGTGACGTTCCCGCACGTCACCGGCTACGAGCTGGCCGGCGTGGTGGAGGCCGTCGGCGCGGGGGTGACGCGGTGGGCGCCCGGCGACGAGGTGCTCGGCCCGACCGACGGCGGCGGCGGGTACGCCGAACACGCGCTGCTGGACGCCGGCAAGGTGGTCCGCAAGCCGGCCGCGCTGGGCTGGGAGCAGGCCGCCGCGATCCCGGTGGCGGCCGAGACGGCCTGGCGCTCGCTCGCCCTGCTGGACGTGGAGCGCGGCGGGACGCTCCTGGTGCACGGCGCGGCGGGCGGGGTCGGCACCGTCCTGCTGCAGTTCGCCCGCTCGCGCGGGATCCGGGTGATCGGCACCGCGAGCGAGTCCAACCACGCACGGCTGCGGGCCCTGGGCGCGATCCCGGTGACGTACGGCGACGGGCTGGCCGAGCGGGTGCGGGCCGTGGCGCCGGACGGGGTGGACCGGGTGCTGGACGCCGCCGGGCAGGGCGACGTCCTGCCGCTCTCGATCGAGCTGGTCGGCGGGGCCGGGCGGGTGCTGACCATCGCCGACTGGGCGGGCGCCGCCGAGCACGGGGTGCGGTTCAGCGGCGGCTCGGAGACCGTCCACCACCACGGTCCGGCGCTGGCCGCCGCGCTCGCGCTGTACGAGGAGGGCACGCTGGACCTGCCGCTGCACGAGGTGTTCCCGCTGGCGGAGGCGGCGCAGGCGCACCGGGTGAGCGAGGCCGGGCACGTCCGGGGGAAGATCGTGCTCGCCGTCGGCTGACGCCGGGGCCGGGCTGCGCCCACCCGTTCGAGTAAGGGGGTGGGCCGGGTGTGCGGGCGGCCCGGTGCGGTCCGACCGGCCCGGGTCGGGAGGCTGCGGACGGACGGACGGACGGACGGACGGACGGGCGATCGGGCGATCGGTGGTCGGTGAGTTCCTCGGAATGCTGTTGGTGCGACCGGCGGTGGCCACGGATGCCCGGGCGTCCACCCGCCGAGCGGTGAAGAGGTTTCTTCCGGTGCCCAACTGAACGGCGTGCGGCGCAATCTGACGCTCGATCGGTAGAGTCCGGTGTCATGGCTGATGCGATCGATCCCCCGGCTACGCCGGGCGCCGGGCGGCTGGCGGGCAAGTCGTGCGTGGTGACGGGGGCGGCGAGCGGGATCGGTCGCGCGGTGGCCGAACGCTTCGCCCGGGAGGGCGCGTCGGTGGTCGCGACCGACGTGGACGCCGAGGGTCTGCGGCGGCTGGCGGGGGAGCTGCCGCAGGCCGTCAGCACGGTGGTCGGCGACGTCTCCCGCGACGACGACGCCCGCCGGATGATCGCCGCCGCCGTCGAGCGGCACGGCCGGATCGACGTCCTGGTGGCCAACGCGGGGGTGCTCCCGTTGATGGAGATCACCGAGGCCGACGCCGAGGACTGGGACCGGGTGATGGCCGTCGACGGCCGGGGGATGTTCCTGACCTGCAAGTACGCGATCGAGGCGATGGCCGGGCCCGGCGGGGCCGGTGGCGCGATCGTCTGCGTCTCGTCCATCTCCGGCGAGGCCGGCCAGCGCGGCCAGGCCGTCTACGGGCCCGCCAAGTTCGTCGCGTCCGGCCTGACCAAGCACCTCGCCGTCGAGTGGGCCGACCGCGGCATCCGGGTCAACGCCGTCGCGCCCGGCACCATCACCACCGAGCGCGTCCGCCGTCTGCGGGACGAGCCGGGCGGTCCCGAGTACCTCGCGGCGATCGAGCAGCGGCACCCGATGGGCCGGCTCGGCGCCCCCGCGGAGGTGGCCGCGGCGGTCCTCTTCCTGGCCTCCGACGACGCCTCCTTCATCACCGGAGCCGTGCTCCCGGTGGACGGCGGCTACCTGGCGCAGTAGGCGAGCGCCGGACCGGTCGGCCCGCCCCGGGCGGGAGCCCGCCCAGCTCGGCGGGCTCCCCGGAGAAGCCGACCTCGCCCCGGTGCAGCACATGGACCACGGCCGCGCCGGCCAGGCTGCGGGGGAGCGACTGCGCGGTCAGGACGACGGTCCGGCCCTCGGCGGCGGCGGTGCGGAGCAGGTGCGCGTGCAGCCGGGCGGCGACGGCGGGCGCCAGCCCCCGGTCCGGCTCGTCGAGCAGGAGCAGGCCCGGCCGTGCGGTCAACGCCCGTGCCACGGCCACCAGTTGCTGCTGTCCACCGGAGAGCGCCCCGGCCGGGCGGGGCAGCAGGGCGGTCAGCTCGGGGAAGAGCGCGAGCGCCTCCGCGGCGGGGCCCCCGCCGAGCCCGAGGTGCTCGGCCACCGTGAGCGAGGCGAACACCGCCCGCTCCGCCGGCACCAGCGTCAGCCCCAGCCGGACCCGCTGGTGGACGCCGAGCGCGGTCACGTCCCGCCCCCGCCAGACCACCCGGCCGGCGGCGAGCCGGACCACCCCGGCCAGGGCGTGCAGCACGCTGGTCCGCCCGGAGCCGTTGCGGCCGAGCAGCACGGTGACCGCGCCGGCCGGGAAGGCGAGGTCCACCCCGTGCAGTGCCTCCAGCGGCCCGTACCGGACGCGGGCGGCGGACAGCGCGGCCTCGACGCTCATCCGGCGCCCGGCCCGGGCCCCGGGACCGGCCCCGCCCCGGGTCCCGCGACCGGCCCCGCGACCGGTCCCGCCCCGCCCCACGCCCGGGTCACCCCGGCATCGGCGAGCACCGCGGCCGCCGGGCCGCGGGCCACCACCCGGCCGCCGGCCATCGCGTACACGGTGTCGGCCAGCTCGCGGACCAGGTCGGGGTCGTGCTCGACCAGCAGCAGCGCCATGCCCCGGTCGGCCAGGCCGCGCAGGACGGTGACCAGCCGGGCGGTCTGCGCCGTGTCCAGGCCGGCCGCCGGCTCGTCCAGCAGCAGCACCCGGGGGTCGCCCGCCAGCGCGCGGGCCAGCTCCACCAGGCGCAGTACCCCGGTCGGCTGGTCGCCGGCCGGCTGCGCCGCGAGGTCCTGGAGCCCGAACAGGGCGAGCGCCCGCGCCGTCGCGGCGTCGACGGCGCGGGCGTCCGGGCGGTGGCCGTGCCGCTGTTCGGCACCGATCCGGACGTTGTCCGCGACCGGGAGGGTCGGAAAGACGGCGATCTGCTGGAAGGTCCGGGCCAGACCGAGCCGGACCCGGGTGTGCGTGGGCAGCCGGGTGACGTCCCGGCCGCCGAGCAGCACCCGGCCGGCGTCCGGGCGGACCGTCCCGGCCAGGCAGTCGAACAGGGTGCTCTTGCCGGCGCCGTTCGGCCCGATCAGCGCGGTGATCCGCCCCGGTGGCGCGGCGAGGTCCACCCCGGCGACGGCCTCGATGCCGCCGTACCGGCGGACCACCCCGCGGGCCGTCAGCCGGGCCCGGCCGGCACCCGTCCGGCTCATGGCAGCCTCTCCGGGGTCTCGGCGGCGGCCCGCCGGGCGGTGATCAGGGCGCGGGCCCGGCGCCCGGCCGGGGTGAGGCGCCCGGGCGGCAGCGCGGCGGGCGGTTCCGCCGGGCGGCGGCGGGTCAGTCGGGCCGCGACCCCGGCCAGGCCGCCCGGCAGGCGGCCGATCGCCGCCGCCAGCAGGCCGACCGCGACCGCCGACACCCCGGCCACCGTGCCCGCGTCCAGGCCGATCAGCAGCGCGGCGGCCAGCACCGCGCCGAGCGCGCTGTCCGCGCCGGCCACCACCACCGCGGCGAACCAGAGCAGCCCGCGCACCGGATCGAACGAGGCCGGGTCGAAGGCCCGCCCCGCCAGGCCCATCAGCCCGCCGCCGAGCGCGGCCAGCGCCGCCCCGGCCACGAAGGCGAACAGCTTCAGCCCGGGCACGTTCACACCCGCCGCGACCGCGCCCGGCTCGTGGTCGCGCATCGCCGTCAGGGCCCGGCCCAGCCGACCCCGGTGCAGCCCGCGCACCACCACCAGGCCCAGCCCGAGCAGCAGCAGCTCGGCGAGGTAGAAGGCGCGGTCGCCGGCCAGGAAGGCGGGCCGGTCCAGGGTGAGCCCGGTGGTCGCGTACGGCTGCTGGAAGACGAAGCGGCTCATCGCCGTCCCGACCGCGAAGGTGACCAGTGCCAGCGCCAGCCCGCGCCGCCGGATCGCCGGCCAGCCGGTGAGCAGCCCGAGCGGGGCGGTCGCCAGCACCGCGAACAGCAGCGCGGGCACGGCGGGCAGCGCCGGGACGAAGGGGATCCGCCCGGACATCAGCAGCGCCGTGCCGAGCGCGCCCAGCCCCGCGTACCCGGCCTGGCCGAGCGAGATCTGCCCGCCGTAGCCGGTCACCACCACGATCGAGAGCAGGACCAGGGCCAGCGCGGGCACCAGCAGCGCGCTGCGCAGGTCGTTGTCGCGGAAGCCCAGCGGGAGCAGGAGCAGCACCAGGCAGACCGCCCGGGCCGCCGGGCCGCCGCCCGCCGGTCCGCGCGCGGTGAGCGGGGCGCGGTCGCCGGACCCGCCCGTGATCCGCGGTCCGGCCAGCAGCGCGGCGGCCAGCAGCGCCACCACGAACAGGTTGGCCTGCACCGCCTGCACCAGCGGCAGCAACTGGCCGGCGGGGCGCAGCCTGGTCAGCTCGGCCTGCGCGATCCCGAGGCCGAGGCCGGTCGCCACCGCCACCGGGATGCTGCGCAACCGCGCCGCCACCGCGACCGCCATCGTCTCCATCACCAGCAGCGGCAGCCCGTACGGATCGAGCAGCAGGTACGGCGCGAGGGCGACGCCGACCAGGCCGGCGGTGAAGGAGCCGAACGCCCAGCCCGCCGCCGAGACCCGGTCGGCGTCCACCCCGGCCAGCCGGGCCAGCCGGCGGTCGTCGACCACGGCCCGCAGCCGCAGACCGAACCGGGTGAAGCGGGTGGTGGCGGCCACCGTCAGGGCGAGCACCAGGATGGCGGCGAGCTGCGCCACGGTGTCGGGGCGCAGGGTGTGCCCGCCGGGCAGCACGATCGGGGCGGCGCCGAACGGGGACGGCGCGCCGCTCAGCGGGGCGGTGCCCCAGACCAGCACCGCCACCCCGATGAGCAGCACGAACACGCCGAGACCGGCGACCATCGTCTCGGCCGTCCCCGCGCCGCGCCGCTGCAGGGGCCGGTACACCAGGACGTCCAGCAGCACCCCGAGGGCGGGTGCGACCAGCAGCAGGCAGAAGGCGAGGGCCGGCCAGACCGGCCAGTGCCGCTCCACCACGAGGTCGCGCAGGAGGTAGGCGACGAGCATCGCCTGGGCGCCCTGGGCGAGGTTGAGCACGCCGGTGGCGCGGTGGCAGACGACCAGACCGATGCCGCTGAGGGCGGCCGCACTGCCGACGGTGAGGCCGGCCAGGGCGAGGTCGACGGTGAGGCCGACGGAGTCGAGGGGGGCGGCGGCGGGCACGGGTGGCACCGCCTCAGCCGGCCGGGTGGGCGGGGTCGGTGGGGTCGGACCCGCCGGGTTCGCCCGGGCCGGACGGTTCGCCCGGTTCGCCCGGTTCGCCCGGTTCGCAGATCCGGCAGGGGGCGAGCCCCCGCGCCCGTACGGCGGCGGCGTCGACCGGCTCCGCGCCGTGCTTGCCGGCCACCAGCGGGCAGCCGGGCCGGTGGTAGAGCGTGCCGTCGGCGAGGGCGAGCGGGCCGGTACCGGGCAGGTCCGGTCCGGCCCGCCCGTCGGGTCCGTCCGGTCCGTCGGGTCCGTCGGGTCCGTCGGGTCCGGCCAGTCCGTCGGGTCCGTCGGGTCCGTCCGGTCCGTTCGGTCCGTCGGGCCCGTCGGGTTCGACCAGGAGGGTGTAGAGCCGCTCGACCCGCCGGTCCGTCAGGGCGCCCGCGCCGGGCGGGGGCGGCGGGGCCGGCGGCCGACCGGGTGAACGCAGGGCGACCAGGACGATGCCCGCCACGATCAGGGCCGCACCCGGGATAGTGGCGGAGGCCAAGTAGGGGATCTGCTCCTCGACGAAGGCCTCACCCGAGACGCCGTACCAGCCCAGGACGCACAGGGCCGCCCCGGCGGCCGCGAGGATCCAGCCGGGCCACTCGCGGGCTTCCCGGGCCGTCCGCAGCGCGCGGGCGGCCGAGCGCGGCAGCCCCGGGCCGGGCCGCCCGCCCGCCCGCTCCGGTGCGGTACGAGGCCTTTCGCCCCCGGATTGCGATTCGTCCATGGATCCGCCTTGATGGTGTCACGTGCGACATTTCCAGGATCGGCCTGGAACAGCATCCGGAGATCGGCGGCCCGGCCCGTGCGGTGCAGCCGAGCGGTCGGCGCCGCCCCCGGGCGGCGGGAGCCGAGTTCGTCGAGAGGAACACCATGCGCGTAAGGCAGAGCGGCACCCGTCGGGGCGGTGGCCCGGTCCTGCGGTCGGCGGGCGCGCTGCTGGCGCTGTTGCTGGTGGGCGCGGTGGCCGGATGCAGCAGCAGCTCGTCGAGCTCCCCGGCCTCGGGGTCGGCCTCGGTGTCGATCTCCGTCCCGGCGACGGCCTCGGCGACCGTCAGCGTCAGTGTCAGCGCGAGTGCGAGCGCCGGCGGTACCGCGCCCGCCGATCCGGCGACCGCCACGAACCAGGTCACCGCGAACTGGGAGAAGTTCTTCGACCCCACCACCCCCATCCCCGAGAAGGCGTCGTTGCTCCAGAACGGTGACGTGCTGCTCCCGGCGCTGGAGGGCTTCTCGCAGGACCCGCGGGTCGGCCAGGTCAAGGCCAGGGTCACGAACGTGGCGTTCACCTCGCCGACCGATGCCACCGTCACCTACGAGCTCTCCCTCCAGGGCACCGTGATCGAGCCGAGCGCCACCGGTCAGGCCGTCCTCGACAACGGCACCTGGAAGGTCTCCCGCTCCTCGCTCTGCGGCCTGCTCACCCAGGCCGGCGCCGCGAGCGGCACCCCCGTCCCCGGATGCAGCTGACGGCCCCGCCGTCCCGCCGGGCCGCCGACGCGTCCGTCCGTCGGCGGCCCGCCCGCCGCGTCCGCCGCCGGGCCCCGGCCCGCTGCGCGGGCGCGGTCCTCACCGCCCTGCTGCTCGCCGCCGCCACGGCCTGCGGCACCCGGCTGCCGGCGGGCGCCTTCACCCACCGCCCCGCGGCGGCCGGCGCGAGCGCCACGGCCGGCGCCAACCCCGCCTCCGACACCGGCGTCACGGCGGGGGAGATCCGGATCGGCATCGTCACCTCGCTCACCAGCCCGGTCGGCAGCGAGGTGTTCAGCGGCCCGCGCTACGGCGCGCAGGCCTTCGTCCAGGCCCTCAACGACCGGGGCGGCCTGCACGGGCGCACCGTCAAACTGGTCACCTGCGACGACGGCGGCAGCGGCATCGGCAACCAGGACTGCGTGCACCGCCTGATCGACCAGCAGCACGTCTTCGCCTTCGTCTCCGGCAGCGTGCTCGACTACGCCGGCGCGCCGTACGTGAGCGGGAAAGGCGTGCCGGACGTCGGCGGCCAGCCGATCGGCACCGCGTACGACCGGTGGCCGCACCTCTACGGCATCTACGGCAGCAGCGCGCCGCGCGACGGGCAGGCCGTCGGCTGGAACGGGACGCTCTACCAGACCCCCGAGGTGTTCCGCTTCTTCACCGAGCGGCTGGGCACCACCAGCGCCGCCGTGGTCGCGTACAACCAGGCCGACTCGGCCCGCTACGCCGCCCAGCTGAAGGCCGGGCTGGAGGCGGAGGGCTACCGCGTCCTGGTGCAGACGGTCGACTTCGCGCTCCCGAACTTCCAGGCGGTGGCCGCCGCCGTCCGCGCCGACGGCTCGCAGCTGCTCCTCGACGCCATGGACACCCGGGGCAACGCGGCGCTCTGCCGGGCGCTGGACGAGGCCGGGGTCCGGGTCGCGGCGAAGGCGACCAACGTCCAGAACTGGTCGCAGACCGTCGGCACCGACTACGCGGCCTCACCCGGTTGCCGCGGTGCGCTCTGGGCGACCTCCGCCAGCCTCAACTACGAGGACGTCCAGTACCCGGCGGTGCGGGACTTCCGCGCCGCGATGGCCCGCTACTACCCCGACCGCGAGCCGCTGCTCTCGGCCTGGGAGCTGGAGGGCTGGGCGGGCGCCCAGTGGCTCACCGACGCGATGGACTCCTGCGGCGCCGACCTCACCCGGGCCTGCGTCGAGCGGTTCATGAACCGCGCCGAGCCGTACGACGCGCACGGGCTGCTCCTGCCCGCCTCCTTCGTCCCGCAGCCCCCGCCGACCGGGCCGACCCGGGCCTGTCTGAACGCGGCCCGCTGGCAGGACACGGCCTACGGCGGCCGGGGCGGCTGGGTCACCCAGGTGGCCTCGATGGACACCACCTGCTTCGAGGTGCCGCAACTGCCCTACCGGCCGTAGCGGCAGCGAGGCGGTGGGCCGGCCGCGCGGCGGCCTCAGGCGAGGCGTTCCACCGCGACGATCGCCGCGTCGTCGTCCAGCCGGCCGCCCGCATGGGCCAGCAGGTCGTGGCGCACGTACTCCACCAGGGCCGTCGGAGGGCCGGCCGGCCAGGCCGCGAGGCGCTCGGCGAGCGGGTAGAACCGCCGCCGGGCGTCACGGGCCTCGATCACGCCGTCGGTGTAGATCAGCAGGCGGTCGCCGGGCAGGAACGGGAACTCGTCCACCTCGTACGAGCCCGGGGCCAGTTCGCCGAGCCCGAGCGGTGGCGCCGGGCAGTGGGCGTTCAGCGCGGTGACGCCGTCGGCCCGCAGCAGCAGCGGGGGCGGGTGGCCGCAGTCGATCAGGCGGATCACCGAGCCGTCGTCCGGGATGTCCAGGATGACGGCGGTGATGAACGACTCGCCGCTGTCGTCCGCGTCCTCCTCGGCGGCGGCGCCCCCACCGTCCGGCTGCTCGCCGCGGTGCTGCTCGCCGAGCTGGGCGAGGCCCCAGCGGACGCTGCCGTCCAGGTAGCCGGCGAGTTCGGGCAGGTCGGCGTGCAGGTGCGCGGCCGCGCGGAAGGCCCCCAGCAGCAGGGCGGCGTCGCCGAGCGAGGGGAGGCCCTTGCCGCGGACGTCGCCGACCAGCAGCCGGGTGCCGCCGGCGGTGCGGGCCGCCGCGTAGAGGTCGCCGCCGACCTGGGCCTCGGCCTCGGCGGCGAGGTAGGCGGAGGCGAGGCGCAGCCGCCCGATCCGGTCCGGCAGCGGGCGCAGCAGGACGCGCTGCGCCGCCTCGGAGACGGAGCGGACCTGGGCCAGCTCCCGCTCGTGGCGGTCCCGCAGCACCCGCAGGCCGACGATCAGCACCGAGACGACGACCTGCGCGCCGAGCTGCGTCTCGTGGTTGGGGGTGGCGAGCCCGTCGCGCATGATGCCGATGACGGTGAGGGCGGCGAGCGCGAGCAGGGCGACCAGGGCGGTGGTCCGCGCGCCCGCGAAGGAGGCGGTGATCGCGGGGGCGACGATCAGCAGCGGCCCGAGGTGGATCGCCGGCGGCGACAGGATGTCGACCACGGTGATCACGACGATCAGCGCGAGCGGGATCGCCGTCAGCGCGTGGCGGCCGGGCCGCCACGACGGGCGGCGGTCACGGGGACGCGGCCGAAGGGGCACCCCTCCTCTGTACACCGTCCGGGTGGTGCCCCGCACCCCGGCGTGCGCCCGGCGTCCGCGCTCCGGCCGGAGCGCGGCCGGACCGGGGCCGGTCCGGGGCCGGTCCGGACCGGGCTCCGGGCGGCTCAGTCCTCGGCGCCGTAGCGGGCGAGGTAGCCGGCGAAGCGGGCGACGTCGTCGTCGGACCAGTCGGTGAAGCGGGCGGTGAAGGCGATCCGGCGCTGCTCGCCGGCCACGCGCAGCAGGGTCAGGCCGGCCTCGGTGGCGCGCAGGATCTGGCCGCGCTGGTCGTCCGGGTCGGTCTCGCGGCGCAGCAGGTCGAGCTTCTCCAGCGCGGTGACCTGGCGGCTGACGGTGGACTTGTCGAGCATGAAGTACGAGGCGACGTCGGCGGCCCGGCAGCCGCCGCGCTCGTTGATCAGGTCGAGGATGCTGTAGGTGACCAGGGAGAGGTCCGGGTGCAGCTGGGAGGCCTTGTGCCGGGCGCGCCGGGCGAAGGCGGTCAGCTCGCGCTGGATGATGTCGATCGATGTCTCGCGGCCGGGCACGGCGGTCCTACCTCCTCGGTAATTTGTTGCACTATACAACGGTTTCGTGGTCGGTCGCGCTCCGGCGCCCGCTGCTCCGCTCCGCCGGACGTGGCCGCCCCGGTGCGGGAGCGGGCTCAGCCGGGCCGAGGCCCGTCGGCCGGGACTCCGCCGTCCGGAGCCTTCGGAGTCCCGTCGCCCCGGGTCCCGGCCGGGGCGACGTCGGTCCGGGCGCCGTCGTCCGGTGTCCCGTCGTCCGGTGTCCTGCCGGCCGGGGCGCCGGTGGCCGCCGCGGCCTGCCAGGCCCGGGCGGCCGCGATCCGGCGGGTCGCACTCGGATGAGTGGCGAACAGTAGCTCAAGCACCCGGGGCGGGTCGACATCGGAGACGTTGGCCAGTGCCAGTCTGCGCTGCATGGCGATGAACTGCTCGGCATCCGAGGTCAGTTCGAGGGCGTGCCGGTCCGCCCGGGCCTCGATCCGGCGGCTCACCGCGCACTGGAACGGCCCCGACAGGGCGCCCAGCAGGGCCGCGCAGGCCGCCAGCAGCGGCAGCGCGCGCGGATCCGCCGCGTCCGTCGCCCCCGCCGCCGACAGCAGCGGGCCCCAGCCGCCCAGAAGGCCGAGCAGGCAGACCACCACGGCCGCCCCCGCCGCGCCCAGCAGCGTGCCGGTCAGCACGTCCCGGTGCTTCACGTGCCCCAGCTCGTGCGCCACCACCAGCTCCACCTCGCGCGGCTCGGCGGTCGACAGCAGCGTGTCGTAGGCGACGATCCGGCGGGTCGCGCCCAGGCCGGACACGTACGCGTTGAGGGCCGTCGTCCGCCGGGAGGCGTCCGCCACCAGGACGTCCCGCACCCGGACGCCGTCCTGGTCGGCGAGCGCGAGCAGGGCCGTGCGCAGCGGGCCCGGCGGCATCGGGGTGAAGCGGTTGAAGACCGGCTCCACCAGCAGCGGGTAGAGGAAGGAGAGCGCCGCCGTGAGCAGCGCCGCCGCGCCGGCCGCCGGGAGCCACCAGCGGTCCGGCGACCGGTCGGTGAGCGCGAACAGCCCGAACGCCAGCGGCAGCGTCAGGGCCAGGCCCAGGGCCAGCCCGCGCAGCACGTCCACCGCCCAGCCGCTCCAGCCCTGGGTCACCAGCCCGTACCGGGCCCGCACCGTCCGGCCGCCGGCGGCGAACGGCAGCTGCGCCGCCCGGCCGAGGAGGACCAGGGCGGCCGCCCCCGCCAGGACCTCGGCCGTCCGCGAGCCGCCGAACAGCCGGCCGGCGGCCGTCACCAGAGCGGCCCCGGCCGGGGTCAGCCCGAGCAGCAGCGCCAGTGCCAGCCCGCCCAGCCGCCCGCCCAGGGCCCACGGCAGCTGGGCACGTCGCAGTGCGCGGCCCCGGGCGCGCTGGTCGGGGGTGAAGTCGGGGACGGTGGTGCCGGCCCCCGGGGCGGGGATCGCTGCGCCCGGAGCCGGGCTGACCTGGTCTGTCATCTGTCGGCTGTCATCCGTTGTCCGTGAGCTGTCGGTTGCCCTCCGTCGGCCACCGCCCGCCGGTTGCCCACCGGGCGTCGCCGGTCGGCGGCCGCCGGGAATCAGCATGTCACTCCTGCGACGCTCCGGAGGCGCTCCGGGTGCCCGCGCGGAGCAGTTGGTGGCCCAGGTCGATCAGGGCCCTGCCCGCGGCGAACGCGTCGCCGACCACCGGGGCCGGCTCGTCGCGCGGGTTGCGGCGGGCCCGGGTGTCGCTGTGCAGCACCGCGCCGTCGGCGTCGAGCACGGCGTGCACCCGGGTGGTGTCGCGGTCCTCGACGACGTGCAGGCTCAGCTGCCAGTCCTTGGTCCGGGCGGCCGGCGCTGCGCCGGCCGCCCCTTCGGCGGTGCCCTCCGCCGTCCGCACGGCGGCGGCCGGTGACACCGCGGTGCCGTCCGCGCGGACGATCACCACCGGGCAGCTGCCGTGCACCGCGCAGCGGGCGCTCACCGAACCCAGCAGCGCCCGGGCGAAGGTGCCGCGCCCCCGGCTGCCGAGGACCAGGAGGTCCGCGCCCTCGGCGAGCTCCAGCAGCACCTCGGCCGCCTGCCCGAGGACCAGGCTCTCCTCGATCTCCACCGGCCGGTCGCGGCCGGCCACCTCGTCCACCTCGGCGGTCAGGGTGCGCCGGGCCGCCCGCTCGAAGCCGTCGTCCAGCATCGGCACGACCCACCCGTAGAGCGACGGGTACTCCCAGGCCGCCACCGCGTGCACCCCGGCCCCGGTGAGCACCGCCTGATCGACCGCCCAGCGCAGCGCCGCCTTCGAGGGGGCCGAGCCGTCGATCCCGACCACGATCCGCTGCCGGCCGCCGCCGTTCTCCGCGCCGTCCATCACCCGTCCACCTCGCCGCCTCGACCTCGGGAGCGGCCACCGTGACCCCGAGGACCGCCACCCTCCACGCTGCGCGTCCGGACGGCCGTCGCGCCAGGGACGCGACGGCCCGGTGGGGCGGGCGACCGGGCCACCGCGTCCCGGTGGCGGAGCCGGGCCGGGATTCGAGCCGGCCGGAATCGAGTCGGACCGGACATCGAGCCGGCCGGAATCGAGCCGGGCCGGAAATCGAACCGATGCCTCCGGGCGCGCGGTTACGATCTGTCGGGGCTGCCCGGCCCGGCAGGTCCGGGCGGTGTCGTGAGCTGTGGCGCGGCTTCCGGCGGCGCCACCTGGGGAGAGGGGATCCGGTATGGCAGTCGAACCGTCCGGGGCACAGGAGGCCCGGCGCGTCGAGGGCCTGGTGTCGGCGCAGGAGAAGGCGATCGCCCTGTTCGCCGAGGTCGAGGCACGCGCTCTGGTGGTGCCCGGGGTGGGCGAGCGCGAGGCGAGCGACCGCATCCGGGACCTCGCCGACGAGATGTTCGGCACCACCCGGCACTGGCACAAGCGGATCATCCGGTCCGGCCCGAACACCCTGGCCCCGTACCGGGAGAACCCGCCGGACCGGATCATCGGCGCCGACGACGTGGCCTTCGCCGACTTCGGCCCGATCTTCGAGGAGTACGAGGCGGACTTCGGCCGCACCTACGTCTTCGGCGACGACCCGCACAAGCAGCGGCTGCTGGCCGACCTCCCGCGCGTCTTCGACGCCGGCCGCGCCTTCTTCGCGGCCGACCCGGAGATCACCGGGCGGCAGCTGCACGCCGAGGTCGAGCGGCTGGCCGCCGAGGCGGGCTGGGAGGTCGGGATCTGGCACGCCGGCCACCTCGTCGGCGAGTTCCCGCACGAGCTCAACGACGGTGCCAGGGCCGAGTCCTACATCGCCCCCGACAACGACACCCCGCTGCGCCGCACCGACCGGTCGGGCCGGACCTGCCACTGGATCCTGGAGCTGCACCTGGTGGACCGGGAGCGCGGCTTCGGCGGCTTCTACGAGCAGCTGCTCGACCTGGCGTGAGGGCGGGCGGCGGCGACCGGTGAACACGGCCCCCCGGCCCGGGCGAGCGGGCCGGTCGGGGCGGTCGGGGTGGCCGTGTTGCGAGCGGGGGTCGTTCCGGGGCACCGGTGTGTGGACGCGGGGCGAAGGCGGTGCGGGGGAGTGGCGTAGGCTGACCGCTCTCGAATCGACCCCGGGGGGACTTCACATGCGCCGAGTCGCGGCCGCCGTCGCACTGCTGCTCGGGCTGATATCGGTGGCCGCCTGCGGGCCCGACGACCCGGCGCCGGAGCGGGCGGCGCCGGCGGGCGACGCGGCGAAGTCCCCCGCCGCCGCCACGAGCGCCGGCACCACGCCGGCCACGCCGTCCGGCAGCGCCCCGGCGCCGCGGCCGGACGGCACCGTCACGGTGGCGTTCGCCGGGGACGTCCACTTCGAGGGCCGCACCGAGGCCCGGCTCGCGGTGAAGCCGCCCGAGCAGGCGCTCGGCCCGATCTCCGCGACCCTCTCCGAGGCGGACCTCGCCGTCCTCAACCTGGAGACCGCGATCACCGACCGCGGCGCCCCCGAGGCGAAGACGTACACCTTCCGCACCTCGCCCAAGGCGCTCACCGCGCTCAAGGACTCCGGCGTCGACGTCGTCTCGATGGCCAACAACCACGCCGTGGACTTCGGCGCGGACGGGCTCGCCGACACGCTCGCCGCCAAGGACTCCTCGCCGATCCCGGTCGTCGGCTTCGGCCGCAACGCCAAGGAGGCGTACGCCCCGTACGTCACCACCGTGCGCGGGGTGAAGGTCGCGGTGGTCGCGGCCAGCCAGGTCGAGGACCTGACCAACCAGAAGTGGCGGGCCGGTGCCAACAAGCCCGGCATCGCCTCTGCGCTGGATGCCGCCGCGCTGGTCAAGGCGGTGGAGGAGGCCAAGAAGCAGGCGCCCGTCGTCCTCGTCTACCTGCACTGGGGCGACGAGGGCAAGGCCTGCCCGACCGGTGCCCAGACCGCCATCGCCAAGAAGCTCGCCACCGCCGGGGCCACCGCGGTGGTCGGCACCCACGCCCACACCATGCTCGGCTCGGGCATGCTCGGCTCCACCTACGTCGGCTACGGCTTCGGCAACTTCCTCTGGTACGGCACGTCCGACTACGCCTTCTCCAACGAGACCGGCGTGACGACGCTGACCCTGACCGCGGCCGGCAAGGTCACCGGGGAGACGTTCACGCCCGCCACCGTCGACGGCCAGGGCGTCCCCGTCCCGCAGACCGGGCCCGCCGCCGCGGCCGCCCTCAAGCGCCGCGACGGCCTCCGGGGCTGTACCGGCCTGGCCCCCGTGCCCGGCGCCTCGCGCTGAGGCCGTCCGGACCGGCCGCTCGCCGGCCTCCCGGGGTCTGCGGGGTCTGCGGGCGGTCCGGAGCCCCGGGGACGACGGCGTGAGAGGGTCGGGGCGGAAGACGTGGTGGTCGCGGGTGCGGAGGAGAGCCGGCCGATGACGGAGTGGAAGACGTACGGCCGGCGGCCGGTCTACGAGTCGCCCTGGGTGGAGCTCTGGCTCGACGACGTGGAGATCCCCGGGGTCGGGCGGGTCGACCACCATGTGGTGCGGATGCCGAAGGCCTGCACCACGGCGGTGGTCACCGACGACGAGGGGCGGTTCCTGTTGCTGTACCGGCACCGCTTCATCACGGGGCAGTGGGGCTGGGAGGTACCGGCCGGGTGGGCGGAGCCGGGTGAGGAGCCGGCGGCCGCCGCCGCCCGGGAGGTGGAGGAGGAGACCGGGTGGCGGCCCGGCCGGGTGGAGCCGCTGGTCGGGTACAACGCGATGTCCGGCATCTCGACGATGCGCTTCCACGCGTTCCACATGACCGGCTGCACCCGGATCGGTGAGCCGGCCGACCGCAGCGAGGCGAGCCGGGTCGCGTGGGTGGCGGAGGAGGACGTGGTGGAGTTGCTGGCCGCCGGGGAGGTGCCCGAGGGGGCGTCGCTGACGGCACTCTCGTACTTCCTGGGGCCGTACCGCTCGGCGCGGCGGCGGTCGGCGGGCTGATCACGGCGGCGTCGGCCGTCACCGGGGCCGGGTTCGCCTGCGGGGCCCGGGAGATGACGGCCGGTCGGCCGGGTTCACCCCTGGTGATCGGCTTCGCCGTGCTTCCAGTACCCCTTCGCGTGGACGCGGTCGCGGGGGAGCGCCCGATCGGTGAGGAGGTGGCGGCGGACGGTGCCGACGGCGGTCGCCTCGCCGGCGATCCAGGCGGCCGAGTCGGCCGGGACGTCGGTGGCGAGGAGGGCGTCGGTGAGGAGCCGGCCCTTGGGGTGGGAGCCGCCGCGGGGGAGCCAGTGGGTGGTGAGCTCGGCGCGGGTGGCGAGCGGGAGCGCGTCGCCGTCCTCGGCGATCTCGAACCAGGCGAACACGCTCACGGTGGTGGGCAGTTGGTCGAGGATGGTGAGGGCGGCGGGGAGGGCGCTCTCGTCGGCGGCGAGGAGCAGCCGGCCGGCGCCGTCGACGTCCGGCCGGCGGCCGCGCGGTCCGGCGATGCGGGCCCGGTCGCCCGGCCGGGCGACGGACGCCCAGCGGGCGGCGGGGCCGTTGCCGTGCAGGACGACGTCGATGTCCACCTCGCACGCGGCGGGCCGGTGGTGGCGGACGGTGTAGGCCCGGGAGGGGCCCTCGGGGATCGCCAACTTGACCCACTGGGTGGGGTGTTCGATCCCGAGCCGGGACAGCGTCGGGCCGCCGAGGGTGATCCGGAGGAGGGTGGAGGTCAGCGGGGCGGTCGCGATGACCTCGACGTCGTGGGTCGGGCGGGAGCGTCGGAACATGAGGACTCCTGGGCGGGCCCGGAGGCGGACACGGGCCGGATGAAGGGGGCGCGGTGAAGGTGAAGACCGCGGTGGAAGTGGCGGAGCGCGGCGGCGGCGTGGGACGGCCCGGTGCGGGCGTCGGGATCAGCGCGCGAGGTGGGCGAGGTGCTGGTCGAGCAGCGTGTCGACGAAGCCCCGGTCGAGCGGGCGGCGCAGCACCAGGGCGCGGTGGTAGAGCGGGGCGAGCAGCGCGTCCAGCAGGACGGCCGCCTCGTCCTCGGAGGTGTCCAGGCAGGCCCGGATGTGCGCGACATCGCGGGCACGGAGCGGATCGAGGAAGCCGGTGTGCAGCAACTCCGCCGTACGGGCGTCCAGTTGGGCGTGTCCGAGAAGGGCCTGCAGGACACGGCCGGCCGGTTCCTCGCCGAGGAAGACGGCGAAGCGGTGGACATAGGCGCGCAGATCGGCCGGCGCGGCCGGGGCGTCCGGCCAGGCCAGGCCCGGGCCGGAGTCCAGGGCCAGGTTGTCGAAGAGGATGTCGACCTTGGACTTCCACCAGCGGTAGATCGTCTGCTTGGCGACGCCCGCCGCGGCGGCGATGCCCTCGATGGTGAGGCCCTCGAAGCCGTGCTCCACCAGGAGGTCGTCGGCGGCGTTCAGCACGGCCAGGCGTGCGGCCTCGCTGCGGCGGCTGCTGGTCGCACTGCTGCCGCCGGTGGCGGGGCGGGGCTGGGCGGCGATGGTGCTGCGGTCCTCACGGGCGGGCCGGTGCGGGAGCCGGCCGGGGTGCTTGGTCGGGCTCATCCTCTCATGCCCCCTCCGCCGGGGCGGTCGTCGGCCGCGGACGACGACCGGTCAGGCCGGCCGCGACACCGACGGCCAGGACGGCGACCAGCGCGCTGAAGACGACGCCCGCCGTCCGCAGGTCGGTGGCCCGGACGAGGACGCCGACGCCGACCACCGGCACCGAGAGCATCGCGTACAGGACGGCGAAGAAGGCCGAGACCACCGCGCCGCGCTGCTGCGGTTCGACACCCCCGTTGACGGTGCCCAGGCCGGTGCCGACGGCGGTGCCGGTGGCGAGGCCGTTGACGCAGGCACCGAGGAGCAGGGGCGTCAGTGACTCGGTCAGCAGTGCCGTGGCGATCAGGGCGGCCGCCAGGACCAGTCCGGCGCAGGCGGCGGGCAGGGCGCGCGGCCCGGGCAGGACACGGGCGAGCGACTGGCCGACCGCGGTGGCGGCGAAGGCGAGGCAGACGACCAGGCCGGTGAGCGCGTGGTGGTGGAGGCCGAGGACGGTGGCGAGGAAGAGCCCGCTGACCGAGGTGAGGACACCGAGGACGGCGAAGCCGGATCCGGCGGCCAGCGCGGCGGGCAGGAGGGCGGGCCGGATGCCGGCCGGCACGCGCAGCGGCTGGAGGCCCGGACGGAGCCCGGCGGCGGTGCGGGCGCTCCGGCGGGTGCCCTCGGACGCGTTCGCGGAGGTGCCCTCGGGGGCGTTCCCGGCGGTGCCCCCGAGGGCCTTCCGGGGGACGCTCTCGGGGACGGCGAGCAGGCCGAGCAGGGCGGCGCCGGTGAGGGCGAGCATCACCGTCCAGGGCAGGCGCAGCGGGGAGCCGGCCCATTCGGCGAGGGCGCCGGAGAGCAGGGTGCCGCCGGCCAGTCCGCCCATGTTGGCGGCGAGGGCGAGGGTCTGGGCGCGCAGCCGGCGCTCCGGCGGGGCGAGGTCGAGCAGGGCCGCGGTGGCGGCGCCGGTGATGAGGGCGGCGGCGAGGCCGGAGACCACCCGGGCGACCAGCAGCCAGGGCAGGGCGGAGGCGGCCTCGAAGAGCCCCGCGGCGGTCGCGGCGAGGAGGAGGGCGCCGGCCATGACGGGGCGGCGGCCGATCCGGTCGGAGAGGCGGCCGAGGGTGAGCAGGCCGGCGACGACGCCGACGGCGTAGACGGCGAAGGTCACCGTGACCGTCAACGGCGAGAAGCCGAAGGCCTGTTGGTAGAGGGGGTAGAGCGGGGTCGGGACGGTGGTGCCGGCCATGGTGACCCAGAGGGCGAGGGCGACGGCGGCTCTGGCGGGCGGCGTCGCGCGCGGCGGCGCGGGGGTCGTCGGGGGGAGGGCGGGGGGTGCGGAAGGCACGGGAGTGTTCCTCGGAGGGGGCTCGGGTGGGTCCGACTCAGGGCCGATGGCAGGGCCCGATGGCAGGGCCGGGGCGCGGGGCCGGTGCGAGGTCGGTGCGAGGTCGGTGCACGGCCGGTGCGGGCCTCGGGGGGCCAAAGTGGACGCAACGTTGCGTTGCGATTGGAAGGTAGCACTGGACGCAACGTTGCGTCCAGGTTCACCGCGGGGCCGGGGCACGCCGGCGTGGAGTCGGCCCCCGGCGTCGGGAGTTGACGGACTCGCAGCCGGCGGCGCACCCGAGCGGCTGTGTTAGGTTAGCCTTGCCTAATGTCGCTGGTCGGAGGGGATGCCCCGTGCAGCAGCGGCCGCCGCACGACAGCCCACCGGAAAGGCCGGGACGGAACGCCGGCCGACGTACCGCCGCAGGCCTCCGCGTCACCCGGGCGACCGGTCCGCCCGGCTCGCGGCAGACCCCGAACCACCCCACACCGCCCGCCGACCGCTCCGACCCGGGGCACCCGGCGGCCACTCGCAGACTGGGAGATTCCAGGTGACCACGGTGCACCACGCCCCCGCCGGGACGGACGACACCGTCATCGGCGCGGCCAGCGGGCTGCTGGGCCAGTACCGGGCCGCGCCCGACGAGGCGTTCTTCGCCTCGCCGACCCGCACGCTGCTCGCCGAGGGCGTGCACGCCCGGGTGCCGCAGGACGGGCGCCCGCTGCCGGTCCGGGTCGCCGAGACGCTGGCGCGGGCGCGCCGTGACGGGGTCCCGCACCCGCTGGTGCTGGGCGCGGTGGCGTTCGATCACGACAGCCGGGCCGAACTGGCCGTCCCCGCCGGGCTCCGCACCTGCGGCGCGCTGCGGGACGACCCGCTGATCGCGCTGCCTGCCCCGGCCGCCGAACCGGTGGAGTGGCAGGTCCGCCCGATACCCGAGCCGGCCGCGTACGGCGCGGGCGTCGCGGAGGCCGTCCGGCGGCTGCGGGCGGGCGAGTTGAGCAAGGTGGTGCTCGCCCGGACGCTGGAGCTGAGCGCCGGCCGTCCGCTCGACCTGCCCGCGATCCTCCAGCGGCTGGCCCGCCGGGACCCGGGCGGCTACACCTTCGCGGTGCCCGCGGGCGCCGGCCGGACGCTGATCGGCGCCAGCCCCGAGCTGCTGCTCTCACGCCGGGGCACCACCGTGGTGGCCAATCCGCTGGCCGGGTCGGTGCCGCGCACCGCCGACCTCGGCGAGGACGTCCGCCGCGCCGCCGCCCTGCTGGAGTCCCCCAAGGACCGGCACGAGCACGCCTTCGTGGTGGACGCCATCCGCGAGGCGCTGGCGCCGTACTGCCGGACCCTGGAGGTGCCGCAGGCCCCGACCCTGGTCCGCACCGCCGCGATGTGGCACCTGGCCACCACGATCACCGCCGAGCTGGCCGATCCGGCCGTCTCCGCGCTGGAGCTGGCCACCGCGCTGCACCCCACCCCGGCCGTCTGCGGTTCGCCGACTCCGTCGGCCCGGCGGGCGATCGGCGAGATCGAGCCGTTCGACCGGGGCCTGTACGCGGGCATGGTCGGCTGGAGCGACGCGGACGGCGACGGCGAGTGGGTGGTCACCCTGCGCTGCGCCGAGGCGGACGGGCGCACGCTGCGGGTGTTCGCCGGGGCGGGCGTCGTCGCCGACTCCCGGCCGGAGGCCGAACTGGCCGAGACCAGCGCCAAGTTCCGCACCTTCCTGGACGCCGCGGGGGTGCCGCGCTGAGCGGACCGGCCGGTCGCCGACCCCGTGTGCCGGTTCCCCGTCCGGGGCGGCCGGTCCCGGCCCGGACGGGGCGCCGACGGGTCTCGGCGGTCGAAGGCGGGTGCGCCGATCGCCGCTCGGCGCTCCCGTCGCCCGCCGCCCCGCGTCGGCGTCCGGTCCGGAACGCGACGCTCAGGGCCGGGGCAGATCGATCCGCTCGGTCCGGTAGGCCCCGATCACCTCGATCCCCCTGGTCCCCGTGATGCCGTCCAGCGGCAGGGACTCGGTGTACGCGGCGGTGGCCGGGAGCCCGAAGCCGGACAGCGAACCGATCACCTCGATGCCCCAGTACTCCGGCTGGGCGATGAAGACCCGGGGCGACAGGCGGACCGTCATGTTCAGGTACGGCTTGGTGCCGCTGACGACGAGGATGAACGTGCCCGGGACGATCCCCGGGACGGCCTTCGCCTCGTCGAAGTCGATCAGGCGCACCGACTCCGACGCCGGCCGCTCCGCAAAGTTCTCCGCCATGGTGAGCCCTTCCGTCACCGCGATGCCCGCAGGCCTTCCGACGACGCAGGCTAGCTGACGGTCGATCACGAACCATGCCTGCCACACGCGCACGGCGGTGGTCCGGGCGCCCGACACCCGGGTGGCGGATCGGGCGGGGCGGCGCGCGCCGGATCCGGGCGGCCGCCCGGGGTGGCGGCCCCGGCTCAGAGGTCCTTGACCAGTCGGTAGCGGCCCGGGCCCCAGCGGTATCCGAGGGCCGAATTGACCGCGATCATCGGGCTGTTGCCCGCCTCGACCGCGGTGCGGGCGGTCCGCACGCGGTGCGCGGCGAGGCGGTGGGCGGCGAAGGTCTTGAGGGCGCGGGCCAGTCCGCGCCGCCGCCAGGGCCGCAGGACTCCGGTGTAGTCGATGTGGCAGGTGTGCGGGTCGTCGGTGGTGCGGGCGGTGCTCACGCCGACGACGCGTCCCGCGCACTCGGCGGTGAACACCCAGTCCGGGCGGCAGCCTTCGCCGGTCACCGCCTCGGCGTACCAGCGGTCGAAGTCGGGCAGTGCGTCGGCGAAGCCCGGGTTGTCCTGCAGGGTCTCGCGGTAGAGCCGGTAGAGCTGGAGGGCCGGCTGCGGGGCGGCGGTGGTGGCGAGCGTGCCGAACCGGATGCCGGGTGGTGGCGTGGCCGGACGGAGGGCGTCCAGCCGGGCCGTCGCGGTGCGGACGTGTGCGTCGACCCGGTGGCCGCGCGCGGTGAGCAGGCGGAGGAAGGCGGCGCCGCCGTCGGGCAGTTCGCCGAGCAGGCGGTGGGCGCCCGCGCCCCGGGCCCAGCCCTCCAGTGCGTCCGTCAGCGGCAGGAGCAGCTCGGGCGGCCGGCCCGCCGAGCCGACCACCAGCGAGGCGACGTCCCCGGGCGGGGTCCACGGCGCCCGCCAGGCGGTGGCGTAGGCGAGGAGCTCTCCGTCGGGGCCGGCGTCCACCAGCCGGATCCGGCCGAAGCCGGTGAGCGGCTTGCCGGGTGCGGCGTAGAGGCTTCCGTGCGGGGGCAGTTCGGCGTCCTGGGCGCGCAGCGCCGCCGGCGTGACCGGCCGCAGCTCGGTGGCGGCGAGCAGTCGGGCCAGCGGCGGGTAGTCGACGGAGGGCTGGAATGGACGGTGAGTCACAATGTGACATTGCACTAATGCCGCTTCGCACGCAAGCCCACCCGTGGAGGCGGCGGCGGGGCACCGGAGAGGCGGTGGCTGCTCCCGCTGTCCCGGTACGCCGGCCGCTCCGGCGCATCCGGCGATCCTGGGGCCGGCCGGGGCCTCCGCGTGCTGCGCCCGGGCCGCCCGCGGTGGGCCGGGCGCGTCGGGAGCTGTTCGGGCGGGTGAGGGGCGAGGGCGTGGCCGAGTGTCGAGCGGTGGGCGCCGGGCCGTTGTGATGAGCTGAGGACTGCCGTGCTTCCTGCCCTTCCCGCGCGGCAGCCGTTCCCGGTCCTCCTGAACCGCCCTCCTGAGGGGAGACGCTCGTGCGCAGTCGTGTCGGAGTCGGGTTGCTGGCCCTGCTCCTGGGATCCGGTGCCCTCACGGGCTGTTCGTCGGCTCCGGCGCCCGCCGCCACGTCGGCCGCCCCGACCTCGGCCGTCCCGGCGTCCGCGCCGTCCTCGGGCGCCGCGTCCGTGCCCTCCTCCTCGCCCGGCGCCGCTCCGTCGGTGTCCGTCCGGGCGACGGTCACCGAAGAGCTGGAGGCGCCCTGGGGCCTGGTGGTGCTGCCCGACGGCGACCTGCTGGTCTCCGAGCGGGACAGCGGCCGGATCCTCCGGGTCGCGGCGAAGGACGGCGCCCGCACCGAGGCCGGCACCGTCCCCGGGGTGGTCTCCGGCGGCGAGGGCGGGCTGCTGGGCCTCGCGCTGTCGCCCGGCTACGCCGACGACCACCTGGTGTACGCCTACCTCAGCACCGCCACGGACAACCGCATCGTCCGCCTGACGTACGACCCGGCGCGGCCCGCGACCGAGCAACTCGGCACCCCCGAAGTGCTTCTGACGGGCATTCCGCACGGACCCCGGCACAACGGCGGCCGGATCGCCTTCGGTCCCGACGGTCTGCTCTACGCGGGCACCGGCGACAGCAGCAACACCGCGCTCGCCCAGGACAAGGGCTCGCTCGGCGGCAAGATCCTGCGGCTCACCCCGGACGGTGCCCCCGCCCCCGGCAACCCCTTCCCCGGCTCGCCCGTGTACTCCTACGGCCACCGCAATGTGCAGGGGCTCACCTGGGATCCCCAAGGGCGGCTCTGGGCCTCGGAGTTCGGCCAGGACACCTGGGACGAGCTCAACCTGATCCGGGCCGGCGGCGACTACGGCTGGCCGGTGGTCGAGGGCACCGGGAACCGCCCCGGGTTCATCGACCCGGTGGCCGAGTGGCCCACCTCCGAGGCGTCCCCGAGCGGCATCGCCTACGCCGACGGCGCGATCTGGATCGCCGCGCTGCGCGGCACCCGGCTCTGGCGCGTCCCGCTCGACGGCGACCGGGCGGCCGGCGCCCCGCAGGCGTTCCTCACCGACGCCCACGGCCGCCTGCGCACCGTCGTCGCCGACCGGGACGGCACGCTGCTGCTGGTCACCAACAACACCGACGGGCGCGGGGACTCCCGCTCGGGCGACGACCGGATCCTGCGCGTCGGCATTTCGTAGGTCCGGCTGGTGGGGGGCCTTCGGCGGGGGCCCGCCGGCCTCCGGGGCGAATCGCTTCTTCCATGCCGGAGTTGGGCCGCCGCCGTCCCACAGGGCCGCGGCGGCCGCGCCGCATCGTCGCAGGTCGTTCACTCGTTCGATGGGTTTGGGAAGGCCCGCCCGCAGGAGCCGCCCCCCGGCGGACGCGTTGTCAGTGTGTCCCGTTACGTTCCTCCCATCGCAGACCAGCAGCTGGGAGGAGAGCGGCCGTGGCATGGGTGGAAGCGGGAACGGGCGGCTATCAAGTCGCGCTCGACGACGAGGGCAGGGTGGTGTGCCGCAACGCGGCCGGCCGCCCCTTGAAGGCCGTTCCGTCGAAGCTGAACGACGATCCGGTCGTCACCGGGCTCAAGCAGCTCACCGAGTGGCTCGCCGCGCACCGGCGGCGCTGCCTGGAGGACGTCGAGCGGTGGATGGTCCGCTCGCTGCCCGTGCCCGCCGCGGTCGTCGTCGCGGTCTGGCCCGACGAGGCCTGGCAGGAGGTCCTGCGCGACCTGGTGGTCACGGGAGCGGACGGCGAGGTGGCCGGGTTCCTGCGCGGCGCCGACGCCGAGCGCGGGCTCGGCCTGGTCGACCTCGACGGGGACACCGTGCGCCTGACCGCCGGTGAGATCCGGATACCCCACCCCGTCCTCCTGGAGGACTTGGACGAGCTGCGCGAGTTCGCCGTCGAGCTCGGGGTCTCCCAGCAGGTGCAGCAGCTGTACCGGGAGGTCTGGCACCGCCCGGCGGAGCCCGCCGCCGGCACCGAGGTGACGACCTACTCCGGTGGCCGCTACAAGGAGTTGCGCGAGCTGCTCGGCCGCTGCGCCCGGCTCGGCTACCGGGTGCGCGGCGGCCACGCCGTGCTGCCCGTCGTCGAGGGCGGCCTCGCCCTGGAGGCCCGCGTCTGGGTCGGGGACTACTACGAGTACGACGCGTGCGAGACCGGCGCGCTCAGCTGGGCCGGCCCGGACGGCAAGGTCCTGCCGCTGGCCGAGGTCGGGCCGGTCGCCTGGTCCGAGGGCATGCGGATGGCCGCCGCGCTGCACGCCGGCCGCACGATCGACGGGGAGGAGCCCGCATGAGCACCACCGAACTGCACGAGCGCCTGCTGGACGCCGGAGCGGTCCTGCCGGCGGGCACGCTGCCCGGCGCCGGGCAGCCCGACAGCGCCGCGGACGTCCTGACCGCCCGCAGCTACGCCCACCCCGCGCTCGACGGGCGCCGCGTCGTCCGGCTCGTCCCGGGCGCGCTCGGCCCGGCCGAGGACCTCGCGGTCGACTTCCTCGGCCTGAAGCCCGCCGGGGAGCCGGCCGAGGTCGGCCAGGTGCGCCAGGAGGCGCTGGGCTTCCCCGCCTGGGCACTGGTCCACGACCCGGCGAACGGCCACCACGCGCTCGCCCTGGTCAAGGAGATGGAGCGGCTCGCCCGCCAGGCCAAGTCCAAGCCCGGCCACGCCAAGGACGGCTTCGAGGAGCTCGCGGTGCGCCTCGGCCGCGCCGTGCCGCACTTCCTGCCGACCTACTGCGAGGAGGTCGGCCGGATCTTCGTCGAACAGGGCAACCAGAGCTACGCCGGCACCTTCTTCGGCAAGGCCCGCGAGGCCGAGCGCACCCACAGCCTCGCCGTGGACGAGGAGCGGCTGCGCGCCGTCTTCCTGGAGTTCGCGCTGGCCGGCGCGCTCACCGTCAAGGCGCTGCGCCAGTACGTCAAGGAGCTGAGCGGTCGGCTCGACCCGCTGACCGCCTGGCAGCGCTTCCGCCAGCTCTGCACCGAGCGCTCGGCCGCCGGCATGGCCCCCTACGCCGGGGTCGCCGAGGACGCCCGCGCCCTGATCCGGGCCGCCGGGCTGGACCGCGCCGAGCACGAGCAGGCCCTGCTCGCCGAGCTGCTCGCCTCACCCGCCGTCAACCGGGCCCCCGGCGCGTTCTGGAAGTCCTGGCACGGCGCCGTCGTCGAGCTCGGCCGGCGCGACGAGGGCGTCCGCGCCCGGCTGCTGGAGATCCTGCCCGACCCGGCCGGCGTCTCCGACCAGGGCGCCCAGGACGCCGCCTGGCTCGCCGTCCTCGCCGAGAGCGGCGCCGACCGGCTGCTGACCGGCCCGTCCGCCGGGGGTGCGGCCGGGCCGGGCCCCGACGGCCGGGGCCCCGACGGCCGGGGCCCCGACGGTCAGGACGCCCCGGGCGGTGCTGCCGAGCCGGCCGCCGTCTGGCTGCAGCGCTGGGTGGGCCACATCGGCCGGGGCTGGCGCAACCAGGGCCTCAGCACCGAGACCCTCGCCCTGGCCGCCAGGATGACCGAGCGGCTGCGCGCCGACGCCGTCCCGGTGGACCTCTTCACCGGAGTCCGGCGCAGCCCCACCCAGATCGAACTGCTGGACCTGCTGCTCGCCGAGGGCGTCCCGGTCGCCGACCCGGCCGACGGGCACAACCTCGGCCTCGACGACTGGGTCCGGGCCTCCGGCCCCGACGGCCGCACCCTCGCCGCCGTCGCCGCCGACCCGCGCTTCCGCCCCGCGCTGCGCGCCGCCGTACCCAACAGCTGGACGGCCGCCGCGCTCAAGCAGCTGCCCGCCCTCCCGGTGCTGCGCGAGCTGTTCGTCGAGTGGTCCGACGCCCGGGCCGACGACCTCCTCGCCGCGCGCGGCCTGGCGAGCGCCGCCGCCCTGGTCAAGGAGCTGCGCGGCAGCCGCACCGCGATCCGCACCGAGAACCCGGCCGCCGCCGAGCGGATCGCCGGCCTCGACGTCACCGGCCTGCTCGCCCGCACCCTGCGCGCCGGCATCCTCGACGAGCTCGGCTGGCCCGCGCTGGAGGAGGCGCTCGGCAGGCTGGGCATCGAGCCGGGTGCCGCCCCCGGCGGTCCGGCCGGCAAGGAGCTGCCCGAGGGCCTCGCCATCGAGGACGCCTGGCCCCAGCTGATCCTGGTCCACCTGGGCCGGGCGGTGGTGGTCGGCCCGCAGGGCATCCTGCTGGAGCACACCCTGCGCATCCCCGACAAGCTGGAGCACTGGCAGCGGCCCCGGCTGCGCTTCGTCGACGGCGAGCTGCTGGTGGCCTGGTACCGGGAGGGCAAGCAGCACGCCTACTGGTCCGGCCGCCCCGCCGAGACCTTCGAGCTCGGCGGCGAGGTCATCGTCCGCTACTACGGCGGCCGGGACGATCCGGACACCCCGTCCCTCCCGCTGCCCGGCGGCGGCCGCACCACCGGCGAGCGCCCGCTGCACGCCGGAGACACCCGGATGCCCGTCGAGTACCAGGTGATCGGCGACGGCACCGGCCACTGGACGGTCCGGCACGGCCAGTCCGGCGCCGTCCTCACCGAGCTGGACCCGGCCACCGGCACCCTGGGCCGCGCCGCCGAACCGCCCCGGATCGCCGCCACCGCGGCCGCCGGACGGCTCGACCTCGACCGCACCCGGCTGCTGCCGATGCAGCCCGGCCTGGAGGCCACCCCGCTCGGCACCGACGGCGCCGTGCTCGGCAGCTGGGTCCGGGTCGACGGACTGCGGGTCACCACCGGTACCGCCGACGGCTCCACCCTCGTCCTCGCCGGCCGGGGCCGGCACGCCGAGCAGTTCCCGGTCGGCCGGCTCGGCCTGCCCGGCGACGCCCACCCGCTGGTCGTCGAGGCGCGCGGCGGCGGCCTCACCCTCGCCCTGCCCGACGCCGACGGCACCGGCGGCGACACCACCACCGACCTCGGCAGCTGCCGGCCCGGTGGGCTGCAGGCCGCCGGTACCGCGCTCGTTCCCCCGCTCGTCCACTGGCACGCCCTGCGGCCGCGGGACGAAGCGGGCTCGCACGCCCTGCGCGGCCTGACCGACCAGCAGGCCGCCCGGCTGATCGACGCCGCCTGGCTGGTGGACGTCGAACCGGTCGCCGAGGCCGAGCAGCGCTGGCTCACCGTCCAGGGGGTGCGGCGGCTGCTCGCGGGCGGCAAGGCGGCCCGGCGCACGGTGCCGGTCGAGGCGGTCGGCGCCGTCCTGCCCGGCATCGACCACCCGCTGCTGCGGGCCGGCGTCGCCGGGCTCGCCCGGGCCGCCGCCGAGCTGCTCGACCGGGCCGCCCGCTTCGTCCCGCAGCCCGAGGCCGAGGCCCGCCCCAAGGCCGGCACCGCCCGGACGGGCGCCGCCCACCGGCCCGAGCACGGGCGCGACCAGGACCTGCGCGAGGCGGTGGAGGTCCTGCTGCCCGGCGTCGGGGGCTTCGGCCGCTCGTGGGAGCGCGACGAGCAGTGGCGGGTGCTCGGCAACCTGCGCACCGTCCTCGCCGTCCTCGCCGACCCGCCGGCGCCGCCGCAGGGAGCCGACGGCTGGTCCACCCCGCTCCAGGTCGAGCTGGAGGGGGACGACAACCACCACGGCTGGCTGCACGTCCTCGGGCAGCTCGGCACCCTCGCCTACGCCGCGGCCGCCCCGCTCACCGGCGCGGCCGAGCGGTCGGCGCTCGCCCTGCTGCTCACCGAGCTCACCCGCGGGCCGCTCGCCGACCGCGGCGCCACCCTGCGCGAGGTCACCCTCACCGAGCCGCTCGGTACCTTCGTCGATCCCGACGGCACCGAGCGCAAGCACGAGCCGCGGGCCGGCCAGGTCCTGCGGCACGGGGACCGCACCGTGGTCGTCCTCGGCTGCCGCCACCACCGCGACGACCGGGTGCACTGGCTCGCCGTCGACCACGACCCGAGCGGCGCCTTCGGGCCGGTCGCCCACTTCGGCACCGCCGGGGAGCGGAACACCGAGGAGGCCGTCACCGCCGACTGGACGGCGCGGTTCACCGCCCTGCTCGCCCTGCACGGCGGGTTCACCCGGGAGCCCGAACAGGCCGCCGCGTTCGGCGAGCTGACCGGAATCGGCGCCACCCGCGCCGCCCTGCTGCTCAGCCCCACGAGCACCCTCTTCCACTGGTACGGCAACGCGCTCCCCGCCGACCGGCTCAAGGAGTACGGCCTCAAGTCCGTCGAGGCCCGGGCCGCCCGTGACTGGCTGCGCGGTCGCGACCGGACGGGCCTGGCCGCCGTCTGGACCGCCCTCCTCCCCGCCGACCCCAAGACCCTCTGGGCCGACGGGCCGGACACCGCCGCCGGAGCCGAGCGGTGGACGGAGCGGTTCGGAAAGCTCGTCACCCTGCCCGAGGAGGCCCAGGCCACCGTCAGCGGCGTCGGGATCGACCACATCGAGGACGTCCTCAACCCCGCCCGGACGCCCTGGCTCAGCCGCACCACCGGCTACCGGGTGCGCGCCGACGAGGACGGCGGGCCGGTGCGCCTGCTCGCCGACGACCCGGACGCCCTGCCCGGCAACGCCGGCCTGAGCGGGGCCGTCGACGCCCTGCGCTGGCTCTCCTACCACCTGCCCGCCGACAGCCCGCTGCGCCCGCTGCTGCCGCAGGCCGTCGCCGCGCTGCGTGCCAGGCTCGCCGATCCGGGGCTGCTGCTGGGCTACGACCTGCACCGCACCGCGAAGAACGAGAAGCTGTCACCGCTGCTGCGCACCCGCCACGGCCTGCCGGCCGAGGGCGGTGCCGACGCCGACGGCCTGGTCCGCTGCGGGGACGCCCTCGTCCTCGCCCCCGGCTACGGCGACGACGAGCACGTCTGGCTGCGCCCGGCCGGGCTCACCGGCGGGGACGACCCGCTGCTGGAGCTGCTGGACGGGCTCTGCGCCGACTACTGGTTCAGCAGCCAGCGGCCCGCCCTGGCGGCGATCCTCGGCGGCGAGCTGGAGCGCCTGGTGGCGCCGGTCGAACTCGCTCCCGACGAGGCGCCGGCCGGTGCCGCCGGTGCCGGCGGGGTGGCCCGCTGGGCGCAGAACCCGCAGCTCAGCGCGGGCCCGCTGGTCGCCGAGGTGGCCGCCGCCCACGGCCTGGGCGCGGACGCCGCCGCGCTCTACCTCCAACTGCTCGCCCTGCCCGACCCGACGGACCGCAACGTCGCCCGCTGGACGGGCTGGAAGCCCGCCCGGCTGAAGCGGGCCCGGGCCGAACTCGCCGCCACCGACCTGGTACTGGAGGCCAAGCGGGCCCGCGCCGGCCGCAGCCTCTTCCTGCCCGGCGGCTGGCAGGAGGCCAAGGCCCCCGGCCTGCCCGCGGAGACCTGGAAGGCCGGTCTGTACGAACTGCCCACCCACCACGCCGTCCTGCCGCACCTGTCCGTCCCGGAGCTGTTCGCCCGGGCCTGGCAGCGGGTCGGCGACGGGGACGCCCCCGGTTACGAAGAGCTCCGCACCAGCAAGCGCAGGAAGGCCCGCCGATGAGCACCGCCGTGAAGGACCAGCCCGCCGACTCCACGGCCCGGCAGATCGTCCCGCCCGAGGAGAAGTACGCCGCCGAACTGGAGTTCCTGGCCGCCTACGACTCCGGGCCGCGCCCGCCCGGCTGGCGGCTCACCCCGCGCGCCGTGGTCACCTTCGTGATGGGCAGCGACGGCGAGAAGCTCAAGGCCGGGCGGAAGAGCCTGGCCGTCGAGCAGAAGTTCGTCGGCGAGCGGGCGCTGGTCGAGCGCTGCGTCGTGACCCTCGCCGGGGAGCGCGGCCTGCTGCTCGTCGGCGAGCCCGGCACCGCGAAGTCGATGCTCTCCGAGCTGCTCGCCGCCGCCGTCTGCGGCACCAGCGCGCTCACCGTCCAGGGCACCGCCGGCACCACCGAGGACCAGCTCAAGTACGGGTGGAACTACGCCCTGTTGCTGGCCAAGGGGCCCAGCCGGGAGGCCCTGGTGCCCTCGCCGGTGCTCACCGCGATGACCACCGGTGCGGTCGCCCGGGTCGAGGAGGTCACCCGCTGCCTGCCCGAGGTGCAGGACGCGCTGGTCTCGCTGCTCTCCGAACGGCGCATCGCGGTACCCGAGCTGGCGGGCAGCCCGGACGGCCAGCTGCACGCGGCGGCCGGCTTCACCCTGATCGCCACCGCCAACCTCCGGGACAAGGGCGTCAGCGAGATGTCCGCCGCCCTCAAGCGGCGGTTCAACTTCGAGACGGTCGGCCCGATCGGCAGCCTGGCCGCCGAGGTCGAGCTGGTCCGCCGCCAGTCCACCGCCGCCGTCGCCCGGGCCGGCGCCGCGTACGCGGTCGACGACGCGGTGCTGGAGGCACTCGTCACGGCCTTCCGGGACTTGCGCACCGGCCGCTCCACCGAGGGCTGGGACGTCGAGCGGCCGTCCACCGTGATGAGCACCGCCGAGGCGGTCTCGGTGGCCACCGCGCTGGGCGTCTCCGCCGCCTATCTGCCCGACGGCGGCGACCTCCTCGGGCGGCTGCCCGGCCAGCTGATCGGCGTGGTCCGCAAGGACGACCCGGCCGACGCCGCCCGGTTGCTCGGCTACTGGGACGGCCCGGTCCGTCGCCGTGCCGAACAGGGCGCCGGCACCTGGCGGATGCTCTGGGACCAGCGTTCGGCCCTGGAGGCGTGAGGCGATGACGAGGAGCAGCGCGGTGACGCCCGGCGATCCGACGCCGGGCGGGGCGGAGTCCGGCGGGTCTGCCGCCGGGGGAGCGGACGGACTCGGGGGGCCCGGCTCCACCGGTACGCCCGGCGACCACGGCGACCACGGCGACCCGCGTGGGGTGGTCGAGGCGGAGGCGGCTCGGCTGGCCGCCTCCGGGGCCGACCGGCCCGGGCCGTACCTGATCGGGGTGCGGCACCATGCGCCGTCGCTCAGCGCGGTGGTGCCCGCGCTGCTCGACGCGGCCCGGCCCGAGGTGGTGCTGGTCGAGCTGCCGACCGAGTTCCAGCCCTGGCTGGGCTGGTTGGCCGACGAGTCCACCGAGGCGCCGGTCGCCCTCGCCGCAGCCCCCGGCGAGTCCGGGGGCGGTGCGGGCGACGGCGGTGCGGGCGAGGGGGCCGCCGGGCTGGCCTTCTACCCGTTCGCCGACTTCTCCCCGGAGCTGGCCGCGCTGCGCTGGGCCCGCCGCAACGGCGTGCCCGCCCTCGCCTGCGACCTGCCGCTCGCCCGGCGGGCCGAGGCCCGCCGCCCGGCCGGGCACCCGGCGTCGGGCGGCCGCCCCGGCGTCGCCGACGCCCTGCGCCACCGGCTCACCGGGCGGGACGACGACGAGGACCTCTGGGACCGCCTGGTCGAGACCGCCGCCCCCGGCTCCACCCCGGAGGCCGTCCGCCGCGCCGCCCTGCTGGTCGGCTGGGCGATGCGCCGCGACGCGGCGGGGGCCGACGGCGTCGACCCGTACGACCTGCGGCGCGAGGCCTGGATGCGCTCGCGCATCCGGGCCGCCGCGGCCGGGGGGCGCCGGGTCGCCGCCGTCGTCGGGGCGTTCCACGCGCCCGCGCTGCTGGACGACGTGGCCGAGGCCGGCCTCGGCCCTGACGCCGGGGCGAGCGACGGGGACGGGGACGCGGCGGTGGACGGCGGCCACGTCGTCTCGCTGATCCCCTACACCTACCCGCTGCTCGACGCCCGCTCCGGCTACCCGGCGGGCATCCGCGACCCGGAGTGGCAGCACACGGTGCTCGACGCGGGCGGCGACCCGGACCGGCTGGCCGACGCGCTGACCGGTACCGCGGTGCGCATCTGCCAGGCGCTGCGCACCCAGGACCACCCCTCCGGCCCGGCCGACGCCCGCGAGATCGTCCGGCTCGCCGGAGACCTCGCCCGGTTGCGCGGGCTGGCCGCCCCGGGCCGGGGCGAGCTGGTCGAGGCCGTGCAGACGGTCCTCGCCCAGGGGGAGCCGCTCGGCCGGGGCCGGGCCGTCGCCCGCGCGCTGGAGCGGGTCCTGGTCGGCACCCGGACGGGCCGGGCCGCGCCCGGCGCCCCGCGCAGCGGCCTCGCGCCCGCCGTCGAGACGGCACTCGCCGAACTCGGCCTCCCCGGGCCGGGCGACACCGCCGAGGCCACCGCGCGCGAACTCCGGCTGGATCCGCTGCGTTCGGCCCTCGACCGCCGCCGCGACCTGCTCCTGCACCGCCTCGCCGTCTGCGGCGTCCCCTACGGCGAACCGGTGGCGGGTGTCGGTGCGGGCGGCACCGAGACGCTCGGCACCCGGTGGCGGGTGCAGTGGACCCCGACCGTCGCCGCCCTGCTGACGATCGCCGGCACCCGGGGCGTCACCCCGGTCCAGGCGGCCGAGGGCGCGTTGCGGGAGCGGCTGCGCCGCGAGCAGCAGGCCGACGGCCCGACCGCCCGCCAGGTGCTCCAGGGCCTTGCCGACGCGGCCGCCTGCGGTCTGCCCGCGCTCGCCGACACCCGCCTCGCCCAGCTCACCGCCGTCCTCCCGCAGGCCGGCACGCTCCCCGAACTCCTGGACGCCCTGGCCCTGTTGGACCGCCTCGCCGCCGGCCACATCCCCGGCCTGGCGCCCGGGGCCCGTCGGCCCGAGGCGGCCGGCGGGAGCGCGGAACGGGCGGACGGTCCGTCGGATCCCGCCCTGTCCGGCGGCGGCGAGGTTCTCGCGGCCCTGTCCGCGGGCCCGTCGACGGTCACCGGGGAGCACGGGCCGGGCGGGCAGCCCGCAGGGTGGCTCGCCGCGCTCGCGGCGGCGGGCGAGTCGCTGACCGAGGCGGCGGTGCGCCAACTGGAGGGGCTGGCCGGTTCGGACGACCCCGCCGACGCCCGGGCCCTGGTCGAGCTGGCCCGCCGGGCCGACCTGTCCGGCGGCGTGCGCCTCGGCCACACACTGACCGAACTCGCCGACGGCGGGAGCCCGTTGGTCCGGGGAGCGGCCGGGGCGGTACGGGTGCTGCTCGGGCAGGACGGCTCGACGGCGTTCGGCGGCCGTGCGGCCTCCTGGGTCGACGGGGCCACCGACGCCGGCACCCGGCATGCCCTCGGCCGTTCGCTGGTCGGCCTGCTGACGGCGGCCGAGGGGCTCTTCGCCACCGCCCCCGAGGTGCTCGAACCGGTGCTGGAGCGGGTCACCGCCCTGCCCGACACCGCCTTCCTGGACCGGCTGCCCGCGCTGCGCGGCGGCTTCGACACCCTGGCGCCGGCCGCCCGCGACCGGCTGCTGACCCTGGTCGAGGAACGCCTCGGCAGTCGCCTGCACGCCCTGCCGGACACCGTCGCGCCCGCGCTGCTCGCCGACTGGGCCCGCGCGGACCTCGCCGCCCGCGCCGCCCTGGACCGGCGCGGCCTGCTCCCGGAGCCGCTCGCCGGGCCATTCGCCGGGCCAATCGCCGGGCCGGTCGCCGGGCCGGTCGCCGGGCCGCCCGGACCGACGGCCGTACCGGAGCAGGTCGCCGCTCCCGCCGACCCCGTTCCCGCAGACCCCGACCCCGCTCCCGCCGAGCCCGACCCCGTGACGCACGCGCTCGCACCCGCCGAACGCTGGCGGCTGCTGCTCGGCCGGCCGGGCAACGGCGGCTTCGCCGGGCGGGGCGCCCGGTTCGCCACCGCGCTCGACGAGCTGTACGGCACCGGGCACGGCGAGGGCTCCGGCCCCGGCCTGGACGGCCGGGGCGGAGCGGGCGGCAACCGGGGCGGCCGCGAGGCGCCCTACCCGGGCGTGCGCGAGTGGTCCGAGGAGCTGACCGCGCTGTTCGGCCCGGGCGTCCGCGAGGAGGTGCTCGCCGCCGCCGTGGCCCAGGGCCGGACGGACGCGCTGGACGCGATCGACCCGGGCGCCGTCCGCCCGTCCGTCGACCTGCTCCGCACCGTGCTGGAGCACGCCGGCGGCCTGCCCGAGGCGCGGATCGCCGGGCTGCGCCCGCTGGTGCGCCGTCTGGTGGACGAGCTCACCCGGGAGCTGGCGACCAGGCTCCGCCCGGCGCTCACCGGAATCAGCGTGCCGCGCCCGAGCCGGCGGCCCGGCGGCGGGCTGGACCTCGACCGGACGATCCGGGCCAATCTCGCCACCGCCCGCCCGGCCGCCCCGGGGGAGCCGGGCACCGGGACGGTGATCGTCCCCGAGCGTCCGGTCTTCCGGACCAGGGCCCGTCAGGCGGCCGACTGGCGGCTGATCCTGGTGGTGGACGTCTCCGGGTCGATGGAGTCGTCCACGGTCTGGGCGGCGCTGACCGCCTCGATCCTGGCCGGGGTGCCGTCGCTGAGCACCCACTTCGTCGCCTTCTCCACCGAGGTCGTCGATCTGACCGAGCGGGTGGAGGATCCGCTGGGCCTGCTCCTGGAGGTCCGGATCGGCGGTGGCACCCACATCGCCACCGGGCTGAAGTACGCCCGGGAGCTGGTGACGGTGCCTTCCCGGACGCTGGTCGCGGTGATCAGCGACTTCGAGGAGGGCGGCCCGATCGGCGGGCTGCTGACGCAGACCCGCGCGCTGGTCGACTCCGGCTGCCACCTGCTCGGCTGCGCCGCGCTGGACGACACCGGGACGGCGCGTTACTCGAAGGCGGTCGCGGGCCAACTGGTCGCGGCCGGGATGCCCGTGGCGGCGCTGAGCCCGCTCGAACTGGCCCGCTGGGTGGGGGAGAAGGTCCGATGACAGAGCAGCAGAGCGCACCGGCCGGCGTGGCCTGGCCGGCCGTCCGGCCGGAGGTGGTCGCCGAGGTGGTGGCGGGCCTGTCGGCCCGCCTGCAGAAGCGGCTGGACGGCGCGGCCGCCAAGCTGGCGGAGCGCCCGGTGCAGCGGTCCGGCGACGACTGGCGGATCGAGGTGGACGAGGAGACGGCGCTCGTTCTGCACGCGCCGGGCGGGGTGGTCCGGAGCCAGGCCGACGTCCGCTGCGGCTGCCTGCTGGCGCCGGCCTGCGTGCACCGGGCGGCGGCGGTCACGGTCTGCCGGCTCGCCGATGCGGACACCGAACCGGAGCCGGCGGCGGACCCGGTCCCGGTACCGGGTGACGGCACACCCGAGACGGGTACCGCCGCGGGCCCGGACGCCGACCCCGGCACCGCCCCGGACACCGCCCCCGAGGCCGGCTCCGGCGGCCCGCTCACTCCGGGCGAGCTGGCCGCCGCCCGCCACCTGCACCGCGCCGCGGCGGCCGCCCTGGCGGCGGGGGTGGGCGGCGCCGGCGCCGTGCTCCAGGCGGAGCTGCTGCGCGCCGCCCACCGGGCCCGGCTCGCCGGGCTCCACCGGCCGGCCGCGGCGGCGGTCGCGGTGGTGACCCAGGTCCGTGCGGCCCGCTCGGGCGAGCCGGACCACCGGCTCGCCGCCCTGGTCGCCGGCCTGCGCGAGCTGCTCGACCTGACCACGGGGCTGACCGCCGGGCGCGGTGACCTCGCCGCGCTGCGGGGCACCGCCCGACAGGCCTACCGCGAGGCGGGCGGGCTGCGGCTGTACGGGCTGTTCGCCGAACCGGTCCTGACCGCCACCCATGCCGGTGTGCTCACCTGGGCGGTGGACGCCACCGGCCGGCTGAGCACCGTCGCGGAGGTCATGCCGCACGCCGACCCGACGACCGCCGCCCCGCAGGCGGTCGGGGCCGGGAACCGGGCGGTCCGGCTGGGTGACGCGCTGCTCAGCCATCGCGAGTTCACCCGGGCCGGGCTGGCCGTCCAGGGAGCGACGCGGTCCGCCACCGGCCGGCTCGGCGCGGGTGGCTCGGTCCGGGCGGTCCGGGCCTCCGGCGCGGCGTGGACGGCGGAGCCGGTCGCCGGGCTCTGGGCGGAGCCCCCGGCCGCCCAGGTGGCGCGGGCCCTGGCTGCGGCGGCGCTGTCGTACGAGACCCGGCCGGCCGGGAGCGACCTGCTGTTCCTGGACGTCACACTGCTCGGTGCCGCCCCGTACGGGCCGGTCGGAGCGCCGCAGCTGCTCGCCGACTGCGCGGGGCTGGTGGTCGCCCTGCGCACGGCACACGAGCACCCCGGGCTGGCCTACCGGGGGAACCTGGCGCTGCTCGCCACCGCGCCGGGCCTGCGGCTGCGGGTGATCGGCCGGCTGGAGCGGGCCGAGCGCCCGGAGCTGCGGCTGCTCGCGGTGGGCGCACCGCCCACCGGACCGGAGCCGGGGGAGCCGGCGCTCGCCCTGCCCGCCGACCGGGCGGCGCGGGTCAACCTGGGCCTGGAGCGGTTGCAGACCGCCGATCTCACCCTCGCCACCGCCACCGGTCCGGCCGTCCCGGACGCCGAGGCCCACCCGGGCACCCCGGCAGGCCTGGCCCTCCCGGACACCCCGGAGGCCGCGGGTGCCCAGGCCGGCCAGGACGGGCCCGCTGCTCCGGTCCACCTGCTGGCCCGCCGGGTCGAGCAGGCGGTGACCGGAGGGCGGCAGGGGCTCGCACTCGGCGCGGGCCGGGTGGACACCGGCCGGGCGGAGCTGCGTGCGGCCGGCCTGACCACCGGGGCCGCCCTGCTGGAGGCGCTCGGGACGGCGGCGGCGAACCACCCCCGGGACGTGTTCGGCCGGGTCGTGGCGGACGACCACGCCGCGTTCACCACCGCGTGGCTGGCGGCGGCCTGCTACGGAGAGGAGCTGGCCTCGGCGCTCTGCGCGGGTGGCTGGCAACGGCGGGATCAGGTCAAGGCTGGGTCATAAGAAAGTATTTGCACAGGCAGGTAAAACGCGTCGAATGGCATACTGGAGGGACGGGAAAACGTTCGACCGGTCGTAACACCGCCGACCAGGGCCGGACAAGCGACCGACCGGTCTGCCGACCGGTCACGGGGTCCGGTCCGGGGCCGAGCCCGAGTTCGCACACGAGCTCGGGCCGGGGTCCGGGCCGGGACAGAGAAGAGAAGGGCGAGCCATGGGTATCCACGACGATGCCGCCGAGATCCGTGCCTCCGGCTGGCGTACGCTCGCCGCTCTGCACGGTCTGATCGACGCCGCGCTGGAGAAGGCGCTCCAGAGCGAGCACCAGCTCTCGGTGGTCGAGTACACCGTGCTGGACGCACTCTCGCGGCAGGACGGCTGGCACATGCGGATGCAGCAGCTGGCCCGGGCGGCGGCCCTCAGCAGCAGCGCGACCACCCGCCTGGTGACGCGCCTGGAGGACCGCGGCCTGCTCAGCCGTTTCCTCTGCGTGGACGACCGGCGCGGCATCTACACGGAGCTGACCCCGCAGGGCCGCCAACTGCTCCAGGCCGCCCGACCGGTGCACGACGCCACCCTGGAGGCGACGCTGGCGAAGGCCACCGGGACGCCGGAGCTGGCGCCGCTGGTCCGGGCCCTGGAGGAGCTCAAGCTCACTCCGGCGGCCCCGGCCACCCCGGTCGCCGCCACGGTTCCGGCCGCCGTCTGACCCCGGCCGCTTCCCCGGCCCCGGCCACCGTGCGGGCCCAGGCCACCGTCCGGGCCCAGGCCACCCGGCAGGCCCGGGCCCGCCCGGCCACCGTCCCGGCCCTCACCGTCGACCGGCGAGGGCCTCCCGGTGGACGCGGTCGAGCAGCACGAGCAGCAGCTCCTTGCTGGAGCTCCGCTCCCGGACGTCGCAGAGGACGACCGGGACGGCGGGATCGAGGTCAAGGGCCCGGCGGACGTCCTCGGGGGTGCAGTCGCGCCGCCCGTGGAAGCAGTTGACGCCGACGGCGAACGGGATCCCGCGCTGCTCGAAGAAGTCCACGGCGGCGAAGCTGGCTTCGAGCCGCCGGGTGTCGGCCAGCACGATCGCGCCGAGTGCGCCCAGCGCCAGGTCGTCCCACATGAACCAGAACCGGAACTGGCCGGGCGTGCCGAAGAGATAGAGCACCAGGTCCTCGCGGACGGTGATCCGGCCGAAGTCCATCGCGACGGTGGTGGCGGCCTTGTCCCGGACGCCGTCGAGGCTGTCGACCCCGATGCTGGCGCGGGTCATCCGTTCCTCGGTCTGCAGCGGCTCGATCTCGCTCACCGAGCCGACCATGGTCGTCTTACCGACGCCGAAGCCGCCGGCGACGAGGATCTTGACCGCGCCCGGCACCAGAGTCTTGATCGTCAATTCGGGTCTCCTGGAGGGGAACTGGAAGCGCTCGTGCGAGGCGGTGGGTCCGGGTGGGGCCCGGTGGTGCGCGGGCGGGCCGACCGGTCAGAGCCGGCGGACGCCCTCGATCACGGCCTGGATCAGTGCGACGTCCGGTGCTTCGGCGAGCTGGACGGGCGACCGGGTGAGGATCAGCCGGGCCTGCGACAGATCGTCCAGCAGCACCTTGACGACGCTCACCGGCAGGTCCAGGCCGGCCGCGATCTCGGCGACGGCCAGCGGGCGTTCCCGGCAGAGGTCGATGATCGCGGCCGGCTCGGGCGGGAGCCGGGTGGTGTCCGTGCGCGGGTCGGCCGTGACCACCAGGGTGATCAGTGCGAAACCGTCACGGACCGGGCCGGTGCGACCGTTGGTGATGGCGTAGGGGCGGACCAGATGGCCGGCCTCCTTGTCGAAGAACCAGACCTCCTCGGCGCCGGCGGTCACGCACCGCCGCCCGCGTCGACCTGGCCGGCATCGCCGCGCGGCGCCGCGGAAAGGTACTGGCCGACCTGCTTGACCAGCATGTTGATCTCGTAGGCCATCAGCCCCGCGTCGACCAGCTCGCTGGTCAGCACGGCGAGCCGGGCGCCCTGGCCGGCGTTGGCCACGAAGAGGAACAGCTGGTCCATCTCGATCACCGTCTGCCGGACCCGCCCGCCGTTGAAGCGGTGCCCGGCGCCTCGGGCGAGGCTCTGCAGTCCGGAGGCGACGGCGGAGAGGTGCTCGGCGTCGGCCCGCTCCAGGCCCCGGGAGAGGCCGAGCAGCAGGCCGTCCTCGGAGAGGACGACGGCGTGCCGGGTCTCCGGGACCCGCGCCACCAGCTGGTCCAGCAGCCAGTTGAGGTCGCGCTGAGCGTCGGGGTGCTGCGTCATCACTGCTGTTCCTTGGTTGCGGGGGTTGCGGGAGGGGTGGCCGGGGCGTCCGGGTCGGGGTCGGCCGCGCGGGCGGTCCGGGTGGCGCGCTGGATGGCGGCCATCGTGGTGCGGGAGCGCTCCGCCGCCTGGTCCTCGGCGGTCGAGGGGCCTCCGGCCGCAGCGGCCGCCGAGCCGGACACCTGCGGCATCATGGCGGCGGGCGCGTGTGCGGCCCGCAACTGTTCGGCGAGACTGGCGTTGCGCACCCGCTGCGGGAGGACGCGCGGGGTGCGCGGCCCACCGTCCGGGCCGTGGCCCGACCGGACGTCCTCGACGCGCTCGTGGGCGGGCGTTCCGGGGTCGGCCGGGTGGCTCTCCATCCCGCTGCCCCACACCTCGCCCCGCGGGCCCCCGGACGGGGCCCCGTCGGACCGTCGGCCTCCGGGTGTGCCCCCGAGGAGGGCACCGCCCCCGAGGACGGCACCGTCGCCCGGAACACCGCCGCCCGGAACACCATCGCCCGGAACACCATCGCCCGCGAACCCGGTCGCGGGCTCGTCCGCCGGGCTGTCGTACCGCCGGGGCAGGGCGGACCGGGGGACCACCACCGCGTCGGGCAGTCCGGGGATCGGCGAGCCGACCGGCGGGCCGCAGGCGGCCGGGCCGTCGTCACCCCGGTCCCCGCCCGCCCAGTACGGGGGCGGCCGTTCCCCGAGGTCCGCCCAGCCGTCGTTCTCCCCGACGCCGCGTCCCGTACCGGCCGCACCGGCTGCACCTCCCGTACCGGCCGGCGCCGACCGGGCATCGACCACCCCGGGCACCGCGGCGGCCGCCGTCGACGAAGCCGCAGACGCCGCCGACGGAGCCGGGTCCGACACGGCGTCGGTCGGCCCGCCGAGGACCCCGGTGAGCGCACCCGAGGACTCCCCGCCGTCCCCGCCGTCCCCGTCCGGTCCGCCGTCCCCGCCGTCCAGGGGTCGGTCGAGCCGGTCCGTCTCCGCCGCCACCGCCGCCACCTCCGCCACCGGCGTCCGGGTCACCCGGGCGCCGGACGGCAGGCCGGCCACGGACGGCGCCTGCTCCGCCTGCTCCAGCAGCGCCGACGGCACCAGCACCACGGCCCGCGTCCCGCCGTAGGGGGAGGACCGCAGCGTGACCTGGATGCGGTGCCGGGTGGCCAGCCTGGCCACCACGAAGAGTCCGAGCCGCAGGTCGTCGCCGAGCGCGGAGACGTCCAGCTCGGGCGGGTTCGCCAGGTACGCGTTGAGCCGCTCGTACTCCTCCGTGCCCATCCCGAGGCCGCGGTCCTCGACCTCGACGGCCAGACCCCTGGGGACCTCCTGCGCGGAGACCTGCACCTTGGTGTAGGGCGGCGAGAACGTGGTGCCGTTCTCGATCAGTTCGGCGATCAGGTGGATGACGTCGGCGACGGCCTGCCCGCCGAGCGAGGTGCGCGGGACCCCCTGGACGACCACCCGGGAGTAGTTCTCCGTCTCCGAGACGGCGCTGCGCAGCACGTTGACGATCGGTACCGCATTGCGCCAGCGCCGGGCGGGCAGTGCGCCGCCGAGGATGACCAGGTTCTCGGCGTTGCGCCGCATCCGGGTCGCGAGGTGGTCGACGGCGAACAGCTCGCGCAGCAGCTCGGGATCCTCGTGCTCGCGCTCCAGCGCGTCCAGCATGCTGATCTGCCGGTGGAGCAGGATCTGGGTGCGGCGGGCGATGTTGAGGAAGACCTTCTTCGTTCCCTCGCGGCCCTGGGCCTGGTGCACGATGGCGGTGAGCGAGGCGGTGCGGACGGCGGCGAGGCCCTCGGCGGTCTGCTGGAGTTCGTCACCGAGGCGTCGGGAGGGGGTCCAGGCGGGCGGCGGCGGGACGGACTCGCCGGCCCTGAGCCGGCCGACCACCTGGGGGATCTCGTGCTGGGCGAGCGAGAGGGTGTCGACCCGCAGGCCGAGGAGCCGGGCGGACACCGTCCGGGCCAGCCGGACTCCGCGGGCCAGGCTCCAGAGCAGGACGACGGCGACCGCCGCGCTGACGGCGACCAGGGCGATCCGGTGCCCGGAGCCGCGCAGCAGGTAGGCGGCGTAGCCCCAGGTGGCGGCGAGGCCGAGGCAGGGGACCAGCACGAGAGCGAGGAGAGAGCGGCGGAGCGAGCCGGACCGGCCGGCGCGGTGGCCCGTGCGCGGGGCCGGTATGCCTGGCATCTGATTCCTTGGTGCAGGGCCAACGGCGGGTCCACCCGTGTGCGGTCCGACCGGGGACTCGGAGCGCCACGGCCGGCGGTGCCCGGAGGGGGCACGGACGAGGTGACGTGGTGTCACCGTCCGAGCGGGTGCAGCACGGCCGCCGACTGCAGGCACGCTATCAGCCCCAGGAGGCCCTATCGCAATATCAACTGACGATATGTAAGCGGATGGTGACACGGTTTCTGGCCGGTCGGCCGACCGTCGGGCGGTGGATCACCGCTGGTCAGGTGGGTGGCCCCGGCCGTCGGCGGCTTCCCGGGAGCCTGAGGGGAGGCCTCCGGAAAGCCGTCAGGAACAGGTCAAGTACGGGAAGTCCGAGGAGCGCCGGCGCCGGGCGTGGGCCGGTACCGGGCGGCTCGGTCCTTCCGAGCGGTGGTTCAGCCCGCCAGGGGCATGTGCAGCAGGGCGGCACCGGCCGCGCGCGCGGCGTCGGCCTCCAGTCGGGCCTCCCGCTGGGCGAGTTCGGTCCAGGCCCAGCTGGTGAGGTCGGACAGCTCGGCCGACCACTGCTTGCCGTAGGTGCCCGAGGCCACCTGGCCGAGCCGCAGCCGCTGGACGTCCGAGGTGCCGGCCGGCGGGTAGATGTGGGTGGCGTCCCGCAGGTAGCGCTCGATGTGGAACTCGGCCTGCAGGCCCCGGGCGGCGTGGATCTCCATCGCGTTCCGTGCGGAGTCCAGTGCGTACTCGGTGTTGATCAGCTTGGCGTTCATCAGCTCGGCGTCGCAGGGCCGACCGTGGTCCAGCTGGTGCGAGGCGTGGTACGCGGCCAGCTTGGCGGTCATCAGCCGGGACTGCATCTCGCCCAACTTGAGAGCGATGTTGGGCAGTTGGGAGAGCGGCTTGCCGTACAGCGTCCGCCCCTCGGCGAACCGCACGGTGTCCTCCACGATCGCCGTGTGGATGCCGAGTGCGACGGCGGCCAGGTTCAGCCGGCCGTAGAGGGTCGAGGAGGAGTAGGCGACGTCCAGGCCCTGGCTCTCCTCGCCCACCCGGTTGGCGGCCGGGACGCGGCAGCCCTCGAAGATGATCTCGCCGAAGCTGAAGCCGTGCAGCCCGCTCTGCGAGCCGAGGCTGCCGGTGCGAAAGCCCGGGCGGTCGCCCTCGACCAGGAAGGCGGACAGGCCCCTGCTGCCCTCGCCGGTGCGCAGCACCACCCCGTGCACGTCGGCGATGTGGGAGTTGCCGACGAACCACTTGCGGCCGTCGAGCACGTACTCGTCGCCCTCGCGTCGTGCGGTGCCGGTCATGCCGAGCACATGGCCGCCCGAGTCCGGCTCGGTGACGGCGATCGTCGGCAGCACCTCGCCGGAGGCGAACCGGGGTAGCCAGTACCGGCGTTGGGTGTCGGATCCGAAGTGGATGACCTTGGCGACACCGAGCTGGGAGGCCTGCGCCATCGCGCCCATCGCGCCGCTGACCCGGGCCAGTTCCTCGATGATGACCGTCTTCGCGAGGTGCCCGAGCCCGAGCCCGCCGAACGCCCGCGGGATGGTGGCGCCGATCCAGCCGCGGTGGGCGATCTCGCGGGACAGCTCGACCTCGACCGTGCGGTCGGCCTCCATTCTGGCCACCTGCGGGCGCACTTCCTTCTCCGCGAACTCACGCACCTCCGCGCGGAGGCTCTCGTGTCGTTCGTCGGTGAAGTAGTCCATCGCCATGCTGGGTCCTCTCGATTCCGGGGTGGTCGTGCCTCCGTCCGTGCAGCCGATCCGCTCCGGCCGCCCAAGGGTGGGGGAATGATGAGGTGGCGGCCGGTTGCCCCGATGCAGCCGGTGCGCGCGGAAGTGCGAGGCGGGATCCTGACGGACACCGTCCGCATTTTCGGCAGGGCTCATTGTCGTATGGCGATCCGGACCTCTCCAGAGTCGATCTTGGATTGGCGCGAACGGATCGCCCGGGAACGGGGCAGGATTGAAAGGCTCCGGAACGGGGGATTGATCATTCCCCCGTTTGCCACCCGGCCGAACGGTCGTCCACGTGCAGGTTTGACTGTCCATCAGCAACAGAACCCGAGTGGGCCGGGAGCGCGGATCGCGCCGGACGTCTGATTACATGTGCGCCATGACTGATGTGATGAGCACTCAAGGCCAGTTCCCGGGTGCCGCCGGTGAGTCCGAGCGGACCCGCAGGCTGCGCAGCCTGGGTCTCAACGAACCCACCGTGGACGAGGCCTTCGACCGCTTCGCTCACCTGGCCGCCAGCATCACCCGCGCCCCCATCGCGATGGTCAACTTCATCAACGACGAGCGGCAGATGTTCCGGGGGCTCTTCATTCCGCCAAACTCCGTCGAGGCCCCGGGCGAGATCGGGCCCTCCTGGGCCGACCGGGGCATCGCCTTCGATCTCCCCACCCGGGAGATGCCGCTGAGCCACGGCTTCTGCCCGCACGTGGTCGCCCAGCGCTCCCCGCTGGCGCTCGACGACATCCTCGCCTACCCCCGGTTCTCCGGGAACCCGGTCGTCGACGAGCTGGGGGTGCGCGCCTACCTCGGCGCCCCGCTGGTCGACGACACCAACACCGTCATCGGCACCGTCTGCGTCCTCGACCGTGAACCCCGCCAGTGGGGCCGCGAGCGGCTGCGCGACATCCAGCACCTCGCCGAGGCACTGCTCTCCGAGATCCGGTTGCGCGACCACCTGGTCGCCCAGCAGCAGGAGATGTTCGCGGCCTTCGACGGCTCGCCGTTCCCGATCATGCTCACCCATGGTCCCGACCAGGAGATCCGCTACGTCAACCCCCGGCACGCCGAGGTCTTCGGCGCGGCGGTGGCGTACGGCCCGATCGGCCAGGGCTACCCGCAGCTCGCCGCGGCCGGGCTGCAGCAGGTGGTCGCCGAGGCCTACCACACCGGTCGGGCCACCGTCCTGAACGACGTCCGTTTCCAGTCCACCCGGCCGGACGCCCAGCGGATCCACCAGATCTTCAGCTTCACCTGCACCCCGCAGCGGGCCGCGCGCACCGGCCAGGTGAGCGGTGTCCTCGTCGTCGGCATGGACGTCACCGCGCAGTCCCGCACCGAGGAGGAGCTGGGCACGCTGGCCGCGCTGCTGGTCGACCGGCTCCAGCAGAGCGGTGCCACCACCGGCCGCCATGGCCTCGGCGCCGGGGAGACCGGACTGGTCCTCCCCGGCTGATCCCCGTACCCACCCTCCCGTCCCCCACCGCCACGAACACGGCCATCGCCACGACCACGACCTCTTCGGCTGCTGTACGCACCGCCTCCGCCGCCGGCCCGGCCCGGCCGGGACCGACGCCACGTCCACCGACCCCGCCACCGTGGTGGGGCGCCTCTCACCCCCGAGGAGAGGCTCCCCGCCACGGTGCCCTCCGGGAGCCGCCCGCAGCCGTCGCCCCGGCTCTCGCCCCGGCTCTCGCCGCAACGCGCTGCCACCCGCTGCCCCCCGCCCGGCCGCCGCGCGGGTGAACCGGCCGCCCCCGCACCCGGGACGGGCGCCGCGCGACGGCCGCCGGTGGTAGGCATGGGCCGCATGGAGTGGTTCGCCGGCTGGTTCGCCGCACCGGAGTACGGGCTGAGCCGGGTCCTCGTGCAACGGCTGCTGGCCGCCGTCTACCTGACCGGATTCGTGGCCGCCGCCGCCCAGTTCCGGGCCCTGATCGGCGCCGAGGGCATGCTGCCGGTCCCCAGCCTCACCGCACGGGTGCCGTTCCGCCGGGCGCCGAGCCTCTTCCACCTCCACTACAGCGACCGCTTCTTCGCCGCCGTGGCCGGGACCGGCGCCGTGCTCTCCGCCGCCCTGGCCGCCGGCCTCGGCGACGCCGTCCCGCTCTGGGCGTCGATGCTGCTGTGGGCGGTGCTCTGGGTGTTCTACCTGTCGATCGTCAACGTCGGCCAGACCTGGTACTCCTTCGGCTGGGAGTCCCTGCTGCTGGAGGCCGGCTTCCTCGCCGCCTTCCTGGGCAACGAGGACGTCGCCCCGCCGCTCCCGGTGCTCTGGCTGATGCGCTGGCTGGTCTTCCGGGTCGAGTTCGGCGCCGGGCTGATCAAACTGCGCGGCGACCGCTGCTGGCGCGACCTGACCTGTCTGCGCTACCACCACGAGACCCAGCCGATGCCCGGACCGCTCAGCTGGTTCTTCCACCACCTGCCCGCGCCGCTGCACCGGGTCGAGGCCGCCGCCAACCACGTCACCCAGCTCGTGGTGCCGGTCGGCCTCTTCCTCCCGCAGCCGGTCGCCACCTACGCCGCCGCCGTGGTCGTGCTGACCCAGCTCTGGCTGGTCGCCTCCGGCAACTTCGCCTGGCTGAACTGGCTCACCATCACCCTCGCCCTCGCCGCCGTCGACCCGGCCCGGCTCGGCCTGCCCGTCCACCCGCGGGCCTACGACGGCACGCCCGGCTGGTTCGAAGGCGTGGTGACGGCGCTGACCGTCGCCGTCGCCGGGCTCAGTTACTGGCCGGTCCGGAACATGGTCTCCCGTGAACAGGTGATGAACCGATCCTTCAACCGGCTCCACCTGGTCAACACCTACGGCGCCTTCGGCAGCGTCAACCGGATCCGCCACGAGGTGGTGATCGAGGGCACCGACGAGCCCACCGTCACCCGGCAGACCGTCTGGCACGAGTACGGGTTCAAGGGCAAACCCGGCGACGTGCGCCGCCTTCCGCGCCAGTACGCCCCCTACCATCTGCGGCTGGACTGGATGATGTGGTTCGCCGCCATCTCGCCCGCGTACGCCCGGCCCTGGTTCCTGCCGTTCGTCGCCCGGTTGCTGGCGAACGACCCGGTCACGCTGCGGCTGCTGCGCCACAACCCCTTCCCGGACGCCCCGCCGACCCACGTCCGGGCGACGCTCCACCGCTACCGCTTCACCGACTGGCGCGAACTGCGGGCCACCGGCGCGTGGTGGCACCGGACCGCGCTGCACGAGTACCTCGCGCCGGTCAGCCTTGACACCCTCACTCGTTCCGGTTACCGGCCGCCGCTCGGCCGGCGGAGCCGTTCGGTACCCCTGGACGGGCTGCGGCGCCGACCCGGTCACCCGCCCGGCCCCGCGCCGCACCACCCGCCCGGCCCTCCCGAGTAGCGGCCGGGCGGGCGGTGTGGCACGCCACACCGGGCCGTCGGGCGGTGGGTGCGTGCAAGGCTCGAACGGGCACCCGTATTCTTGGCCTCCACAACCGGCAGCCCGACCGCGCGCCCCCAGCCCCTCCCGCCGGGGCCTCCGTGCGCACCCGGTCCGCCTCCCCCTCGCCGCCCGCCCCGCCGCAGTCGCCCAGAACCGGACCAAACATGACAGTGCTTCACTCGCGCAACGCCGACGCCGCAGACGCCAAGGCCGCCGCAGACGCCAAGGACGCCACGGACCCGGAGCAGAACCGCGGCCAGGCGGCCACGGCGGAGACCGGCCTCCGGGACGAGCTCGGCCGCTACGCCGAACTCGGTGCCTTCACCCTCACCGCCGGAACCCACGCGTGGTACGCCGCCGTCGACACGGTCGCCACCCCCGAGGACGCCCGCGCCGCCTCCACCGCCCTCGCCGAACTCCGCGGCAGCGACCTCCAGCAGACCTGGGAGGCCGTCACCACCCTCGCCGCCGACGCCAAGATCGAGGTGCCCGGCAGCGTCGCCGTCGCGGCACTGTTCGCCGAGACCCTCCAGCGCGTCCACCAGACCTCCGCCACCCTGATCGGCGCCGCGTACGACGCCGACCTGGACGCGCTCGCCGCCGCCACGGCCGACCGGGCCTGGCGCCGGGAGAACGGCGTCAAGCTGTCGTTCCTGCGCGCTCGCGGGCTGCGCAAGCAGGCCGCCGCACTGGTCGCCGGGGGCCGCAAGGCCCGTCCCGAGGAGCTCCACGAGGCGCTCGCCTCGGCCAAGATCGAACGCCGGGCCTGGGCCGTCCTCGCCCCCTCGGGCGCCCTGCCCGTCCCGCCCGCCGACGGCCCGCTGGCGGAGCGGACCGCGGCCGCCTTCGAGGCGATCGGCACCGGCCTGCGCGACCTCGCCCGGCTGCTGCCCGAGCACGACCTGGAGGCGCTGCCGTTCCCCGAGCTCATCGACCTGGTCGAGCGCCTGGCGGCGGACGAGGGCACGCTCTACCGCCTCCCCACCATCCGCTCCCTGCGGACCTCCCTCGAGGAGGCCGGCCTCGCCGACCTGCTCGCCGAGCTCGCCACCGCCCGCGCCGACCGCCGCGCCGCCGAGGCCGCCTACGGCGCCCGCCAGGCCCTGGCCGGGGGCCAGCGCGACGGGCTGGCGACGACGGAAGAGGCGCCCGCCGAGGAGACGGCCGCCGAGGAGGCGCCCGCTGCTGAGGCTGTGGCCGAGGAGACGGCCGTCGAAGAGGCGGCCGTCGAGACCGGGACCGAGACCGGGACCGAGATCGAGGCCGAGATCGCGACTGAGTCTGCGGTCGAGACCGAGACCGAGACCGAGACCGAGGTCGAGCCGGTCGCCGAGAGCAAGACCGAGGGCGTTGACGCGGCGGCCGCCGATGCGGTGACGGAGCCGGAGGCCGAGGCGGAGGCCGCGACCGAGGTCAAGGCCGACGAGCTCCCGGCCGAGGAGCCTGCTGCCGAGGCCCGGCCGCTCGTCGTCTCGCTCCCGGCGCCGTCTCCCGCTGCCGACGACCTGGTGGATGTCGTTCCGGTCGTTCCGGCGCAGGTCGAGGTCGAGGAGCCGGCCGCCGAGGTCGAGGTCGAGGCCGAGCCGGAGGCCGTCGAGGCCGAGGTCGTCGCCGAGGCCGAGTCGGCCGAAGCCGTGGTGGATGCCCCGGTCGAGGTCGTCGAGGTCGAGGTCACTGAGCCCGAGCCGGTTGCCGAGGTTGCTCCGGTGGCCGAGACCGAAGCGGTCGAGTCCGAGGTCGCCGAGCCGGTCGCCGAGTCCGTGCCGGATGTCGCCGAGGCGCCGGTGGTCGAGGAGGTCGCGCCCGAGGTCGTCGAGCCGGAGGCGGCCGCTGAGGCGGAGTCCGCGCCGGTGGTCGAGGTCACCGTGGTCGAGGAGCCGGCCGTCGAGGCCGAGGTCGTCGCCGAGGTCGAGTCGCCCGAGGCCGTGGTGGATGCCCCGGTCGAGGTCGTCGAGGTGACTGAGCCGGAGGCGGTCGTCGAGTCCGAGCCCGAGCCGGTCGCCGAGGTCGCGCCCGAGGCCGTCGAGCCGGAGGCGGCCGCTGAGGCGGAGTCCGCGCCGGTGGTCGAGGAGCCCGTGGCCGAGGAGCCGGTCGCCGAGGCCGTCGAGGTCGAAGCGGCCGCATCGGAGCCGGTCGTCGAGGCCGCCGAGGTCACTGAGCCCCAGCCTGTCGTCGAGCCCGAGCCCGAGGCTGCCGAGCCCGTCGCCGAGGTCGCCGAGCCCGTCCCCGCCGGTCGGCCCGGGAAGCCCGACTTCACGCCGGGCCGCCCGGTGACCGCCTACTCGGCCGACGAACTGCTCGCCGTCGTCCGTTGGCTGGACGGTGACGGGGTCGAGCGCAGCGACGAGGAGCTGCTGCGGGCGGCGATGAAGGAGCTGGGCTTCGGCCGGCTCGGTCCGCGCATCAAGGAGGCGCTGGGCGCCGCCGTGACGGCCGCGCGCGGCTGACCCACCGCACCACCGAAGGGCCCGGTGGAGGCGGTTCGACCGCCTCCACCGGGCCCTTCGCCGTGTTCAGCCGGCCTTGTTCCAGGGGGCGCCGGCCATCAGTGCCTTGACGTTGGCGACGTAGCCCGGGTTCGGGATGGCCAGGCTCCCGCCGGTCTCGCCCGTGACGGGGTCGGTGACGGTGTTGTAGTGCACGTTGCCCGCGCCGGCGTTGTAGGCGGCGATCACCAGGTCGAGCAGCGGCGTCCGGCCGGTGGCCGGGTCGGGGGAGAGGTCGTACTTCCCGCCGAACGAGGAGTCGCCGTAGTAGGCGACCAGCCAGTCGAGCAGCTGGGTGCCGAGCTGGACGTTGCCGGCCAGCGTCCTGGGGTCGGAGGTCGTGCCGAACTTGCTGTTCATCCAGCTGACCGTGGCGGGCATGATCTGCATGGTGCCGATGCCGCCGTCGCAGGCGAGGATGCCGGACTGCCAGCCGCTCTCCTGCCAGGCGATCGCCTTGACCAGGTTGACCGGCAGCGCCGGAAGCCTGTCCGTGCCGCCGCTGCTGAGGAACAGCGTGCGGGACTGGCCGGCGGCCGAGGTGAGCGCCGCCGCGACGGCCTCCTTCGGCTCGTCGGGCTGGGGCTTGGTCGGGGTGCAGCCGCTCTGCAGCGGCGGGACGTGCGGGGTGGCGGGCGCGGGCGGTGGCGGAGGTGCGACCGGTCCGGGCTTCGCGGTCGGCGCGGGGGCCGCGACGACGGCTGCCGGGGCCGGGGCCGCCGGGGGCGTCGTGGCGGCCTTGGGGGCCGGGTCCGCGGGCTTGGCGGTGGTCGGCTTGGCGGTGCTCTGCGACGCGGTCGGGCTCGGCCTGCCCGACTTGCCCGCCGTCGCGCTCGGCGAGGCGCTGGAAGTCGGCGAGGCGCCGGGGCTCGGCGGGGCGCTCGTGCCGGTCGAGGTGCTCGGCGTCGGCGAGGCGGAGGTGTCGACCGTCGGCGTCCCCGAGGGGGAGGCCTCCGCGGCGGCGGCGACCACCGGGACCGGAGTGCCGCCCGCGCGGTCGTCCGCCTTCTTGCTGCCGCAGCCGGTCAGCAGCGCCGTGGACACGGCGGCCGCGGACACCAGCACCAGCGCCTGCCGTGAAGCACGCACCTTCATGGGATGTCGCCCCCCTGATGCGCCGGCCGACCCGGCGCGAAGCGGTCATCCTACGATGGTGCGATCACCGTACTGACGCCTGGCCCCGAGGACGGGGCCGGTACGAAGCGGCGGTGTCCGGCATCCGTTCGGGGCCGCCGCCGGCGGTCCGCGCTCAGCCCGACGCCGCTCCCGGCCGGGCCCGGGCCAGCTGCGCCGCCAGCACCCGGGGCGCCTGCACCAACGACGGTCCGTACCAGGTCAGATGGCGCCCGCTCACCAGGGCCGCCGGGACGCCCGGGAACGCCTCGGGGCCGTCGTCCGCGGCGAACCGGTACGGCTCGTCCGGGAGGACGACCAACTCGGGCTCGCAGGCGCGGAGTTCCGGCAGCGGGATGGCGGGGTAGCGGTCGGGGTGGTCGGCCTGGAGCACCCGGACGCCGAGGCGGCGGAGCAGATCGCCGGCGAAGGTGTCGCGGCCGAGCACCATCCAGGGCCGGCGCCAGATCGGGACGACGGCGCGCAAGGGCGCCGGCCGGGGAGGGAGGCCCGCCCAGGCGGCCTCGGCGGCGTCCAGCCAGGCCGGGCGGGGGAGCCCGCAGGCGGTGGTGAGCAGCCGGTGGAGGGAGTCGAACGCCTGGTCCAGGGTGCGGATGTCGGTGACCCAGACGGGCAGGCCGGCGGCGCGCAGCGCGTCGAGGTCGGGGCGGCGGTTCTCCTCGTCGTTGGCGATGACGAGGTCCGGAGCGAGGGCAGTGATCCGCTGGACGTCGGGGTTCTTGGTGCCGCCGATCCTGGTCACGGCCAGCTCGGCGGGGTGGCTGCACCAGTCGGTGGCGCCCACCAGCAGACCGGGAGCGGTGGCGGCGACGGCCTCGGTCAGCGAGGGCACCAGCGAGACGACCCGCCGGACCGGGCCGGGCCCGGGCGGCACCCGCAGCCCGAGGTCGTCCACCCGGTCGGCCGCGCCGACGGACGGCCGGCCCGACCGCGCCGCCCTCCCGGCGGGCGCTCCTGACGGCTGGTCGGACGGGCGGGCGGCGTGGGAGGTCATCCGGCAACCCTAGGTCCTGTCCGGCCGGTCCTGCCGGTCCGGATCCCAGCCGGGCGCACCGGCCCGGCGGCGGAAAGTCGCGGGAACCGGGTGGGCGCGGCGGCCGACTACCTGGTCCGGGCTCCCAGGACGGAGCCCGAGCACGACCATTGACCAGGAGAGTTCCATGCGCCCTCGCGTGTTCTGCGGCATCGCGGCCGCCATCGCCCTGTTCGCCACGGCCTGCGGGAGCGGCGGTGGGGGGAGCAGCGCCGGAGCCGACCGGACCGGTGGCGCCGGGCAGGCCACCGCCGCCGGGTTCCCCGTGCAGGTGGCGGACTGCCAGGGCCGGGAGACCACCGTCAAGCAGGCCCCGAAGCGCATCGTCACCAGCAACGCCGCGAGCCTGGAGATGCTGCTCCAGCTCGGCGCGGGCGACCGGGTCGTCGGCACCGGGTTCCCGCCGGGCAAGGGCAGCCTGCCGGCGGCGCTGGCCGAGCAGGGTGCGAAGGTGCCGGTGCTGGGCGACAAGGTGATCGCCAAGGAGAAGCTGCTCGGCTCGGGCGCCGACCTCTACGTGGACACCTTCGGCGCGATGCCGATGATGGGCGCAGCGGGTGCCGGGCCGAGCGAGGAGGAGTTCGCGGCCGCGGGCATCCAGCACGTCATGCTGCTCTCCACCGCCTGCGCCGGTACGCCGAAGGCCGCCAAGGCGCCGCGCACCGACCTCGCCGAGGTGGAGAACGACATCCGCCGGCTCGGCGCGGTGACCGGCACGGCGGCCAGGGCCGAGGAACTGGTCGCCGGGATGGAGCGGCAGATCGGCGAGGTCCGCACGGCGGTCGCCGCCGTTCCCGCCGAGCAGCGGCCGAGCTACTTCTTCTTCGACTTCGACGCCGGCACCAAGCAGCCCATGTCGGTCTGCGGCCGGCAGGTCGCCAACGCGGTGATCACCCTGGCGGGCGCGCGCAACGTGTTCGCCGACTGCGACGCCGACTTCAAGCCGGTCTCCTGGGAGGACGTGGTCGCCAAGAACCCGGACTGGATCCAGCTCGCCGTGCGCAACCGCGGCAGCGAGGAGGAGAACCGCAAGGCCTTCGCCGACGCCGAGGCCTTCCTGCGAGGCTTCCCCGCGACGCAGGGCCTGAAGGCCGTCCAGGACGGGCGCTTCCTGCGGATCGGCTCCGAGGTCACCACCATCGCCGGGGTGCGCAACGCCGACACCGTCCGGCAGATCGCCGCCACCGTCCACCCGACGCTCGTCAAGAACGGCCAGTAGGCCGTGGCATCGGCCGCCACCGCCGCCACCACCGGAAGGCGGAGCCGGACGGGGACCTTGCGCGCCGGGCCGCTGGCCGTCGTGCTGGTCCTCGCGCTGGTCGCCGCGCTGACCGCCGCCGTCTCGCTCGGGTCGGTGGACATCCCGCCCGGCGAGGTCTGGTCGGTGGTCGCCCACCGGCTGACCGGCCGGGTGCCCGAGCCCGGCACCCGGGACCTCATCGTCTGGCAACTGCGCGTCCCGCGCGCCCTGCTGGCGGCGATGGTCGGAGCCGGGCTCGGCCTGGTCGGCACCGCCGTCCAGGCGCTGGTCCGCAACCCGCTCGCCGATCCCTATCTGCTCGGGATCTCCTCCGGGGCCTCGCTCGGCGCGGTCGCGGTGATCGTCCTCGGCGGCGGGCTCGGTCTGGAGCTCGCCTTCGGCAGCGCGATCGGGCTGACCATCTCGCTGGCCGCCTTCCTCGGCGCCCTGGCCGCGTTCTCCCTGGTCTGGCTGCTGGCCCGGCGCGGCGGCGGGTTCTCGCCGCTGCGCCTCGTCCTGGCCGGCATCGGCATCGGGCAGTTCCTCACCGGCTTCACCAGCTACCTCGTCCTGCAGACCAGTGACGAACAGCAGACCAGGGGTGTGCTGTTCTGGCTGATGGGCAGCCTCAGCGGCGCCGTCTGGGGCCAACTCGCCGTCCCCGCCGCTGCTGTGGCCCTCGGGCTGGCCCTGCTCCAGGCCCGCGCCCGGGGGCTGAACGCGCTGCTGATGGGCGACGAGACGGCGGCCGGGCTCGGGGTGGACGTCACCCGGCTGCGCCGCGAGGTCTTCGTCGTCACCAGCGTGCTGACCGGTGTGCTGGTCGCCGTCTCGGGGGCGATCGGCTTCGTGGGGCTGATGGTGCCGCACGTCTGCCGGCTGCTGGTCGGCGGCGACCACCGCCGGCTGCTGCCGCTGTCCGCCCTCACCGGGGCGGTGCTGCTGGTGGTGGTCGACACCGTCGCCCGGACCGCCCTGGACACCCAGGAGCTGCCGATCGGGGTCGTCACCGCGGTGATCGGCGCACCCACCCTGCTCTACCTGCTGGACCGACGACTGGAGCGGAATTGAGGATCGCGGTAGAGGACCTGAGCGTCACCCTGTCCGGGCGGACGGTGGTGGCCGGTGTCCACCTGGTCGCCAAGGAGGGCGAGATCGCCGGGCTGGTCGGCCCGAACGGCAGCGGCAAGTCCAGTCTGCTGCGCACCGTGTACCGGCATCTGCGGCCGAGTGCCGGGCGGGTGCTGCTGGCCGGTCGGGAGCTGGCCGGGATGACCGCCGCGCAGTCCGCCCGGCACATCGCCGCGCTGCCCCAGGAGCGCGGCGGGGACTTCGAGCTGACCGTCCGCGAGGTGGTGGCGATGGGCCGCACCCCGTACAAGCGGGCCTTCGCGGGGGACGACGCCGAGGACCACCGCCTGGTCGCGGACGCCCTGGAGCGGGTCGAGATGGCGGACTCGGCGGACCGCCGGTTCGCCCAGCTCTCCGGCGGCGAGCGCCAACGGGTGCTGCTGGCACGGGCCCTGGCCCAGCAGCCGGACGTGCTGGTGCTGGACGAGCCGACCAACCACCTGGACGTCCGGCACCAGGTCGAGCTGCTCGCGCTGCTGCGCGAGCAGCGCCGCACCACGCTGATCGCGCTGCACGACCTCAACGCGGCGGCCTCGGTCTGCGACCGGCTGCACGTCCTGCACCGCGGCGCCCTGGTGGCGTCCGGGGCGCCGCGCGACGTGCTGACCGCCGAGCTGCTCGCCGAGGTGTTCGGCGTGCGGGCGGCGGTGGTCGAACACCCGCTCACGGGAGACCCGTTGATCGCGTTCGACCACCGCACGCCCGCCTCGGCGACCGGGCTGCCGAAGCGTCAGGAGGTCTCGTAGTGGCTGGGGCGGCCGTCGCGCTCCACCAGGCGGCCGATCCTCCCGGCCTCCTCGCTGCGTAGCAACTCCCACTGCCCGTCCGGTCGGTGCAGCACCGCGGAGTGCCACGGCGTCATCCAGGCGTCGGCGGCCTCCAGCAGCCGGATGCCGAACTTCGCCGCGCCGACCCGCTGCGGGTGGATGGAGAACCGGAAGGACCGCGGGTGCTGCTCGGCGATCAGGGCGCCCCAGGCGCGGCTGCGCTGGATGACGCCGTACGCGCGCCGGCGGCAGTCGCGCTGCAGGGCGGACCTGGTGCCGGCGAAGTCGGCGGTGTCCTCGGTGAGGAACCGGGTGATGCCGCGGTAGAGGCGCAGGGTCTCCTCGTCGGTCAGCACCTGCTCGCGCAACTCTTCCTTGCCGGGCGCGTACTTGGCGTGCACCCGGGCCCGCTTCTCGTCGAACGGCAGGTCGCCGAGGACGGCCCGCAGGTCGAAGGTGGCGAGGTGGCTCAGCCCCTCGCGCGCGATCATCGCGGTCAGCGCGTCGGAGTACTGGTCGATGTGCTCGTCGGGGACGTGGATCAGATCGCCGAAGATGTGCCCGTCGGAGCAGATGAGGATCTGCGCGCCGGGCTCGTAGATCCTGCCGATCTCCTCGCAGAGCCGGTCGAGGAAGGTGAGCGAGAGCCGCTCGCCCTCGTCGGGCAGGTGGCTGAGCACCTTGGCGGGGTTGGGCGACTTGCAGGGGAAGCCGGGCAGGGTGAACACGATCGGGTCGCCGGCGGCGACGAAGTCGGCCAACTGCTCCAGTTGGAGCGGGAAGTCGGCGGTCGTGGCGTTCACCTCGGGGTCGGAGGCGCGGCGGTGCGGCAGCAGCAGGTCCAGGATCGCGGCGCAGATCCGCGGCACGGACTGCCGGTCGGGGGCGTCCGGCCGCCGGACGACGTCCGGGCGGGCGGTGCCGGCCAGGGCAGTGGTGGCGGTCGGGGAATCGGTGGCGACGCCGGCGGGCGGCATGGTGGTCCTCCACGGAAACGTTCGGTGTGCGGGCTTCGGGGCAGGCGGGAGCCACGCCCCGGCGGCGGGCGCCGGGGCGGTGAGCAGGGAGTGCCGGGGAGCCGTGGGGCGGTCAGACCCGCTTGTCGTAGGCGACCGGGAGGCGGTTCACGCCCCGGGCCAGGACGGCGGGCACCCAGGTGAGCGCGTCGATCCCCTCGCCGTCCTCGGCGGACGGGCGCAGCCCGGGCAGCCGGGTGAGCAGGGTGGCGACGGCGATCTGGAGTTCGAGCCGGGCCAGGGCGGCGCCGGGGCAGTAGTGGATGCCGTGACCGAAGGCCAGGTGGGCGTTGGGGGTGCGGTCGAAATCGAGGACGTCGGCGTCCGGGAACTGCTCGCCGTCGCGGTTGGCGGCGCAGAGCGAGACGATCACGGAGTCGCCGGCCGGGACGGTGGTCCCGTACAGGTCGCTGTCCTCGGCGAAGAAGCGCCAGGTGGTGAGCTCGAACGCGGCGTCGTGGCGCAGCAGTTCCTCCACCGCCCGGGCGAGCAGGTCCGGGTCGGCGGTGATGCCGTCGCGCAGCCGGGCGAGCTGGTCGGGGTGGCGCAGCAGGGTGATCAGCATGGTGGTGATCTGGTTGGTGACGGGCTCCTGGCCGGCCACCAGCAGCTGGAACACGATCGAGTCGCGCTCCTCGGGGGTCAACTCGCCCGCGTCGCAGGCGGCGACGAGCCGGCCGAGCAGGTCCACGTCGGGCCCGGCGGGGTCGTGGTGGGCGCGCTTGTGGGCCACCACGTCGGCGATGTACCCCTGGAGGCCGCGCAGCCGGCCCTCGTAGGCCGGTCGGCCCGGGTCCTGCGGGCCGACCGGCTGGACGACCTTGCCCCAGTCGCGGTCGAACCGGGCGGCCAACTCCTGTGGCAGTCCGATGACTTCGGCGAGCACCCGGAAGGGGTAGTGGGCCGCGAAGCCGGCCACCAGGTCGGCGCCGCCGGTGTCGGGCAGCTCGTCGACCAGGGCGTCGGCGAGCTCCTGGACGCGCGGGCGCAGGGACTCCACCCGGCGCGGCGCGAAGGCGTCCAGGACGAGCCGGCGCATCTGCGTGTGCTTCGGCGGGTCCTGGTGCAGCAGGTGGACCTGGAGCTGGGAGTGCTGCGGCTCGGGCATGATCGAGGCGAGCCGGCGCCAGCCCTCGTTGCCCAGGGCGTGGTTCTTGCCGAGCCGGGGGTCGTTGAGGGTCTCGTGGGCGGCCCGGTAGCCGGTCACCAGCCAGGCGGCGATCCCGCTCGGGAACCGCACCCGGTGGACCGGTCCGGCCTCGCGCATCCGCCGGTAGAGCGGGTAGGGGTCGCTCTTGTACTCGGGCCCGTACAGCGGTACCGGGTCCGGGAGTTCGTCGTGTCCGAACGGGCAGCGCGGGGTCTCCGCCGGGCTGCCCGCGGTCGGATCGTGGACGGTGTCGGTCATGCGGTGGTCCTCCGGTCGGGGTCTGTGGTGCGCGCACGACGGCGCTTCGTCAAGCCCTGGAGCCCGTGGCGCTGTCGGCGCCGTCGGTGCTCGTGATGCTGTCGGTGCTCCTGGCACGAGCGGTGCTCTCGGCACTGGCAGCGCTCTCGGCACGATCGGTGCTCCGAGTGCTGTCGGAGCTCGCAGGACTGGTGGAGCTCTTGGTGCGGTTGGTGCGGTGGTGCAGGGCGAGGAGGGCCACGGCGGTGGTGGCCGCGAGCGTGGCGATGACCAGCCCGGCCCGGACGGCGGTGGTGCCGGTGCCGCCGAACAGGGCGGCGGCGGTGGCGAGGGCCGGTCCGAGGGCGAAGCCGAGGCTGCGGGCGAGCTGGACGGCGGAGCCGGCGGTGGCCAGCTGCTTCGGCGCGGCGGCGCTCATCACCATGGCCTGCACCGGGCCGCCGTTGAAGCCCATGCCGGCCCCGGCGAGCGCGAGCCGCCAGGAGATGTCGCCCGGCGTCCAGTCGGTGTCCAGCGGGACGAGCAGCAGCAGGCCGGCCGCGGTGACGGTGGCGCCGGTGAGCGCGGTGGGCCTGGCGCCCCAGCGGTCGGCCAGCCGCCCGCCGAAGCGACCGGCCAGCACCATGCCGAGCGGGAACGCCAGCATGGTCAGCGCGGTGGTGGTGGCGCTGATCCCGTCGTCCCGGCGCAGGTGCTGGGCGAGCAGGTAGTGGGTGGCGGCGAAGCCCGCGGCCAGCGCCAGCACCGAGCCGTTCACGGCGGCGGTGCCGGAGGCGCGCAGCACGGCCGCGACCGGCCGCCCGCCGGGTCGGCGCAGCCAGCGGACGACCAGCGGGGCGGCGGGCAGGGCGAGCAGCAGCCAGGCGGGTGCGTCGGGAGCGAGGGTGAGCCCGAGCAGGACGGCGGCCACCGCGGAGCCGATCAGCGCGGCGTCGGCGAGCGAGCCCCGGTCGGGCAGTCGCAGCCGCCCGCCGCGCGGGGCGTGCCGGTGGGCGATCAGCAGCGCGGCCAGGCAGACCGGCAGTTTGACCAGGAAGATGGCCCGCCAGCCGACGTGGTCGAGCAGCAGGCCGCCGATCACCGGCCCGGTGACGGCGCCGAGCGGGCCGAGGGTGGCGGGCACGCTCATCGCCCGGCCGCGCAGCTGCGGCCGGACGGCGGTGGCGGCCAGCACCGGCATCAGCACGAACAGCACGGCGCCGAAGGCGCCCTGGGCGAGTCGCGCCGCGACCAGCCAGCCCGCCCACGGCGCGACGGCGGCCAGCACGCTGCAGAGCGCGAAGCAGCTCACCGCGAGCAGCAGGGCGGACCGGGTGCCGACCTGGTCGAGCCAGCGCCCGGCCGGCAGCAGCAGGGCCACCAGCGGGAGTTGGTACCCGAGGACGGCCCACTGGGCGGTGGTCGACGAGACGTGCAGTCCCTCGGCGATGTCGGTGAGGGCCAGGTTGACGACGTTCATGTCGAGCATCGCCACGAACGAGAGCAGCCCGGCCGCCACGACCAGGATCCATCTGTCCTGCGGCTGTGCCGGACCGTCACCCGGCCCGGTGGCCGGCGCCTGTCGCGCTGCCATGGTCCTCCTCCGCTTCCCGGTGCTGTACCGGACACCGCCCCGGCGGCGGGGTCCGGTACAGCAGTCGGAGGCGAGGGAGCTCCGGTTCCGAACACTTGGGGGAATTTCCCGGTTGGCCGGAATGTGGCGGCGGTGACCGGTCGTGGCCGATCGCAACCGGTCCCGGTCGCAGTCGTAACGATCAAGATCGGCCATGGCGGGTCGGTGGAAATAGCGGCGCCCGTTCCGGGGTTGGAGCCAGGCACGACGCACGGTCGCGGCAGGACCGAAAGGATCATCATGAAGATCGGCATCATCGGCGCGGGCAACATCGGCGGCAACCTCACCCGCCGGCTGACCTCCCTCGGACACGAGGTGTCCGTGGCCAATTCGCGCGGCCCGCAGACCCTGGCCGCGCTCGCCGAGGAGACCGGCGCCACGCCGGTCACCGCGACGGAGGCGGCGCGCGGCGCCGAGGTCGTGGTGGTGACGGTGCCGCTGAAGAACGTGCCGGACCTGCCGTCCGGCCTGTTCGACGGCGCCGCCGAGGGCTTCGTCGTGATCGACACCGGCAACTACTACCCGCAGCAGCGGGACGGGCGGATCGCGGCCATCGAGGAGGGGCAGACCGAGAGCCGGTGGACGGAGCAGCACCTCGGGCACCCGGTGGTGAAGGCGTTCAACGGCACCTACGCCGAGGACCTCCTGGAGCGGCCGCGCCCGCAGGGGCACCCGGAGCGTCTGGCGCTCCCGGTGGCCGGTGACGACGCGGCCGCCAAGCGCGTCGTCCGCGCCCTGATCGACGAGTTGGGCTTCGACAGCGTGGACGCGGGCGGCCTGGACGAGTCCTGGCGCCAGCAGCCCGACAGCCCCGTCTACGGACTGCGGGAGGGTGTCGACGCGGTCGTCAAGGCGCTGGCCGAGGCCTCGCCCGAGCGGCCCGCGGCGTTCCGGGCCAAGGCCTGACGGCAGCGGTCCACGGCGGCCGGGTGCGATCCGGCGGGGAGACGGCGGGAGACGGCGCGGAGACGACGGCGGCGGGCGGCGGGCAGCTGCCCGGGCTCCGCACCTCGGGCCTTCGGCCGTCCGCGTGATGCCTGCCGGGCCGGGCACGGCGGCTGCTCCCCGGGTCGGACGCGCCCGGGCCGGTCCACGGGCGGCCGCGCCGGCGTCGCCACCGGCCGGCCCGGGCGTGCGGTGCTCCCGCAGGCCCGGGCCGACCGGTGGCGCGGTGTCAGCCGGGGCGTCAGCAGGCGGCGGCCAGTGCGGCGGCCGGCCCGGGTGCGGCCGGGTGGCCGCCCTCGGCCGCCCGCAGGCGCGCTATCAGCTCCTCCCGGGCCCGGGCCACCCGGGAGCGGACGGTGCCGACCGGGCAGCCGGCCACCTCGGCGGCCTCGGCGTAGCTCAGACCGACCACCTGGGTGAGCACGAAGGCCTCGCGGCGCTGCGCGGGCACCCGGTCGAGCAGGTCGTCGAGCGCGACCCCGTCCTCGAACCCGGCGGCGGGCGGGGTGGTCTGCCGCTCGGCGGCCTCCTGCCAGTCCGGCAGTGCGGCGCAGCGCGGCCGTGCGGCGGCCGTGCGGTAGCGGTCGATGACGGTCCGCCGGGCGATCGACAGCAGCCAGGTGCGGGCGGAGGAGCGGCCGGCGAAGCCGGGCAGGCTCCGCAGGGCGCGCAGGAAGGTCTCCTGGGCGAGGTCGTCGGCGGACTGCACGTCGGTCAGATGGGCGACGAACCGCCAGACGTCCCGCTGGGTGGCCCGGACGAAGGCCTCGACATCGGCCGGCCGGCCCGCGCGGGCGGCGAGGGCCAGGGCGGTCAGCTGCTCGTCATCCATTCCGGCCCCCCACCCGGACGGTCCGGTACGGCGCCGGGTGCGCGACGATGGACGTATGAGATGCGCCCACTTCCGTACCGCTCTGTCCGCCCGTCTCGACGGCGAGCCGACCGGTCTGCCGGACCGGCGGCTGGACAAGCACCTCGCGCGCTGCGAAGCCTGTCGCGAGTGGCTGGAGCGGGCGGAGCGGCTGCGCGGCCGGGTGGCGGCGGCCGGTGCGGACGGGCCCTCGGCGGACTGGTCGGCGCAGCTGCTCGCGAGCCTCGGACAGCGGGGGCGGGGTACTGACGAGCCCGGCGCCGATGCGTCCGGCCCGGCCCGGGCCGACACAGCCGGAGCGGGAGCGGACGGCGCGGAGACGGACGGCGCGGAGACGGCCGGAGCAGGGGCGGCCGGAGCCGGTGCGAGCGGGACAGATGTGGACGGGCTCGGCGTGACGGGCGGCCCCGGGCAGGGGGACGGCCGGTCGGCGCCGGAGCGGTAGGACGGTGGCGCCGGGCGAGGCCGGTGCGCCGTCGTAGTCAGGCATGAAGAGGTCCTGAGGGGATAGCTCGGGAGCGCTGGCCGCTGCGGGCGGCGCGCTCGGCGTCGGTGGGACGCGCACGGGCCGCCGTGCCCCGGCAGGGGGCGGCGAGGGGTGCGGGCCCGGGCCCCGGCGGCGCGGCCGTTCGGCCACGGCACGGCACGGGGCGACCTGCCCACCGCGAGGCGGACGCCGCAGCGGCGTCGGGCGATGGGCGCGTCAGCAGACGGGAGCGAGGACCGGCGGGCCGCGCCGGACGAGGGCGTGCGAGAGCAGGACCGGCCGGGGCGGCCGGGCCCGGCGGGCGGCGGGCCGGGGCGGAACGGGCGGTTCGAACCCGCGCGGCCGGGCGAACAGGGCCAGCAGCGCGAGCGGCAGGACCCCCGTCAGTACGGTGCCCAGCGCGCCCAGCAGCTCGAACAGCCGGGCCAGCGCCGTCTCGCCGCGCCAGAGCAGCAGCGCGCAGGCGAGCGCGGCGAGCAGGTGGGCGGCGATCATCCCGGCCGACATCGAGTGCGCCATGTCGTGGCCGGACATCCCCGGCATCCCCGACATCCCCGGCAGGTCGGGTGCGCTCGACAGGCCGGACGCCGGCGCGTCGCCGGACAGACCCGGTCCGCCGCCCATGCCCGCCATCGAGTGGCCCGGGGACGCCGCGGCCGGCGCCCGGCCCGCGGCGGCCGCCGTACCGAGGTGGTGCGCCCCGGTCAGGGCACGGACGCCGGCCGTGGGCGGCACGTCGGGGTCGATCCCGGCCATCCGGGCCAGGTCGGCCGGTGAGATCCCGACGGGTGCCCGGTCCGGATTGCAGAGCAGCAGGCCGGCCCAGTCCGTGGTGGCGAGCCGGCCGATCCCGCCGCGGTCGGCGGACAGCGCCCCGGCCTGTTCGAACATCAGGTGCAGCGCGCTCTGCGCGGCGACCATCCAGACACTGATCGGACCGAGCCCGCGCCGCTTGCCGGCGAGCAGCCAGCCGAAGCCGAGGGTGAGACCGAAGGCGCCCGCCAGTACCGGTGCGGAGACCCCGGCGCCGGCCATGGCGACGTGCGCCGCGGCGGCCAGCGCCACGCAGAGCGCGGCGAAGACCACGGCGCGCAGTGCGCGGATCCGGTCGGTCATCACGATGGCACTCATCGTCGCATTCGCCCTCGCCGGGCTGTACCGCCCCCTCGGGTATTGGCCGGTTCCACCCCCGTGAGAGCATGCCCGGCCGCCCGGTCCGGGCCGTTCGGCCGGGCCCCCGGGCCGGTGCGCCGCCCCGGCGGCGCGGACCCGCGATGCCCTCGGGACCGGACCGGGGCACGGTCGGCACCGGCCGGTGCGGGCCCGTGCGGTAGAGGCGGTTCGTACGGTTGCCCCGGCCCGGCTTGTCCGTTCCGGCACGGGACCGCCGCCCGCGCCCGCCCGTACCGTTCGGGCACCGCGCGGCGCTGCGCCGGCGGTCGGACGACGGCACGGGGCCGGTGAGCAGGGAGAGGCGGGCGGGCCGATGTACTGGCTGGTTCACGACTATCGCGAGGACGATCTCGCGGCGGTGGTCCACTTGATCGACACCACGGCGGAGCTCGGCCAGGAGTCGGTGTTCTCCCTGGCGGAGTGCATCAGCGCGCTGACCTCCCGCCAGCCGGCCGTGGTCGCCGTGCACCAGGGCGCGCCGATCGGTGCCGCGCTCGCCTGCGTGGCGGGCGAGCGCGCCTGGGTGATGCGGATCGCGATCGCCCCGGCCTGGCGCGGCCGGGGCCTGGCCAGCTCGCTGCTGCGCGAGCTGGAGCGCCGCCTGGTGGCCTGTCGGGTCCGGCGCATCGCCTATGTGCTGCCCGAGGAGGAGCTGCTCGGCGAGGGCCTGCACAACGCCGGCTACACCCGTCGCCCGGCCGCCGCCTACTTCGAGAAGGACGAGCCGCAGGCGGGCGCGGCGAGCGGTCTGCTGGAGGAGCTGGGCGGCCGGCTGCTGCCCGGCGACCTCTGGGCCAAGGTGGCCGGGATGGAGACGGAGAAGACCCTGATCGAGCGCCGGGTGGTGGCGCCGCTCGCCGAGCCCGAGCGGGCGGCACGGCACGGCGTGCGCCCGCCGCGCGCGATCGCCCTGTTCGGGCCGCCCGGTACCGGCAAGACCACCTTCGCCCGGGCGATCGCCTCCCGGCTCGGCTGGCCGTTCGTCGAACTGCTGCCGTCCCGGCTGGCCGACGAGGGCAATCTGGCGGCCGCGCTGCGCGACGCCTTCGCCCGGATCGGCCAGTTGGAGCGGGCCCTGGTCTTCATCGACGAGGTGGAGGAGATCGCGCCGCTGCGCACCGAGGGCGTCCAGGGCGGGATGCACGGCGTCACCAACGAGCTGCTCAAGCTCATCCCGGGTTTCCGGGAGGGCGAGGAGCGGCTGCTGGTCTGCGCCACCAACTCGATCCGCTCGCTGGACCCGGCCTTCCTGCGCCCGGGCCGCTTCGACTACCTGATCCCGATCGGCACTCCCGACGCGGCCGCCCGCTCCGCGATCTGGTCCCGGTACGCGGCCGGCCGGGCGGACGTGGACCTCGACGCGCTGGTGGGCGCGAGCGAGCTGTTCACCCCGGCGGACATCGAGCACGCCGCCCGGGTGGCCGCCCAGGCCGCCTTCGAGCGGGACCTCGCGGGGGTCGGCTCCGCCGCTACGGGCTCCGCCGGGGCCGTCGTCGGGGGCGGCGTGCCCGGGCGGGACCCCGCCGAGGGCGCGAGCACGGCGGACTACCTGGCGGCCATCGCGCAGGCCCGGCCGACCGTCACCCCGGCGATGATCGAGGAGTTCGGCGCGGACATCACCTCGCATGCGCGAGTCTGAATATCAGCCAATCGCATGGTAGTTGTGGTTTGACAGCCTGCCTGTCGGTGCTGACTAAATGTGGGCACCGACAGGACAGGAGGCCCGGTATGGGCACAGTGGCCGCATCCGACGCCCCCGCCGTCGACCTCGCCGACCCCGGGTTCTGGCAGCTGCCCGCGCCGGCCCGCGCCGCCGCCTTCGCCGAACTGCGCCGACTGCCCGCCCCGGTCTTCGTCGGCGAGCGGTCGGTCGGGCGGTCGGGCGGGCGGACCGGCGATCGGTCGGGCGAGCAGTCGGGTGAGCGACCCGGCAGGCGGTCGGCCGACGGCCCCGCCAAGGGCTTCCACGCCCTGGTCCGGCACGCCGACGTGGTCGAGGCCAGCCGCACCCCCGCGGTGTTCCTCAGCGGTCCCGGCGTCACCACCCCCGAACCCGCCCGCTGGGTACGGCTGCTGTTCGGCGACTCGATGGTCAACCTGGACGACCCCCGGCACGCCCAGCTGCGCCGGATCGTCTCCCGGGCGTTCACCCCGCGCCTGATCACCCGGGTCGAGGACGACATCCGCCGGGTGGCCGCCCGGCTGGTCGACCAGGTGGAGCGGCACCGGCCCGAGGACTTCGTCACCTCGGTGGCCGCCGAGCTCCCCTTCCAGGTGATCTGCAACATGATGGGCATCCCGGAGGAGCCCCGCCGCGCGATCCTCGACCAGGTCAACCACGCCTCCGAGAACACCGGTGTCGCGCGCCCGCTGCGCAGCCGGATCCGGGTGCCGGGGAAGGGTCTGCGGGCGCTCGCCCGGATGCAGGGCATGGTCGCCGAACTCGGCCGCGAGCGCCGCCGCCGGCCCACCGACGACCTGATCTCCGCCCTGGTCACCGCCGACGTCGACGGCCGCCGGCTGACCGGGCGGGAGCTCGGCGCGTTCTTCTCGCTGCTGCTGGTCGCCGGTGTCGAGACCACCCGCAACGCGCTGGCCCACGGCCTGCACCTGCTCACCGCCCACCCCGAGCAGCGCGCCCTGCTGCTCGGCGACCTCGACCGCCACCTCGGCGGCGCGGTGGACGAGATCGTCCGCCACTCGACGCCGATCATCCAGTTCCGCCGCACCCTGGCCGTCGACCACCGGCTGGGCGGCCCCGACGGCCCCCTGCTGCGGGCGGGGGAGAAGGTGGTGCTCTACTTCGGCTCCGCCAACCGCGACGAGACCGTCTTCACCGACCCGGACGCCTTCGACATCACCCGCACCCCCAACCCGCACCTCGGCTTCGGGGGCGGCGGGCCGCACTACTGCCTGGGCGCGCACCTCGCCCGGCAGGAGATGAAGGTGCTCTACCGGGAGCTGTTCACCCGGCTGCCCGCGGCGCGCTCGGTGGGCGAGCCGGAGCTGATCCCGTCCAGCTTCGACCACCGGGTGCGGGCGCTGCGCTTCACCTTCTGAGGCCCGGTCCGGCCGGCCACCGGGCCCGGGAGCCCCGCCGGGCCGGGCCCGCGGCCGGGCGGGGCGACCGGCCGCTCCTACCCGCCGGTCGGGATGCCGCGGTCGGCCTTCACCTGCTTCATCGTCAGGTGCGAGTTCACCTGCGCGATGCCCGGCAGCCCGGAGAGCACATCGGTGATGAACCGCTCGTAGGCCGCGATGTCCGCCACCGCGATCCGCAGCAGGTAGTCCGGTTCGCCGAAGAGCCGGTGCGCCTCCGTCACCTCCGGCAGCTCCGCCACCCGGCGTTCGAACTCGGCCACCGTCGCCCGGTCCTCGTGCCGCATGGTGATCGTCACGAAGGGCTGGAAGCCGCGACCGACCGCCGCGCCGTCCAGCAGCGCCCGGTAGCCGCGGATCACGCCGTCCTGCTCCAGCTGGCGGACGCGGCGCAGGCACGGCGAGGGGGTGAGGTCCACCCGGGCGGCGAGTTCGGCGTTGGTGAGGCGGCCCTCCTGCTGGAGCTCCTGGAGGATTCTGCGGTCGATACGGTCCATGGCGCAATATTCTGCCAAATTGCGGCATAGAGGGGCACGAACTGGCCATCGTGTGCCGGCCCGATCCGGCTACCTTCAGTGACCGAGCCGCCGGAACGAACACGACAGGTCACCGCCATGGACACGCACGCCCTCCTCCTCTTCCTGGGGGTCGATCTGCTCCTGGTCTGTACCCCCGGCCCCGACTGGCTCTACATCGCCGCCCGGGGCCTCGGCCAGGGCCGCCGCGCCGCCCTCGTCGCGGTCGCCGGTGTCTGCGCCGGCTACGCCGTGCACACCCTGCTCTCCAGTGCCGGCCTCGCCGCCGCGCTGCGCGCGGTGCCCGCCGCCCTGCCGGTGCTGCGGCTGACCGGCGCCGCCTACCTGCTGGTGCTGGCCGCCGGCATGCTCCTCGCGCTGCGCCGGGGCGGGGCCACCGCCTTCACCGGGGCCCCGCCGCAGCCCACCGCCACCGTGCTGCGCCAGAGCATGCTCACCGCCCTGCTCAATCCCAAGGGCCTGCTGCTCTACCTCTCCCTGGTGCCGCAGTTCGTCGAGCCGGCCGCCGCGCTGCCGGTCGGGGGCCAGGTGCTCGCCCTCGGCTCGCTCAACGTGCTGGCCTGCGCGGTCGTCTACGGCCTGGTGGCGCACGCCAGCGGCCGTCTCGGCGGCCGGTTCGGCGCCACCCCGCAGGCCGCCCGGCGGATGACGGTGGTCTCCGCGGTGCTGCTGATGCTGGTGGCGGGCGTCACGGCGAGCGCCTGAGATCGGGAGCAGAATGCGGGCATGACAGAGAGTCCGACGCCCGTCGCCCCGTTCGACGCCCCGGCCCCGCACGACGCTCCCACCGCGCACGCCTGGGCCGCGCTGGGCGGGCCCGCCGACCTGCTGGAGCGGGTCTCCTTCCACGGGCCCGACGGCGTCCTGCCCGCCCGGCTCCCGGTCCGGCAGCTGGCCCGCGCCACCGTCGCCGCCTGTTCGCTGGCCGCCGCGGAGCTGTCGGCGCTGCGGTCCGGCGGCCGGGTGCCGGCGGTCCGGATCGACCAGGGCGCGGTGGCCACCGCCTTCGTCAGCGAGCGCCACCTGCGGATCGACGGCCGCACCCCCGTCAGCTTCGCGCCGCTCTCGGGCTTCTGGCAGACCGCCGACGGCTGGGTCCGCACCCACGCCAACTACCCGCACCACCGGGACCGGCTGCTCACCGCGCTCGGACTGCCCGCCGGCGCCGGGCCCGAGGCGCTGGCCGGGACGCTGCGCGAGCACCCGGCCGAGTGGATCCAGGAGCGCGCCCACGAGGCGGGCGCCCTCGCGGTGGCGGTCGCGCCGGTGAGCGGCACCACGCACCCGCTGGTCGAGACCCGGGTGGTCGGCACCGCCGCCGCCCGCCCGCTCGGCCCCGGTGGCCTGCCCGCCGAGGGCGTCCGCGTCCTCGACCTCACCCGGGTGATCGCCGGCCCCGTCGCCACCCGCTCGCTCGCCCTGCTCGGCGCCGACGTCCTGCGGGTCGACCCGCTCCGGCTGCCCGAGGCCGAGGACGCGCACGCCGACACCGGCTTCGGCAAGCGCTCCACCCGGCTGGACCTCGCCGCCCCCGGTGACCGCGCGGTCCTCGAAGGCCTGCTGGCCACGGCCGACGTCGTGGTGACCGGCTACCGCCCCGGCGCCCTGGACGCCTTCGGCCTGGCGCCCGCCGAGCTGCTCGACCGGCACCCCGGCCTGGTCGTGGCCCAGCTCTGCGCCTGGGGCTGGACCGGCCCCTGGGCCGGACGCCGGGGCTTCGACAGCCTGGTCCAGGCCGGCGTCGGCATCGCCGCCACCGAGGGCGTCGCCGACGGCCGCCCCGGCGTGCTGCCGGCCCAGGCGCTCGACCACGGGACGGGCTACCTGATCGCCGCCGGCGTCCTGCGCGCCCTCACGGACCAGCGCATCGGCCGCCCCGGCGGCCGCCACCTGCGCTACTCGCTGGCCGGCACCGCCTCCTGGCTGCAGCACGGCATCGGGCCCGCCGGCCCGGGCCCGGTGGCCGGGGAGCCGTACGACCCGCAGCACTGGATCGCCGAGACCGACTCCCCGTACGGCCGGCTGCGTCACGCGCTCCCGCCGCTCGGTTACGAGGGCGGCCCCGCGGACTGGTCGCGCCCGCCGGGCCGCTGGGGCACGGACGCGGCGGCCTGGCGCTGACCGGCCGTCGGCGGGCGCAGGGCCGCCGGACGGCACCCGGGGCGTTGTCGGGGGCGGGTGGCAGGATCTCCGGCATGACCGCACACGCGACCGACTACGCCTGGTTCGAGACCGGGGAATTCGCACCGATCAGGGAGGCGTACTGCCTGACCATGGTCGAGGGGGTGTCCGGCGGGGAGCTGCTCCGCCGGTTCGGCGCCGCCCCCGGCCGGCGGGTCACCGGCGTCCAGGAGGTGCTGGAGGCCTGGGAGCAGTACGAGGACGGCGAGGGCGAGGCGGACGAGGCGCTGCACGGGCGCGAGGACGAGGACCTGCTGGTCGTCGCGGTCGCCGAACTCGACGGCTGGACGGTGGCCCTGGAGGTCAACGGCTACCTCGGGACGACCTGGGAGCTGCTGCCCGGCCTCGCCGAGGGCACCAGGCTGGTCTCGCACTTCCGGAACGTCAACGCCGTGGACCACTTCCACTGGCAGGAGGGCGGGCGGAACCGGCTGCACTTCGAGCCGCTCTTCCCGGCGGAGCGCGACGGCAGCGACGCGGACGCGGTGGCGGAGCTGCTGGCGGAGGTCGGCTTCGACGTCAGCGCGGCCGAGGGGCGGAGCATCGAGCGGACCACCGCCGCGGCCTTCGCCCTCGGGGAGGAGCTCACCGGCCTGCGGCTGACGCCGGAGCGGCTGCGGACGGCGGAGTTCGTGATCGGCTACGTCCCCGAGCCGTAGGCCGCGGCCCGGCCGGGCCGAGCCGCGGTGAGCCGTGCCGAGGGCCCGCCCGGCCGAGCCGTGGTGCGGCCGCGGCCCGGCCGGGGCCGTGGCGTCAGACGCCGGACGGGATCTGCTTGGCCCGGCTGCGGACCTGGAAGGCCGTCACGATCTCGATCAGGCCGAGGATCAGCAGCCAGCACCCGGCGAGGACGGTCAGGGCGGTGATCGAGCCGACCGGCCAGACCATCAGCAGCACCCCGGCCACCGTGTTGGCCGCACCGGCGAAGGCCTGCCAACCGCGCGCGGGCATGTCGGCGTCCGAGATCGCGGCGACGAGCTGGGTGATGCCCCGGAACAGCCAGCCGATGCCGATCCAGATCGCCAGCAGCAGCAGCGACTGCACCGCGCTGCGGAAGCAGAGCAGGCCGAGCAGGACGCAGATCGCGCCGCTGATGAAGGCCAGCACCCGCATCGCGGTGGTGGCGTGGGTGCCGAAGGCGGCGACCAGCTGCACGATGCCGATGACCAGCAGGTAGAGGCCGAACAGGACACCCACCACCATCAGGGTCTGCTTCGGCCAGGCGAACACGATGATCCCGAGGGCGAGCGAGACGAGCCCGGCGAGCAGCAGCACCTGCCAGGCGGCCTTGGCGAGCAGCCCGAGCGGGCCTTGGACCGGGGAACCGTTGGGGGTGATGATCGGGGAGACCACGGCGGCGTACTCCTGGCGGCTTGTGACGGGCAGAGGACACTCCTGACGATCGTCGCGGGGGCCGCCCGCCGCCTGTCGGGTTCGCCCGTTCGGGGGACGGAACTGATCGTCCCTCGGACACCGGAACGACACCTCCCGATCACTCGCCGTCGATATGATCCGGCGATATGACTTCTGAAGGGTGGGGGACCCCTCCGGTCGAGCCGATCAGCCAGCACTACATCGTGTGCGGCGGCAACGCACTCGCCCACCGGCTGGCCGTCGAACTCGTCGAACACTACGAAGTGCCGGTGGTGGTGCTGGTCCCGGACCGCACCCGTGACCACGCGCCGCAGATCGAGCAGCTGCCCGGGGTGGCCGCCGTGGTCGAGTACAGCAGTGTCACCGAGGAGGCGCTGCGGGCCGTCCGGGTCGAGACCGCGCGCGGGATCGCCCTGGTCGACGGCAGCGACCAGGAGAACATCCACACCGCGCTCAGCGCCCAGGACCACAATCCCGGCATCCGCATCGTGCTGCGGATGTTCAACCAGCGGCTCGGCGACAACATCGAACGGCTGCTGAGGAACGGCACCGCGCTCTCCGGTTCGGCCACCGCCGCGCCCGCCTTCGCCGCCGCCGCGCTGTCCCGGCCCAACTCCGTCCAGGTCGGCGACCGCTTCCTGCACATCGCCTACGACGAGGACATCGACTCCAGCCGGATCTGCGTCGTCGCCGACCGGATCGACCGGCAGGACCTCAGCCGGATCCGGCTGCTGCCCGAGCAGGAGGGGGACTCGGCGCCCTTCGTCCGGCTGGCCAGCGCGTTCGGCGACGACGGGCCGGTGCGCCGCGTCCGGGGTGCGGGCCCCGGCGGTGCGGGCCCGGAGCCGGAGCCGTCGGCCGACCCGGCCCGGGAGCCCGCGGCGCAGCCGGACCGGGCCGCCCAGGACCGGGCCGCCCAGGACCGGGTCCCGGAGCAGCGACCGGGTCAGGAGCCCGGTCAGGAGCCCGGTGGGGTGGCCGCCCTGCAGGCGCTGCCCAGCGAGCCGCCGATCCGGATCGGCTGGTCGCGCCGGCTGCGCTGGCGCCTGCTCGACACCCTGCGCTACTTCACCAGCGCCCGGCTCCGGCTGGTGCTGATCACCGCGCTGGCGGCGGTGCTGATGGCCTTCGGCCTGCTCTGGTACCTCAACCGGGACTTCGGCTGGTCGCTCTACGTCTCGCTGCTCGACCTGGCCGGTGCGGCCCAGCCCGACCAGCACGCCGACGCGGCCGCCGGGACGGGCACCGGCGGCACCTGGCAGCGGGTCGCCCAGGTGGTGATCACCTTCTGCGGGATCACCTTCGCCCCGGTCGCCACCGCGATCATGGTGGAGGTGCTCGGCTCCGGCCGCCGGGGCCAGCCCCGCAACCCCGGCGCGGGCACCCGGGACCACGTCATCGTGGCCGGGCTGGGCAACCTCGGCACCCGGGTGGTGGCCCAACTGCACGGCCTGGGCGTGCCGGTGGTCGGTCTGGAGCGCGACCCGCAGGCCCGCGGCATCTCCGCCGTCCGGGCCCTGGGCGTGCCGGTGGTGGTCGACGACGGTCCGCTGGAGGAGCAGCTGCGCCGGGCCCGGCTGAAGCACAGTCGCGCCGTGGTCGCGGTCAGCGGGGACGACGCCACCAACCTGGAGGCGGCCCTGGAGGCGCGGGCCGGGAAGCCGGACGTCCGCGTGGTGGTCCGGCTGTTCGACGACAACTTCGCCCGGCACGTGTACGCGACGCTGGACAACGCGGCGTCCCGCTCGGTCTCCTACCTGTCGGCGCCGGCCTTCGCCGCCGCCCTGATGGGGCGTGAAGTGCTGGGCACCCTCTCGGTGTTCCGGCACGTACTGCTGATCGCGGAGCTGCGGGCCGAGGAGGGCGGCGCACTGGTCGGCATGAACCGGCACGACCTGGAGGACCCGGGCGGGGTCCGGGTGATCGCCGTCCGGCTCGCCGACCGGCCGCACCTCTACACCTGGAACTACGCCGACCGCACCCGCCGGCTCGAACCGGGTGACCGGATCGTGGTCGCCGCCAGCCGCAGCGGGTTCGCCAGGCTCAACACCGCTGTGGTGGACGAGACCTGACGATTCCTCAGGTGGCCGGGCGGGGGCGGAACCGGTCGCCCCCGCCCGTACCGCGTCAGCGGTGGGTGAACTTCGCCGGGCGCTTCTCGGCGAAGGCGGTCATGCCCTCCTTCTGGTCCGCGGTGGCGAAGGTGGCGTGGAAGAGCCGGCGTTCGAAGCGGACGCCCTCGGCCAGGGTGGTCTCGAAGGCGCGGTTGACGCTCTCCTTCATCATGATCGCGGCCGGGGCGGACATCCCGGCGACCTTCTCGGCGGTGGCGAGCGCCTCGGTGAGCAGGTCGTCGGCGGGGACGATCCGGGAGACCAGGCCGGCGCGCTCGGCCTCCTCGGCGCCCATCATCCGGCCGGTCAGGCAGAGTTCCATCGCCTTGGCCTTGCCGACGGCGCGGGTCAGCCGCTGCGAGCCGCCGATGCCGGGGATGACGCCGAGCTTGATCTCCGGCTGGCCGAACTTCGCCGTGTCGGCGGCCAGCAGGATGTCGCACAGCATCGCCAACTCGCAGCCCCCGCCGAGGGCGAAGCCGGCCACGGCCGCCACCACGGGCTTGCGCAGCTCGCCGAGCCGGTCCCAGGGGCCCAGCCAGTCGTCCAGGTAGACGTCGGGGAACCGGTTGCCCTGCATCTCCTTGATGTCGGCGCCGGCCGCGAAGGCCTTCTCCGAGCCGGTGATCACCAGACAGCCGATCTCCGGATCGCGGTCGAAGGCGGTCGCGGCCGCGACGACCTCGTTCATCAGCTGCGTGTTGAGCGCGTTCAGCGCCTTCGGCCGGTTGAGCGTGATCAGCCCGACCCGGCCCTTGCGCTCGACCAGGATCGTCTCGTAGGTCTCGGTCATCGCCGTTGACTCCCATTCCGCTGCTCGGCACCACACCGGGTGCGTCCTGACCACCCAACGATCTCCGACCTGCCCGGCTCCGCGCCAGTCTTGCCATGCGAGACGGTCGTCACGAGTGCGCCGGTGCACCCGGTCGCCCGGCGGACCGGGCGGGGTCGGGCCGGCCCGCCGGGTCGGGGCGGCCGACCCCGGTCAGGCCAGGCCGAGTTCGTCGCCCTCGCGCGGGGCGAAGAACCGGTCGACGTCCGCCGCGGTGACGGCGGCCGGCTCCGCCGGGGACCAGCGCGGGTCGCGGTCCTTGTCGACCACCTGGGCGCGGATGCCCTCGACCAGGTCCGGCGTGGTCAGGGCGTGGCAGGAGACGCGGTACTCCTGGTCGAGCACCGCCTCCAGCGAGGGCAGGGCGCGGGCCCGGCGCAGCGCGGCCAGGGTGACCTTGACGGCGGTCGGCGCGTTGCCGAGCAGCTGCTCGGCGGCCTCCTTGGCCTCGGGGACGCCGCAGCCCAACAGCCGCTCGACGATCTCCTCGACGGTGTCGGCGGCGTAGCAGGAGTCGATCCACTCCCGCCGGTCGGCCAGCGCGGCGGGCGGAGCGGGCGCGGCGTGGGCGGCCACGGCGGCGGTGAGGCCGGCGCCGGTGAGGTCGGCGGTGCCCGTCAGGGCGTCGAGCAGCGCCGGGATCCGCGCCGAGGGCACGAAGTGGTCGGCGAAGCCGCAGAACAGCGCGTCGCCGGGGCCCATCGAACCCGAGGTGAGGCCGAGGTGGGTGCCCGACTCGCCCGGGGCGCGGGCCAGCAGCAGGCTGCCGCCGACGTCCGGGACGAGGCCGATCCTGGTCTCCGGCATCGCCACGACGGACCGCTCGGTGACGATCCGCACGGCGCCGTGCGCGGAGAGGCCGACGCCGCCGCCCATGGTGATGCCGTCCATCACCGCGAGGTACGGCTTGGGGTAGCGGGCGATCAGCGCGTTCAGCCGGTACTCGTCGCGGAAGAACGCCCGGGCGCCGGCGCCGCCCGCCTTGGCGTCGTCGTGCAGGGCCCGGATGTCCGCCCCCGCGCAGAGGCCGCGCTCGCCCGTACCGGTCAGCACCACGGCGCGGACGGCGTCGTCCGCCGCCCAGCCGTCCAGCGCGGCCCGGACGGCCGTGATCATGTCGTGGGTCAGCGAGTTGATCGCCCTCGGCCGGTCGAGCACGATCCGCCCGACCCCGCCGTCCCGGTAGGCCTGCACCTCTGCGCTCATCGGGCCCGCTCCCCTTCGTCGTCGCTGTCCGTCGTGAAGATCCCACCGTCACCGTACTAGGCCGCCTCCGGCCCGGGACGTGCCGGAGGCGGCGCCGGGGGCCGGCGCCGCCTCCGCGACGGGTGGTTCGGTGCCGGTGCTACGGCACGACCCGGCCGGTCACCTCGCCGAAGCCGACCACGGCGCCGTCGCGGCCCGGGGCGGTGGCGGTGATGACGACCTCGTCGCCGTCCTCCAGGAAGGTGCGGGTGGTGCCGTCCGGGAGCTTGAGCGGCTGCTCGCCGTTCCAGGTCAGCTCGATCAGGGCGCCCCGGGTCTGCGGCTCGGGGCCGCTGACGGTGCCCGAGGCGAAGAGGTCGCCGGTGCGCAGGGAGGCGCCGTTGGCGGTCAGGTGGGCGAGCTGCTGCGCGGCCGTCCAGTACATCGAGGCGAACGGCGGGCGGGAGACCGGGTGTCCGTTCAGCCGGACCTCCAGCGCGAGGTCCAGGCCCCAGGGCTCGCCGCCCCGGTCGTCCAGGTAGGGCAGCGGCTCGACGTCCCGGGCCGGCGGGGTGACCCGGGCGTGCTCCAGGGCGTCCAGCGGCACGATCCACGGCGAGACGGAGGTGCTGAAGGACTTGCCCAGGAACGGGCCGAGCGGCACGTACTCCCAGGCCTGGATGTCCCGCGCGGACCAGTCGTTGACCAGGCAGACGCCGAACACGTGCTCGCGGAAGCCGTCCAGCGTGACGGGCGTGCCCTGCGCGGACGGCGTGCCGACCACGAAGCCGACCTCCGCCTCGATGTCCAGCCGGCGGGTCGGGCCGAAGGAGGGCGCCGGGTCGGCCGGGGCCTTGCGCTGCCCGTGCGGGCGGACCACCTCGGTGCCCGAGACCACCACCGTGCCGGCCCGGCCGTGGTAACCGATCGGCAGGTGCTTCCAGTTGGGGGTGAGCGGCTCCGAGCCGGGCCGGAAGATCCGGCCCAGGTTGGTGGCGTGGTGCTCGGAGGCGTAGAAGTCGACGTAGTCGGCGACCTCGAACGGCAGGTGCAGCGCCACCTCGGCCAGCGGCAGCAGCAGCGGCGAGAGCGCCTCCCGGTACGACTCGTCGGTGAGCCAGCGCGTCAGAGAGGCGCGCACCTCGGTCCAGACCGGACGGCCCGCGCCCAGCAGCGGGTTGAGGCTCTCGGCGTCCAGTAGGACGGACGGCGCCCCGGCGGCGCGCGCGGCGGCCCCGGCGTCGAGGACGAACTCCCCGACGCGTACGCCGATCCGCCGCCGGCCCGGCCGGTCGGCGGCGGTGAAGACGCCGTACGGCAGGTTGTGCACGCCGAACGGCGAGTCCTGGGCGCTGGCGAGCCAGCTGCGGGGGGTGCTCAACGGTCCTCCTGGGGCGTGGGACTGGTCGACAGCAGGCCGAGCCCGGCCAGGTCGTCCAGGGGCTCGGCGATGCTGCAGGTGCCGAACGCGGTGAACGAGTTCCTGATCACCGTAACCTGATGGCCGGTCAGCTCACCGATCGCCTTGGCCAGCACGGCGCCGGAGCGCTCGGCCAGCACCTCGGCGGCGGCCGACCGGTCGGTCTCCAGCGCGGCCAGCAGCACGTTCAGGAAGCCGTGGTGCTCGAAACCGGTGACCGGATCGGTGTGCCGCACGGCGTGGTGCAGCCCGGCGGTGCACTTGTACGGCAGGCCGCGCTGCGCGCAGCCGGTGAGGAAGCCGGCCAGCTCCTCCTCGCCGGGGAAGGCGTCGGCCACCAGCCCGCCGGTGCGGAACTTCGCCCGGTACGGGCTGTCGACCAGCACGTCCAGGGCCTCGCCCAGGGCGTCGCCGCGCAGCAGCTCGCGCGGCAGCTCGACGGCGGCCGGGACGTCCGGCGGCAGCAGCAGGTCGAGGGCGGCGACCGCCTCGGCCGCGTCCCGGGCGGCCAGCTCGACGCCGGCCACCTCGAACGGCGCCGCGGCCGCGAGGGCCGGGCCGAGCTCCGCACTGCCCCCCGGCAGTACGAGCCCGACCCGCAGCGGCCCGGGGTGGCGGGCCCGGTCCTGCGCGGCCGCCAACTCGCCCAGCCGGCCCGCCCCGCACAGCAGCGGTCCGACCGCGGCGGCGTACCACGCCAGCCGGTGCGCCCGGTGGGCCGGCACCGCCTCGGCGAGCGGCAGGTTCCCGGGCGGGAACACGGCCGCGTCGTCGAACAGGCCCTGGAACAGCTCGGGGATCGCGCTCACCGCGCCGGCCCCCGGCCCGCCCAGGTCCACGCGTAGTTGCCGTCCTCGCTCGCCCGGCCGCCCTCGCCCAGCTCCAGCGGGCGGAAGGTGTCCACCATCACCGCGAGCTCGTCGAAGAACTCCGCGCCGATGCTGCGCTCGTACGCCCCGGGCTGCGGGCCGTGGGTGTGGCCGCCCGGGTGCAGCGAGATCGAACCCTGGGCGATGCCCGAGCCCTTGCGGGCCGCGTAGTCGCCGCCGCAGTAGAACATGACCTCGTCGCTGTCCACGTTGGAGTGGTAGTAGGGGACGGGGATCGAGAGCGGGTGGTAGTCCACCTTGCGGGGCACGAAGTTGCAGATCACGAAGCCGTTGCCCTCGAACACCTGGTGCGCGGGCGGCGGCTGGTGGATCCGGCCGGTGATCGGCTCGTAGTCCCGGATGTTGAGGACGTAGGGGTACAGGCAGCCGTCCCAGCCGACCACGTCGAACGGGTGGTGCGGCACGGTGTACCGGGTGCCCGCGACGCCGTTCGGGCCGCGGTGCTTGACCAGCACGTCGACGTCCCCGCCGTCGACGAGCAGCGGGCCGGCCGGGCCGCGCAGGTCCCGCTCGCAGTACGGCGCGTGCTCCAGCAGCTGGCCGTACTTGGAGAGGTAGCGCTTCACCGGGGAGATGTGGCTGTTCGCCTCGATGCAGTAGGCGCGCAGCGGTGCGTCACCGGTGGGCACCCAGCGGTGCGTGGTCGCCCGGGGGATGACCACGTAGTCGCCCTCGCCGACCTCCAGCGTGCCGAAGACCGTCTCCACCGTGCCGGTGCCGGACTCCACGTACACGCACTCGTCACCGAGCCCGTTGCGGTACAGCTCGCTGGGGGCCCCGGCGGCGACGTACGAGATCCGCACGTCGCCGTTGCCGAGGACGAGCCGGCGGCTGCCCACCACGTCGGCGGACTTCCACTCCTGGCCCGCGAACAGCTCGTGCAGCTTGAGGTGCCGGGGGAGCAGGGGGTGGTTGGGCACCGTCGACTGGTCCGGCAGCTCCCACGGCACGGCGTCCACGACGGCCGAGGGGATGCCCCGGTGGTAGAGCAGCGAGGAGTCCGAGGAGAACCCCTCCTCGCCCATCAACTCCTCGTAGTACAGCCCGCCTTCGGGGGTGCGGTGCTGGGTGTGCCGCTTGGGCGGGATGCTGCCCAGCTGCCGGTAGTACGCCATCGTCCTGCTCCTCCTGGCCCGTTCGCCGACTGGCCGGTTCGCCGCTCGTGCTCCGATCGGGTGCTGATCAGAGGTTGCCGCGGCGGTCCTGCTCGCGCTCCAGGGATTCGAAGAGCGCCTTGAAGTTGCCCTTCCCGAAGCCGAGCGAGCCATGCCGCTCGATGAACTCGAAGAACACCGTCGGCCGGTCGCCCTGCGGCTTGGTGAAGATCTGCAGCAGGTAGCCGTCCTCGTCGCGGTCGACCAGGATGCCGCGCTTCTTCAGCTCCTCGACCTCGACCCGGACCTTGCCGATCCGGGCGCGCAGCTCCGGGTCGTCGTAGTACGAGTCGGGGGTGGAGAGGAACTCCACGCCGTTGGCGCGCAGGATGTCGACGGTGGAGAGGATGTCGTTGGTGGCGAGCGCCAGGTGCTGGCAGCCCGGGCCGCCGTAGAACTCCAGGTACTCGTCGATCTGCGACTTCTTCTTGGCGATGGCCGGCTCGTTGAGCGGGAACTTCACCCGGTGGTTGCCGCTGGCCACGACCTTGGACATCAGCGCCGAGTACTCGGTGGCGATGTCGTCGCCGACGAACTCGGCCATGTTCACGAAGCCCATGACGCGGTTGTAGAACCCGACCCACTCGTCCATCCGGCCGAGCTCGACGTTGCCGACCGCGTGGTCCAGCGCCTGGAACAGCCGCTTCGGGTGCCCGGCGGTGCGGGCCACCCGGGTCTCGGCCGCCACGAAGCCCGGCAGGTAGGGGCCGTGGTAGCGGGAGCGGTCGATCAGGGTGTGCCGGGTCTCGCCGTAGGTGGCGATGGCGGCGCGGCGCACGGTGCCGTTCTCGTCGGAGACGTCGTTCGGCTCCTCCAGCACGGTGGCGCCCTGGGCGCGGGCGTGCGCGATGCACTTGTCGACGTCCGGCACCTCCAGGGCCAGGTCGACGACGCCGTCGCCGTGCCGGCGGTGGTGGTCCAGCAGCGGGCTGTCCGGGGCGACGCCGCCCTTGATCACGAAGCGGCAGGAGCCGGAGCGCAGCACGAAGGCCTTGCGGTCGCGGCGGCCGGTCTCCGGGCCGGAGTAGGCGACCAGCTCCATGCCGAAGACGGCCTGGTAGAAGTGGGCCGTCTGGGTGGCGTTGCCGACCACGAACACGATGGCGTCCTGCGCGGTGACAGGGAACGGGTCCGTGGCGGGGTCGTGCTCGACGAGGCCGACGAGGCGGCGGAGCTGCTCGGCGTCGAGACCGGCCTCGCGTTCCTCGGGGGTCAGCTCAAGGGCCTGGGACTGCGGGGTCATCGGTCGTTCCTCCACATTGAGGCCTCGGCATTGAGGCATCCGCTTGAGGCGGCCACGCCGCTGGGTGGGCGGTGCGGCTGAGCGGAGAGCTTGCTCCTGTCGGAGTGGTTGGGCAACAGGTCGGGATTTCACTGTTCAATGTGTACAAGCTGATCAGGAAATGGCGGGTTCCGCTGCACAAAATGCATGGCTTTCCGGGGTGGTTCGCGAGAGGTCTGTACGGCGGGGCCGGGTCGGTTCCCGTCGGGTCCGGTACCGCCGGGCCGGTTTTCCGTCGGGCCGGTGGCCGCCGGGGCGCGGACGCGGCAGGTCAGGGGGCGGGGGGCGAGCCGGGCGGCAGGTACCGCAGGAACCAGTCCCGGGCCAGCTCGGCGACCCGGTCCAGGGTGCCCGGCTCCTCGAAGAGGTGGCCCGCGTGCGGCACCACCGCCAGTTCACTCTCGCAGCGCAGCCGGGCCCGCGCCTGCCGGTTCAGATCGATCACCCGGCCGTCCAGGCCGCCGACGATCAGCAGGGTCGGCGCGCGGACCTCGGCGAGCCGCTCGGGGTCGGTCAGATCGGGCCGCCCGCCCCGGGAGACCACGGCGCGCACGCCCTCGCCCAGTCGGGCGGCCGTCCAGAGCGCGGCGGCCGCGCCGGTGCTGGCGCCGAACAGCCCGAGCGGGAGGTCCCGCCCCCGGGCCTGCGGCAGCCCGGGCAGGAGCCGGGCCACGGCGGTCAGCCGGGCCCCGAGCAGGTCGACGTCGAAGACGTTCCGCCGGTCCGGTTCCTCGCCCTCCGTGAGCAGGTCGAACAGCAGGGTGGCCAGGCCCGCCCGGTTGAGGGACGCGGCCACCCGGCGGTTGCGCGGGCTGCGCCGCCCGCTCCCGCTGCCGTGGGCGAACACCACCACGCCCGCCGCGTCGGCGGGAACGGTCAGCCGGCCCGCCAGCCGGACGCCGCCGACCGGCAGGCTCAGCTCGTGGTCCACGCCGGAGGGGTCCGGCGCGGCGGCGGTGTGGGTGCGGGAGAGGTGGCGCAGCACCTCCTCGTCACCCGTCTGGCTGAAGTCGCCGTAGAACTCGCCGATCGCGAAGAACGGCGACGGCGTGCCGACGCAGACCAGCTCGTCGGCGACCCCGGCCAGGCGGTCGGTCCAGTCGTCGGGCGCCACCGGAACGGCCAGCACGACCCTGGCCGCCCCCCGGGCCCGGACGATCCGGCAGGCCGCCCGGGCCGTGGAGCCGGTGGCGATGCCGTCGTCCACCACGACCACGGTGCGTCCGCGCAGATCGGCGGGCGGGCGTCCGCCCCGGTAGCGCCGGGCGCGGCGCTCCAGCTCCGCGCGCTCGCGCAGCTCGACCTCGGCCAGCTGCCCGGGCGTGACGCCGGCCAGCCGGATCACCTCGTCGTTGAGCACCCGGACGCCGTCCTCGCCGATCGCGCCCATGCCCAGCTCGGGCTGCCGGGGCACGCCGAGCTTGCGGATCACGCAGATGTCCAGCGGGGCGCCGAGCGCGGCCGCGACCTCGGCGGCCACCGGGACCCCGCCGCGCGGGAGGGCGACGACGACGGTGCCGGGGCCGCGCAGGTGGCCGAGCAGCGCGGCCAGCCGGCGGCCCGCGTCGGTGCGGTCGGTGAAGTGGGTTCCGGTGACGTGCATGGCGCGGCCTCCGCGTTCCACGGTACGTCGGCGGGCGGGGCGCGGGGCCGGCCCGCGGTGGTGCCGGACGGCCCCGCGCAGGGGCGGGACGGGGCCGGGACGGGGACGGGGCCGGTCACCCGTGCGTCCGGGACACCGGGTACCGGAGCGTGGGAACGGACCGGCCCGTGAACCGGCCGCCCGCCCGCGAAGGAGTCGCCCCGTGTCCTCCCTCCACCCGCACCGCCCGCGCGCCGCGTCCGCCGCCGCTCCTGCCGTCGACGGGTGTGCCCGTACCCGGGGCGACGACCACGCCCTCCTGGACCCGCGCGCCGGCGGCGGGGCAGCCGGCCGCACGGTGGCCGCCGCGCCACCGCCACCCGCCCGGCACCCCGTCCGCCTGGAGCCCGGGGTGCTGGACCCGGCCAACCCCGCCCTGGCCCTCGCCGGCGGCCCGCCCGGGCACCGGCTGGTGGTGGTCGAGGCGCGGGTGCACGAGCTGTACGGCCCCCGGCTGCGCCACTACCTGGCCGCCCGGGGCGTCGGGCACGAGACGCTGGTCCTGCCCGCGCGCGAGCAGGTGAAGACCATGGACGCGGTGTTCCGGGTCGCGGACCGGATGGAAGCCTCCGGCATCCCGCGACAGGGCGGGCCCGTCATCGCGATCGGCGGCGGCGTGCTCACCGACGTGGTCGGCCTCGCCTGCAGCCTCTACCGACGTTCCACCCCGTTCGTCCGGGTGCCCACCACACTGATCGGCATGGTCGGCGCGGGCGTCGGCGACTGTGCCGGCATCGCCCACGGCCGGCACCGGACCCAACTCGGCGGCTACCACCCGGCCGTCGACACCCTGCTCGACCCGGCCTTCCTCGCCACCCTGGACCGGCGGCACCTGGGCAACGGGCTCGCCGAGGTCCTCAAGGTCGCGCTGGTCGAGGACGCGCGGCTGTTCGAGCTGCTGGAGCGGCACGGCCGGGACCTGCTGGACGAGCGCTTCCAGAGCCGGGTCACCGGTGCCGCCGTCCTCGGGCGGGCCGTGCGGGGCATCCACCGGGAGCCGCCGCCCGACCTCCGGGACGGCCCGGAGCGGCCGGCGGACTTCGGCCACTCGTTCAGCCCGATCGTCGAGCGGCGGGCGCTGCCCGAACTGCTGCACGGCGAGGCGGTCTGCGTCGACATGGCGCTCAGCACGGTGGTCGCCCGGCGGCGCGAACTGCTCGGACCGCGGTCGTGCGAGCGGGTCCTCCGGCTGCTGCGCCGGCTCGAACTGCCCCTCTGGCACCCGCTGGTGGAGCCGTTCACGCTCGGGGAGGCGCTCGCCGACAGCGCCCGGCGCCGCGACGGTCGGCCGCGGCTGCCGCTGCCGGCCGGGATCGGCGCCGCGGTGTTCGTCGATGATCTGACGGTCCGTGAACTGGCCGACGCCGCTGCCTGGTTGCGCGCCAGGTCGGCCACCGGGCGGGTGTACGAGGTCCGTCCGTAGCGCGATCCGCGGCCGTTCCGGTCCCGCTCCCGTCCCGCTCCTTGTCCCAACCTGTCCCGTTCTGCGCCCCGCCCTGTCCCGTCCTGTCCCGCCCTGTCCCGTCCTGCGCCCCGCCCGGGCCGGGACGGGCAGGGCGGCTCAGGTGCCCGGGGCGTCGGGCGGCCCATCGTCGAGGTCGGAGAAGGAGCGGGAGGTGGACGGCGATGGGCGGCAACACCGAATTCGACCGCCGGATCCAGGCCGGACCGGCGAACTTCCCCCTGGCGGTGCGCCGGGGCGAGGACTCCTGGGCGGAACTCGCCGAGCGGACGGCCGCGTTCGGCGCCGATCGCTTCCTGCTGGTGGCCGACGGTGCGGCACCCGCCGACCAGCTCGCCCGCGTGCGCGCGATGGCCGCCGCGTACGCGCCGTGCACCGTGCTCGACCTGCGCTCCGCCCCGCCGCCCGCCGGTCCGCGGGCCGACCGCCCGCCGTCCGAGCGACCGGCCGCCGAGGGCCGGCGCACCGGCCGCCGGACCGTCGTGATCGCCCTCGGCGGGGAGCAGGCCTGCGCCGTCGCGGCCGACCTGCGGGTACCGACCACCCTGGCGGCCGCCGTCGGGCCCGCACTCACCCTGCGGCGACCGCCCCCGGACGCCCGCGCGCTGCCCGCCCGGACGGCACCGGCGCTGGTCTGGGTCCGCAGCGACCTGCTGGCCGACCGGCCCGTCCCGGAGACCCGGGCCGGCATGATCGACGTGATCCGCCACGTCCTCGCCGTCTGCCCGGCGCAGTACCAGGCGCTCGCCGGCTCCGTCGACCCCGAGGCCCGCTACTCCGCGGGCGCCGTCGCCGCCTTCCTCGCCGTCTGCGCGGACGCCCGGGCCGCGCTGGTCTGCTTCGACCCGTTCGAGACCGGCCCGGCGCTCGCCCTGGGGTACGGGCGGAGCCTCGCCGCGCTGGTGCGGAGCCTGGCCGGCCGCCCGCTCGCCCCCGGCGACGCCGAGGCCCTGGGGCTGCTGCTCGCCGCCCGCATCGCCGTCCGGCTCGGCCTGCTGGACGCGGCCGGAGCCTGGGCGCACCGCGAACTGCTGGCCCGCAACGGCTCGGTGACCGCACTGCCCGGCGCCCCGGACGGGGCGGCCTTCGCCGACGCCGTCGCCGCGGCCCGCGCCCCCGGGCCGGGCGTGCTGCTGCTCGCCGGCCTCGGCCGCCCGTACTGCGTGCGCGGCCGGCTGCTCACCCCGGTCGGCGCCCCGCTGCTGCGGGACGCCGCCGAGAGCCTGGGCCCGGTCGCCGTCCCGCACGGCCGCGTCCCGGAGCCCCAGCCCGCGACCGGGTGAGCCCCGGACCGGGCTCGGGCGCGGTGCGGGAGCAGGACGGGACACGGTCACCGTGCGACCGGGACGGCGGGCGCCGGACCGTGTAGGGGCAGGCGGACCGGACCGGACCGCCGCCGACCAGAAGGAGTCACCGTCATGACGGGCACCGTCATCACCGACCTCCGCCGACGCGGCGCCGTCGACCCCAGCCGCGTGCTGACCGGGCCGCTGCGCGCGGTCGGCCTGCGGTGGCTCGAACCGGGCCGCTGCACCGAGGTCGCCGCCGAGGGCGTCGAGCACGCCCTCTACGTCACCGCCGGTTCGGGCACGGCCACCGGCCCGGAGGCCGAGGGGCAGGAGGTGCCCGACGCCGGGATCCCGCTGGTCGAGGGCACCGCGCTGACGCTGCCGCTCGGCGCCCGGACGGTCCTCACCGCCGGCACGGCCGGGCTGGAGTTCTTCCAGGCCGTCCTCGCCGTGGCAGCGCGCCCCGCCGGTTCCGCACCGGCCGGCCCGCCCGCCGACCGGCAGCGCACCGAGGGCCCCGCCGGGCCCCGGCCCGACACCCGCCAGGACACGGCGGGCCCCGGGCAGCCCGAGGAGCCCCGGCGCACCGAGGACCCCGAGGACCCCGCGAACACCAGGAACTCCGAGACCTCCGAGAACTCCGAGAACCCCGAACGTCCGAAAGGAGGCGAGTCACGGTGATCGTCACCACCGCCGCAGGCTCCGCCGCCGTCATCCTCGGCCCGAACGGCGAACGGATCCGCCTGCGCTGCCTGGCCCGGCGGTCCATGCTCGCCAGCGCCTGCGAGTCCTTCGACCACCTGCGGCTGAGCCCCGGCGCCCACCACGCGCTGCCGGGGCGGTCCGAGGCCGAGATCGTCCTCCATGTGCTGCGCGGCTCCCTCCTCGTGGGGCGGGCCGCCGGTGAACCGGACCACCTGGCGGTCGACGGAGACCTCCTGCTGGCCCGCCGGGGCAGCCCGCTCCACCTGGAGGCCGGGCCGCTGGGCGCCGAGCTGCTCTGCCTCACCCTCGCCGTACCCCGCCGCGCCACCGCCGGCCGCGAGGCGCCGGCCCGGCCTCGCGCCGAACGACGCACCCGCCCCTGAACCGCCCCTGACCCGTCCCGGCCCCGCTGCCCGGTGAAGCACCGCCGGGCAGCGGGGCCGTGGCGGCGCCGCCCTCGCCCGCTCCGTTCCCGGCCCCGGCCCCCGCCCGGCCCGGCGGTGGGACCGGAACGGGACGGCGGGCCCATGCGCCCGGGGCGGGGGCCCGCGCAGGGTGGAGGCAGAGCGGTCGATCGCTCGAACCGCTCGGAAGACGAAGAATCTGGAGCACCACCCATGGCAACGAACACGGCAACGAAGACGCTCTGCGTCGCGTCCGTACTCGTCGGCTTCGCCGCGGCGACCGTCGTGTGCAGGAACGCCGTCGTCGGCGCGGTGGCCACGCCCGGCCCGGCGCCCGAGGTCGGCGGTACGACGAAGAGGTGCAAGCCCGGTGAGCGGGACTGCAAGCGCTGAACCTGCGGTCCGCCCGCCCCCGTCCCGTCCCCGTCCCCCGAACCCCGACCCCCGTCGCCGCCCCCGGTGCTCCCGGCACCGGGGGCGGCGGCCGTGCTGGTGGTGCACCGCGCCGGGCCCGCCCCTCGCCGGGCGCCTCACACCGCGCCGGGCCCGCCGCTCGACGGGAAGCGGGGGAGCACCGCCCTGACCCGCGTCCCGTGCTCCAGCGGGAGCGGTCCGATCGTGCAGCTGCCGCCGATCTCCGCCGCCCGGTCGGCCATCGACCGGATCCCGACCCCGTCCCCCGCGCCGCCGGTGGGCGCTCGCGTGTCGTCGCCGTCGTCCGCCCGCCGGTAGCCGACCCCGTCGTCCTGCACGGTCAGCGTCAGCGTCTCGTCGTCCACCCGGACCACCACCTCGGCGCGCCCGGCCCGGGCGTGGCGCAGGACGTTGTTCAGCGCCTCGGCGGTGATCCGGTAGACCGCCACCTCGACGGCGGCCGGCAGGGCGGGCAGCGGGTCCGGGGTCAGCGTGGCGGTGACGGCGAGGCCGGCACCGCTGAAGGTGAGGGCGAGCTGCTGGACGGCCCGTGCCAGCCCGAACTCGCCGAGCGGGGCGGGCCCGAGCCGGTCGGTGATCCGCCGGACCTCCTTGATCGCCATCGCGAGGTCCCCCGAGACCCCGACCAGCGCCTGCGCCACGTCCGCACCGGCGCCCGCCGTGTCCCCGGGCCGGGCCGGACCCGTGCCCCCGGTGTCCCGCCCGTCCGCGGTCCTCGCCGCCCCCGACGCGGCCGCCGACGCGGCGTTGTCCACCCGCAGCCGCAGCCCCGCCAGCGCGGGGCCCAGGCCGTCGTGGATGTCCCGGCGCAGCCACCGCCGCTCCTCCTCCCGCGCCGCGACGATCTGCTCCCGGCTCGCCTGGAGGTCCTCCTGCAACTGCAGCGAGGCGACGGCGGGCGAGACCTGGTCGGCCAGCGAGCGCAGGATGTCGATGTCGCCGGCATCCAGCCGCTCCTCGCCCTCGCGCAGCCCGACCGTCAACTCCCCGATCGTCGTGCCGCGGTGGACCAGGGCGAAGGCCCGGCCGGGACCGTCCGTGCGGCCCACGGCGGCCAGCGGGCGCGGTCCGGCCCGGGTGGCGACGCCCAGGGCGACCCAGGGCAGCCGCAACTCCTCCGCGACGGTGCCGCACAGCACGGCCGGCAGCCGTTCCGGGTCCACCACCTGCCGGACCCGCCCGGCCAGGGTGCGCAGGACCTGGTAGGGCTGTGCGCGGTCGCCGTAGTAGAGCCGGTCGACCAGCCCGACCGTCCACCGGGCGGCCCGGGGCAGGGCGGCGCCGAGCCCGAACACCAGGGCGATCAGCGTCAGCCCGGCCGCGCCCCGGCCCGGGACCAGCCAGCCGGAGAGCACGGCGGCCGACACCACGAACAGCGTGGTCAGCCCGGTGGCCAGGAGCAGCCCGGTCAGGACCGACCGGGCCGCCCGGTCGAGCCGCCAGCCGCCGTCCCGGATCACCAGGTGGGCGACGGCGACCGCCCAGACCGCACCGGCGGCGGTGAACAGCGAGTAGCTGAGCCAGTAGTCGTCCTGGTAGCTGCGGGCGTAGTAGTCCTGCAGGCCGGCCCAGAGCAGGTACGCGCCCAGCATGCCCGCCACGTGCGCCCGGTGGGCGGGGTGCCGGGGCCGCGGTGTGCCGCCGCCGTCCCGCTCGGGGCGGGGCGAGGGGCGGAGCAGCCGGGCCAGCAGGACGGCGGCCGCGATGCCGACCAGCAGGTAGTTCACCGGGTCGTAGAGGCCGTCCAGGTGGTCCGCGATCGACCCGAGGAGGCGGGCGGGCCCGCCGTCGGCGAGCGGGTCGGGCCGGCCGTAGGCGGTCGGGTGGCTCAGGAAGGACATGCCGTCCGGGATCTCCCAGAGCGCGACGGCGCCGATGTAGAGCCACCACCGGCGGTCGGTGAGCCGCCCGTACGGGAGCCAGAGCGGCAGCACGTAGAACAGCGTCTGGCTGATCGTGTCGCAGACCGACCGCAGCACCGCGACCGCCCCGACGACGCCCGGGTCGGAGACCTCCACCCAGACGGGTGCCCCGGCGGCGCTGGGCAGCATCGAGGTCAGGGCGTAGGCCAGCATCACCCAGCCGAGCGGGCTGCCCGGGCGGTGGGCGTGCAGCAGCATCCCGGCGGCGGCGGTGGGCAGCGCGTAGACCAGGATGGCGAGTTGGTCCCGGGGGCGGTCCACGCCGGGCGAACCGAGGTGGACGAGGACGTAGCAGGTCCAGAGGGTGGCGACGGCCAGGCAGAGGGCCGTGCAGATCGCGGCGCCGGTGAGCTGCCGCTGGGCGGGCGTCCGGCGGGGGACGGGCCGGGCGGGCGTCCGGGGCCGGGGTGGGATCACCGTGATCATGGCACCGCCTCGAAAACGGGCTGGGGGAGTGGTCCGTCGACAGCCGCTCGCCGGGCACCGGTCCAGTCTCGGCCGCCCGCCGTCCCGGGCGCATGGGGCAGCGGTCTCGTCCTTCGCGCGTCCGGCCACCGCGGGGGCGCGGCGACCCGAGCATGTCACGGAAAGTCACCATGGCATCGCTGGTAGTGTCGGCCAGGTGGACCAACAGCACCCCGTCGTACCGCCCACTCCGCAGCCGGACGACCGGCCCCGGGCCGCGCCTCCGGGCGCGGACGGCCCCTCCGGCGCCTCGGGCGGTCCGGACACCGCGCGCCCCGCGGACGCTGCGGACCTCCCGCGGGTCGCGGACGCCCCGGACGCCTCCGGCGTCGCGGACGGGGAGCGGGAGGCCTCCCCGGTCCGCGTGCTGATCGTCGACGACCATCCGCTGTTCCGCGAGGGCCTGCGGGCCGCGCTGGAGAGCGCCGAGGGGATCGCCGTGGTGGCCGAGGCGGAACGGGTCGGCGAGGTGTCGGCCGCCGTCGCCCGGAGCCGCCCGGACGTGGTCGTGATGGACCTCTCCCTGCCGGACGGCTCCGGGCTGGAGGCCGCCCGCCGGCTCTCCGAGCAGCAGCCGTCCCCGCCGGTGCTGATGCTGACCATGGCCGACGACGACGGCAGCCTGCTCGCCGCGCTCCAGGCGGGTGCCCGCGGCTACCTGGTCAAGGGCGCCGGTCGGGAGGAGGTGCTGCACGCGGTGCGGACGGTCGCGGCCGGCGGGGCCGTGTTCGGCGCGGACGTGGCGGGCCGGATCACCGCCCTGCTGGCGGGGGCCCGGCTGCGCGAGGCGGGCCAGCTGTTCCCCGCGCTCACCGCGCGCGAGGCGGAGGTGCTCGACCTGGTGGCGCGCGGGCTGGACAACCGGCGGATCGCCCGGGAGCTGGTGGTGGCGGAGAAGACGGTCCGCAACCACGTGACGCACATCTTCGAGAAGCTGCACGTCGCGACCCGTGCCGAAGCGGTGGCCCGGGCGCGGGACATGGGCCTCGGCGACAGCTGAGGCGGCCGGCGCCGCCCCGCCCCGGCCCGCCGTGCGGGCGGCCGCGGCCCGGGCCGGCGCGGCGGGTCGGGGCAGGGAGCGGACCGCCGGCCCGCGCGCCCGGGACGCCAGGAAGCCGAGGATGCGGGGGAGGAGGCCCACATGAGCGAACCGGTCCCGGCCACCACCACCCGGCAGGCCGGCCTGACCCGGGCGTACTGGGTCTGTGCCGGGACGCTGCTCTGCGGCCTCGGCTGGGTGCTGCTGGCCCTGATCCACCAGGACGCCCCGTGGGCCGAGGCGTTCCTCCTGCACGACGGCGAGACGGTGCTGCTCGGCTTCGGCTTCGCGCTCTCCGGGTTGCTCGTCCTCGCCCACCGCGCCGGGCCCGACGCCTCCCCACCGGACCTCACCGGCCCCGCTCGCCCCGCTCGCCGCTCCGGCCCCGCCGGCCCCACCGGCCCTACCGGCCTGGACGGCCTGGACGGCCGGGACGGCCGCGCCCGCCCCGGCGCCCGTCTCCGCCTGCGTGCCGGTCCCGGTCCCGGCCCCGGTCCGGCCCGCGCCGCCGGTCCCCCCGGGCTGGGCCTCGGGCTGGCCCTGCTGGCCGCCGGGTTCGGCGGCTGCCTCTCCCGCTTCGTGCTGTTCGCCTCCGCCGCGGCCGGTGCCGGCCCGGTGGCGGAGGCCGTCGGCGCGGCCCTGCTGCTCGCCTCCGTCACCCTGTTCGTCTTCCTGGCCGTCGCCCTGCCGCTCTGGCTCCCCGGCGGCCGGCTGCCCGGCGGCCTCGCGGGCCGGGGCTTCGTGGTCGCGGTGGCGCTCTGGAGCGCCTGCCACGCGTGCGTGGTCCGGCTCGGGGTGCCGCTGCCGTACTTCGGTGACGTCCTGGTGCCGCAGGGGGAGGGACTGCCGCTGGACGAGTGGCGGGTCACGCTGGTCTCCTGGGCGCTCGTCGCGATCAGCCTGACGGTGGCCGCGGTGCGCTGGCACCGCTCGGACCGCCCGAACCGCACGGTCGCGGCGGTGCTCGTCCCCTATCTGATCTGGCTGGTCACCACCAATATCGCGCTCAGGCTGGGGAGTTCGGAGAGCATCGCGGCGGTCGCCTACTTCACCGGCTCGGCCCTGTGGATGCTCGGCGCGGTCGGCTACGCCTTCACCCGGGACCGCTCGCGCTACCTGGACCGTGCCACCCGCCGGATGCTCAGCGTCCTCGCCCTCACCGCCGTGCTGATCGCCGGCTACCTCGGCATCGCGCTGCTGCTGCGCCGCGCGCTGCCCCAGGCCAGCACCGCCGGCGCCGAGCTCCTCGCGGCGGGGGCGCTCGCCATCGGCGGGCTGCTCGGTCCGACCACCCGCTGGGTGGTCCGCGCCGTCGACCGGTTCTACTACGGCGACCGGGCCAGGCCGTACCAGGTGGTGCGCGCGCTCGCCGAACGGCTCAGCCGGGCCGTCAGCCCCGCCGATGCGCCGCCGCTGCTCTGCGACACCGTGGTCGACGCCCTCGGCCTGCCCGGCGCGAGGGTGGTCCTGCACACCAGCAGCGGTCCGCACGAACTCGCCTCGGTCGGCGTCATCGGCCCCAACAGCCAGGTGTTCCCGCTCAGTTACGAGGGCACCGTGATCGGCGACCTCTATGCGCCGCCGCGCGCCGGGCAGCCCGTGCTGGACGCCCAGGACCACGAGGTGCTGCGCTTCCTCGCCGACCAGGCCGCGCCCGCCATCGCCTCGCTGCGGATGTACGAGGAAGTCCAGTCGGGGCGGCGGCAGATCGTGCTGGCCCGGGAGGAGGAGCGGCGCCGGCTGCGGCACGACCTGCACGACGGGCTCGGACCGACCCTGTCGGGGCTGCGGCTGGGCATCGACACCGCGCGGGCCGCCGTCCCCGAGGACTCCCCGGCCGCCCGCTCGCTGCGCGCGGTGTCGGCCGGGATCGGCCAGGCGATCGTCGAACTGCGCCGGATCACCGAGGGGTTGGCGCCCGCCGCACTGGCCGGGGAGGGGCTGGCGCAGGCCCTGCGGCGACTGGTCGCCGGGCTGGACGGGGAGCGTGTCCGGCTGAGCCTGGAGCTGGACCCGGACCCGCCGCCGGCGCTGCCGGCCGCCGTCGAGGTGGCGGTGCTGCGGATCGGCGGCGAGGCGCTGAACAACGTCCTGCGCCATTCGGGCGCCACCGAGGCCCGGTTGACGCTGCGGGTCCGCCCGCACGAGGTGGTGGTCGAGGCCCGGGACGACGGCCGGGGCTTCCCGGAGTTCTCCGGCGACGGCAGCGGCAGCGGTGGCGGTGACGGCGACGGCCCTGGCGGCAGCGGCGGCCGTGGCGCCGGCCGCGGCCGGACCGGCGTCGACCGGACCGGCGTCGACCGGACCGGCTCGGGGCTCGGGCTGCGCTCGATGGCCGAGCGCGCCGAGGAGTTGGGCGGCGGCTTCACGGCGGTGAACCACCCGGGCGGCGCCCTCGTCCGGGCGGTGCTGCCCCGTATGCCGGTCGTGTCCGAAGCGGTGGCTCCGACCACGGACGGAGCCGACCGCCCCCGGCGGGCCCCTTGACGGAAGCCGGGGTTGGCCCAATCATCATGGTCGCGTCAACTTCGCGGCTGTGCCCCCGCTGTCACCGCATTCCGACCGGGCTGTCCCGGTCGTCCCCGCTCCCGGCCGGACCCCAACCCGGCCGCCCCTTCGACCCGACGGCCAACCGCGAGGCTGTGCGCTTCCGTTCTGCCCCACCAGAATCTGGAGCCTCCATTGACCGAGCGCGCCTCGCGGCGATCCCGCCTGCGCCGATCCGCCCTGTCGACCGGGGCGGTCGTCACACTCGCCGCCGCCCTGTTCGCCCCGGCCGCCGTCGCGGCCCCCACCACCCCGGTGGCGCCCGCGGCCCCCCGGGCCACCGTCGCCGCCCCCGACATCCCGGTCGCCAACGTCAAGGCGCACCTGGCCCAGCTGCAGTCGATAGCCACCGCCAACGGCGGCAACCGCGCCCACGGCCGCGCCGGCTACAAGGCGTCGATCGACTACGTGAAGGGCAAGTTGGACGCGGCGGGCTTCACCACCGCGCTGAAGACCTTCACCTACAACGGTGCGACCGGCTACAACCTCATCGCCGACTGGCCGGGCGGCGACACCTCGCACGTCGTGATGGCCGGCGCCCACCTGGACTCCGTCACCGGCGGGCCGGGGATCAACGACAACGGCTCCGGCTCGGCCGGCATCCTGGAGACCGCGCTGGCCGTCTCCCGGGCCGGGCTCCAGCCCACCAAGCACCTGCGGTTCGGCTGGTGGGGCGCCGAGGAGTACGGCATGGTCGGCTCCAAGAACTACGTCAACAGCCTTCCCGCCGCCGAGCGTTCGAAGATCGAGACGTATCTGAACTTCGACATGATCGGCTCCCCCAACCCGGGGTACTTCACCTACCGCTACGACACCGCGCTGGACGCGCTGTTCCGCGACTACTTCGCGGGCATCGGCATCAGCACCGAGCAGGACTTCGAGGGCGACGGCCGCTCCGACCACGCCCCGTTCCAGGACGCCGGCATCCGGGTCGGCGGCCTGTTCAGCGGCGCCGACTACACCAAGACCAGTGCCCAGGCGGCCAAGTGGGGCGGTACGGCGGGCCAGGCGTTCGACCGCTGCTACCACTCCTCGTGCGACACCAGCGCCAACATCAACGACACCGCGCTGGACCGGATGAGCGACGCCATCGCCTACGCGATCTGGACGCTCTCGGCCGGCACCACCACGCCGCCCACCGGCACCGTCTTCGAGACCACCGCCGACGTGCAGATCCCGGACTACGGCGCGGCGGTGACCTCCGACCTCGCCGTCACCGGCCGGACCGGCAACGCGCCCGCCGCCCTCCAGGTCGCGGTGGACATCAAGCACACCTACCGCGGCGACCTGGTGATCGACCTGGTCGCGCCGAACGGCACCGCCTTCCGGCTGAAGAACTCCAGCGGCAGCGACTCCGCGCCCAACGTGCAGGCCACCTACACCGTCAACGCCTCCGCGGTACCCGCCAACGGCACCTGGAAGCTCAAGGTCCAGGACGTGGGACAGCAGGACACCGGCTACGTCGACAGCTGGAAGCTCACCTTCTGACCCGGGCGGGCGAAGGACGTGCGAAGGGGGTGCCGGCCGCCGCCGGCACCCCCCGCTCCGTGTGTCCGGGCCGCTACGGACGCATCTCGTACGCGCCCGACAGCTCCTCGACCATGCCCCACACCTTCGCGGCCCGCTCGCCGTCCGCGACCGGGCGGCGGACGTTGGCCAGCGCCCACGCGGCCTGCGCCTCGGTGGTCGAGGCCTTCCCGTGCAGCTCGGTGGCGTGCTTCGAGAAGTCCCGCACCAGCGCGTCGAAGACCTGGTCCAGCAGGTCCGCGTCCAGCCCGGTCAGCTCGGCCTGCTCCAGCACCAGCTGGCCGTAGACGATGAGCGCGAAGAGCTGGCCGATCTCCAGCAGGAAGTCCAGGTCGGCCTGCTGCTCCTCGCTCGGCGCGTCGGTCAGCAGCAGGGTGCAGAACCCGTCGGCCTGCTCGCGGAACCGGGCCACGTTCGGCAGGTGCGCGAACGCGTCGTACGCGGCGCGCCAGTCGTGGAAGCGGATCGCGCCGAGGCCGCGGGCCGGGCCCTGGCGGAACAGGAACTCGTCGTCGGCCGCGTCCAGCCGGGTCGGCACCGGCGCGTACTCGGCCGGGTTGAACAGGTAGTTGCCCATGAACTTGAGGATCAGCGCCAGGTTGACGTGGACGGTGCCCTCCAGCTTCGGCAGGCCGCGGATGTCCTTCGCCGCCTTGTCGAAGTAGGTGTCCGCCTCGAAGCCCTTGGCCGCGATGACGTCCCACATCAGGTCGATGACCTTCTCGCCCTCGGTGGTGACCTTCATCTTGGTCATCGGGTTGAAGAGCAGGTAGCGCCGGTCCTCGGGCGAGGCGCTGCGGAAGTAGTCCACCGCGCGGTCGGAGAACAGCTTCATCGCCACCAGGCGGGCGTACGCGTCGGTCAACTCGCGCCGCACGTGCGGGAAGTCGGTGACGTGCTTGCCGTACAGCACCCGGTTGCGGGCGTGCGTGACGGCCTCGTACATCGCGTGCTCGCAGATGCCGACCGAGGCCGTGCAGAGGTTGAACTTGCCGACGTTGACGGTGTTCAGCGCGGCGTCGAAGGCGGCCTTGCCGGTGTGCAGCACGTCCTCGGCGCGCACCGGGTAGTCCTCGAGGCGGAACTCGCTGACGTACATCTGGGCGTTCACGACGTTCTTGACCAGGTGGTACGCCTCGTGCCGGCTGTCGGCGGCGAAGAAGACGTAGGCCTCCGGGCCCTCGACGTCCGAGCGGCGGCCGAACACCGAGACCAGACCGGCGACGTTGCCGTTGCCGATGTAGTACTTGGAGCCGGTGGCGGTGAAGCCGCCCTCGCCGTCCGGGGTGAGGATCATGTCGGTGGAGTAGATGTCGGCGCCGTGGCTGCGCTCGGAGAGCCCGAACGCCATCACGTGACCGTCCGTCAGGAGCTTGGCAGCGCGGGCCCGGACGGCCTCGTTCTCGCTCTGCCAGACCGGCCCCAGGCCGAGGACGGTGACCTGCCAGGTGTACCAGTAGCCCAGCCCGTAGAAGCCGAGGATCTCGTTCAGCTCGGCGATCCGGGCGGTGTCCCAGCGCTTGTCCGGGTCGGCCGAGGAGGGCGTCAGGAACTCCGCGAACAGGCCTTCCTTCGCGGCGAATTCGAGGAAGTCGGCGTACCAGGTGCGGTCGATGTAGGTGTCGATCAGCGCCTTCTTGCCGCGGGACTCGAACCAGTCCACGGTCGCGCGCAGCAGTCGGCGGGTCGGCTCGTCGAACTGCGCGGGGTCGTACGTACGCGGGTTGAAGAGCATCACGGGCTCCCGGGGGTCGAGGGTGGCGATCGGGTGGGGCGTGGGGTTCTCGGCCGGTCGGCGGAGCCGGGGGTCAGGTCCCGGTCCGGCCGTCGGCGAGGCGGTGCAGGGTGGCGAGCACGTCGTCCAGCCAGGCGAGGGTCATCCGCTCGTACTCGATGCCGCCGCGCAGCACCACGTGCTGCAACTGCTGCCGGGCGCCGAGGGCGGCCGGGTCGGGGAAGTCGCGCTGCTCGCCGTGCAGGTAGCGGGCGAGCAGGGCGGCATGGCTCTCGCGGTGCCGCTCGACCTCGGAGAGCAGGGCGGCGGGGTCGTCGAAGGCCGCCGCGCGGATCTTGACCGCCAGCTCGTGCCGGACGGTCTCCGGCTCGACCGGTTCGCGCAGCCAGCCCGCCAGCGCCGCCCGGCCGGGGTCGGCCGCGGAGTAGACCTTCTTGTCCGGCCGGCCGTCCTGGACGACCTCCTCGGCCGAGATCCAGCCGTCCGCCTCCATCCGCCGCAGCACCCGGTAGATCTGCTGGTGGGTGGCGGTCCAGAAGCGTCCGATGGAGCGGTCGAAACGCCGGGCCAGCTCGTAGCCGGAGCCGGGCTGCTCCAGCAGCGAGACGAGGATCGCGTGCTCCAGTGCCATGAGCGGAATCCTGCTATGCAACGAGTTGCATAGGCAAGGGCGCCCGGCGAGGGTGAGACGCAGCTCACCGTGGTGCGTGGAGCCGTCGGCGAGGGCGTCGACAGGGGTACGGCTGTGGGCGGAGCAGGGTAGCTTCCGAGAAGAAAAGGTGCAAAACGGCAGATCGGCGCCAAAATAGAACTTGGCTGGCACCTTCCATGTGCCGGACCTAGGAGGTGGTATCGGTGTCTACCCAGATTCCGATGGGCATGGAGCACCATCCGGACATCGTCGAACTTCGTGAGCACTACGAGCGGGTCACCCTGACCCCGCGGGCCCAGGCCGTCGAGGCCCTGGCCGTTCTGGCCGGTCTGTTCCTGGCGGCCTCGCCATGGATCGTCGGCTTCACCGCGTTCAGCACGCTGACCGTCACCTGCCTGATCGTCGGTCTCGCCTACTGCGTGCTGATGGCCGGGTACGGCTCGGCGTACGAGCGCACCCACGCACGGGCCTGGGCGGCGACCCTGCTCGGTGCCTGGACGATGGTCTCCCCCTGGGTGGTGTCCGGAGAGGTCAACCGCGGCAAGAACATCGTGACCTGCCTGATCGCGGGCGCCGTGATGTTCCTGCTGGGGCTCGCCGCGATCTCCATGGCCACCATGACGTCGAACGGCGCGTCCATGCGACGCGGCCGGGCCGGCCGGGCCAGGAGCTGACGCCGGACGGCAGCCCGGAGCCGGGGTGCGGAGCGGTGAGGCCGCCCTCCGCGCCCCGGCGCCGGTCGGGTGCGGGTCCGCGTCGCGCGTCCGTCGCGGGGGCGGCCGCGGAGGCCGCCGTAGCCGGCTGCGGGCGGGAGCCGGCTACGGCCGGGGGGTCTGTCGAGGAGGGGGCCCCGCCAGGGGCGGGTCGTCCTAGGGGTGGGTCATCCGCAGCACGTCGAGGGCCTCGTCCAGCTGCTCCCGGGTGAGCCTGCCCTGCTCCAGGTAGCCGCGCTCCAGCACCACCTGACGGATCGTCTTCCGCTCGGCGAGCGCCTGCTTGGCGACCTTGGCGGCCTCCTCGTAGCCGATGTACCGGTTCAGCGGGGTGACCACCGAGGGCGAGGACTCGGCGTACTCGCGGGCCCGCTCGACGTTGGCGGTGATGCCGTCGACCGTGCGGTCGGCGAGCAGCCGGGCGCTGTTGGCGAGCAGCCGGATCGACTCCAGCACATTGCGGGCGATCACCGGGAGCATCACGTTCAGCTCGAAGTTGCCGCTCGCGCCGGCCACCGTGACGGTGGCGTCGTTGCCGATCACCTGGGCCGAGACCATCAGCACCACCTCGGGCAGCACCGGGTTGACCTTGCCGGGCATGATCGACGAACCCGGCTGGAGGTCCGGCAGGTTGATCTCGCCGAGGCCGGTGCGCGGGCCGGAGCCCATCCACCGCAGATCGTTGGCGATCTTGGTGAAGCCGACCGCGACGGTGCGCAGCTGGCCGCTCAGCTCGACCAGGCCGTCCCGCGCGCCCTGTGCCTCGAAGTGGTCGCGGGCCTCGGTCAGCGGCAGGTCGGTGGCCCGGGCCACCTCCTCGATCACGGCGGCGGCGAACCCGGGCGGGGTGTTGATGCCCGTCCCCACCGCGGTGCCGCCGAGCGGCAGTTCGGCGACCCGGGGGAGCGTCGCCAGCAGCCGCTCCCGCCCGTGCCGGACCTGAGCCGCGTACCCGGCGAACTCCTGGCCGAGGGTGACGGGGGTGGCGTCCATCAGGTGCGTCCGGCCGGACTTCACCACCTGGGAGAACTCCGCCGCCTTCCGCTCCAGGGCCTCCGCCAGGTGCTCCAGGGCGGGGATCAGGTCGTGGGTGACGGCGGTGGTGGCCGCGATGTGGATCGAGGACGGGAATACGTCGTTGGAGGACTGGCTGGCGTTGACGTGGTCGTTGGGGTGGACCGGCCGGCCGAGCCGCTCGCCGGCCAGCGTCGCGATCACCTCGTTGGCGTTCATGTTGGACGAGGTGCCCGAGCCGGTCTGGAACACGTCCACCGGGAACTCGTCGTCCCAGCGCCCCAGGGCGACCTCCTCGGCGGCGGCCGCCACGGCCTGTGCCGTCTCCTCGTCCAGCACGCCGAGCCGGGCGTTCACCCGGGCCGCGGCGGCCTTGATCCGGGCCAGCGCCGCGATGTGGGCCCGCTCCAGCCGCTGGCCCGACACCGGGAAGTTCTCCACCGCCCGCTGCGTCTGCGCCTGCCACTTGGCGGCGGCCGGTACCCGGACCTCGCCCATCGAGTCGTGCTCGGTCCGGAACTCCTGCTCACCCATCGCGCGCTGCACCTCCTGGTCGGCCCCGGCCCGGGTCGGTGCCCCGGGCCGGGTGCGGTCTGCGGACACGACAGCCCCGCGCGGGCCCCCGGTATTTCCGCGCGGGGCGGGAGAACCGGGAGATCTTCACTCGAACGAGTGAAGATCATGATGTGCTCGCCCGATCGCGCCCGCCCGCTTCGTACGCTCGTGCACGCACCGGGGGAGACGATCACCGAGCAGGGGGCGGACATGGCGGCAGCACGGCGCGACGGGGACGGTCTGAGCAGGCGGGAGTTGCTCGGGGCCTCGGCGGCCCTCGGCACGGCCGCCTGGCTGCTGCGCGGCACGATCGGACCGGACAGCGCGCAGGCCGCCACCCCGGCCCCGCCGGGCCTGCCCGCCGGCACCGAGCTGTACCAGCGGGTCTACCAGAACTGGTCCGGCGAGGTCCGCACCGACCAGCTCTGGACCTGTGCCCCGCGCACGCCCGAGGAGGTCCCGCTGCTCGCCGACTGGGCGCACGCCCACGGCTGGCGGCTGCGGGCCCAGGGGTACCGGCACACCTGGGCACCGCTCACCGTCGCCGACGCCACCCCCGAGTCGGCGCGCGTCCTGCTGCTGGACACCACCCGCCACCTCACCGCCCTCGCCGCCGACTCGCCGACCACCGTCCGGGTGCAGACCGGCGCCACCATGGAGAGCCTGCTCGCCCACCTGGCCGACCGCGGCCTCGGCGTCGCCAACTGCCCCGCCCCCGGCGAGCTCACCGTCGGCGGCGTGCTCGCCATCGGCGGTCACGGCACCGCCGTCCCGGCCGCCGGCGAGATCCGCCCCGACGGCCACGGCTACGGCTCGGTCAGCAACCAGGTCACCCGGCTCACCGCCGTCGTCCACGACCCGGCCGCCGGCCGCTACGTCCTGCGCACCTTCGACCGCGCCGAGGCCGACAGCGCCGCGTTCCTGGTCCACCTCGGCCGGGCGTTCGTCACCGAGGTGGTGCTCCGGGCCGGCCCCGACGTGCCGCTGCGCTGCGTCAGCCGGCTGGACATCCCGGCCACCGAGCTCTTCGCCCGCCCGGGCACCTCGGGCGGCGTGCTCGGCCGCCCGCGCACCTTCGCCGACTTCGTCGACCGCGAGGGGCGCGCCGAGGCGATCTGGTTCGCCTGCACCGACCGCCCCTGGCTGAAGACCTGGAGCGTCGCCCCGCAGCGCCCGTTCGGCTCCCGCACCGTCGACGAGCCCTACAACTACCCCTTCTCCGACAGCATCCCGGAGCCGGTCGCCCGGCTGGCCGGCCAACTCGTCGCCGGAGCCTGGGGATCGGCCCCGCTCTTCGGCCAACTCCAGTACCTCATCGCCAAGGTGGCCCTCACCGGGGACATCACCGACGTGCTGCTCTCCGGCGGCCTGCTCCGTGAGCTGCTCTCCGGCGACCTGCTCACCCACCTGCTCGCCGGCGGCCTGCGCTCCGACCTCTGGGGCCCCTCCCGCACCCTGCTGCAGTACGTCCGCCCCACCACCCTGCGGGTCACCGCCAACGGCTACGCCGTGCTCGCCCGGCGCGCCGACCTCCAGTGGGTGGTCTCCGAGTTCGCCTCCCACTACCGGCAGTTGCTCGCCGAGTACCAGGCGCGCGGGGAGTTCCCGGTCAACGGCGCGGTGGAGATCCGGGTCACCGGCCTGGACGACCCGGCCTCCAGCGGCGTGCCCGGCGCGCGGCCGCCGCTGCTCTCCGCGCTGCGCCCGCGCCCCGACCGCCCCGAGTGGGACACCGCGGTCTGGCTCGACGTCCTCAGCCTCCCCGGCACCCCCGGCCTGCACCGCTTCGCCCGGGACCTCGAACAGTTCCTGCTGCGCACCTTCGACGGCACCCGGGCGGGTCTGCGCGTCGAGTGGTCCAAGGGCTGGGCGTACACCGCGGACGCCGCCTGGGCGGACCCGGACGTGCTCGGCCGGGTCGTCCCGGCCAGCCTGCGCGACGGCGGCGGCCCCGGCTGGGACGAGGCGATCGCCGTGCTGGACCGCCACGACCCGCACCGGGTCTTCGGAAACCCGTTCCTGGACGCGCTGTTGACGTCCTGACCGGGCGTCGCGCGGCGGGCCGGTCGCACCCGCCCGGCAGGGCCTACACGTGCTCCATCACCATGACCGCCACCGTGTCCGGGGCGAGGGCGCGGAAGACGTGCGGGGCGTCGCCCGGGTAGCTGACGTAGTCGCCCGGGTGGAGTTCGACCGGGTCCGCCGGCGGGCCGACCAGGGCGCGGCCGGAGCTGAGCACCACGTGCTCCACCGTGCCGGGCATGTGCGGGTCGGAGGCCCGCGGCTCGCCCGGCTGCGCCTCGATCCGGTAGACGTCGCGGCGGGCGTTCGGCGGGCAGGAGGCCAGCAGGGTGGCGGCGTAGTCGGCCCGCTCGGAGTGGGTGACCGGCCCCTCGCCGGCCCGGATCACCCGGACCACCGGCCGCGGCGGGTCGACCAGCCGGCTGAACGGCACGTCCAGCGCGACACCGAGGGCCCAGAGCGTCTCCACGCTCGGATTGCCCGCGCCCGACTCCAGCTGGGAGAGCGTGGACTTGGCGATCCCGGCCCGGCGGGCCAGCTCGGCCATGGAGAGGCCGGCGCGCTCGCGTTCGCGCCGGATCGACGCGGCGATCAGCCCGATCAGCTCCGAGCCGGCCGCGCCCGGGACGCCGCCCCGGTCGGCGTTGGCGCCGGGGCCGGCGCCGGTGTTCGCACTCATTCGCGTTCGCTCCACAGGTCCAGGCGTTCGCCTTGACGAACGACACCCATCGGGTTCACTCTACTGGACATGCGTTCGCTCCTCCGAACACTCGACCGTGCCACGTTGCGGGACATCGCCCTGGTCTGTGTCGCCGACGCCCTGGTCGGCGCCTCCTTCGGCGCCATCAGTGTCTCCGGCGGCCTGCCGCTCTGGCTGCCGATCGCCATGTCGGTGCTCGTCTTCGCCGGCGGCGCCCAGTTCGCGGCCGTCGGCGTCGTGCTCTCCGGCGGCGGCGCGCTCGCCGCCGTCGCCACCGGCCTGGTGCTCAACGCCCGACTGCTGCCCTTCGGCTTCACCGTCGCCGACGTGCTCGACGGCCCGCGCTGGCGGCGGCTGCTCGGCGCCCAGCTGATGACCGACGAGTCGGTCGCCTTCGCCCTGCTCCAGCCCGACCGGCGCCGGCGCCGGGCCGCGTTCTGGCTCTGCGGCGTGGCGCTGTTCGTGGTCTGGAACGCCGCCGTCGTGGTCGGCGCGGCGGCCGGCGGCCTCATCGGCGACACCGACGCGCTCGGCCTCGACGCCGCCTTCCCGGCCGTCCTGCTCGCCCTCGTCCTGCCCTCGCTCACCGACCGGCGCACCCGGGCCGCCGCCCTGGCCGGCGCCGTCGTCGCCGTCGCCGCCACCCCGTACCTGCCGGCCGGCCTGCCCGTCCTGCTCGCCCTCCTCGGCCTGCTGCTCGCCGGACGGGGGCCGGCCGCGGAGGTTCCCGCCGAGCGCGGCCCGGCCGTCGCGGAACCGGCCGGGCCGAGCCCCGCACCCGCCGCCGAGGGAGTCCACTGATGCCCCTGCTCGCCGTCCTCCTGCTGGCCGCCGGCACCTACGCGTTCCGGCTGGCCGGCCCGGCTCTCGGCCACCGCTTCACCCTCTCCGACCGGCTGCGCCACCTGCTCGCCGTGGCCGCCGCGGTGCTGCTCGTCGCGCTCGTCGCCACCGGCGCCCTCACCCAGGGCCACGGCTTCGCCGGCTGGGCCCGCCCGGCCGGCGTCCTGGTGGCCGGACTGCTCGCGCTGCGCCGCGCGCCGTTCCCGGTCGTGGTGGTGGCCGGGGCCGCGACCACCGCCGTCCTGCGGCTCTGCGGAGTCGCCTGAGGGCGGCCCCGGCCGGCCGACGGTCCGTCACGGGGTCGGCCGGGCCTGACCTCGAGCGGACTCCGGCTCCTGGCGTGAGCGGCATCGTCCGGGCCGGCCCACCGGAGGTCCCGCCCGCCATGACCGTTCACCCGCGCGACCACCCCGGGGCCCGGCTCGCCGCCCGGCCGATCGGCCGAGGGGCGACGCCACCGCCCGGCTCGTCCCCGCCCGGATCGGGGGCGGGCCCGCCGAGGAGCGGCTCACCCGGCCCCACCGGTGGACGCTCAACCCCGGGCCGCGCCGTCGCCGAGGCGTTCCCGCTGGATCTCGGGCCGCTCGCTGTCCCAGAGCAGCTCCCACACCCGGAACACGCAGTGGTAGTCCCGCATGCTGCCCCGGGAGATCAGCAGATAGGTGTCGCCGTCCCGGAGCAGGGTGCGCCGGCGGCTGTTGAACGGGTGCTGCGGGGTGTACGTCGGGACGAGCCGCCGGAGTTCGGCGAGCGCCTCCTCGCGGCTGCCCTCGATCTCGGCCAGCACCTTGGTGCCCCAGATCCGGTCGTTGCCGACACCTTCGGTCTCCTGGACGACCAGTGCCCAGCGCGTCATGACCCACCCCTCGTTCGGACTGCCGAAACGATCACCCTAGCGCCGGCGCCGCCTCCGCCCGGGGCGGGAGGGCCTTGAAGAACACGGTGGTCGAGTGCGGCACGCCCGCCGGGTCGGTCGCGTAGTCGGGCACGGTGCCCACCCTGGTCCAGCCCGCCGCCTCGTACATCCGCTCGGCCGGGCTCCCCGTCTCGGTGTCCAGCACCAGCAGCCGCAGGCCGTGTTCGGCGCCCGCCGCTTCGAGGGCCGCCAGCAGCCGACCGGCCAGCCGCCGCCCCCGGTCCGCCCGGTGGACCATCAACTTCGCCACCTCGCCGCGGTGCCGGCCGTTCGCGGTCGCCGCCGGGCGCAGCTGGACCGTCCCGGCGATCCGGCCGTCCGCGTCCGCGCGGGCCGTCCACAGCAGCAGGCGGCCGGCCGCGAGCTCGGGGGCGAGCGCCCGCCACCAGGCGGTCGCGTCGGCGGGGTCGAGCGGTGCGAGGAAGCCCAGCGAGGCGCCGGCGTCGACGGTGTCCACCAGCAGCCCGGCCAGCTGCTCCGCCGCGTCCGGCAGGCCGTCCGCCGTCAGCCGCTCAATTGTGTACATGCTCACTCCCTCACCCCCGTCCGGAGCCCGGCTCCGTGCGGAATACTCGCCGGTACCCGGCGCGGCCGGTACCCGTACCGGCCCGGACCGGTGCCCGCCGAGACTACAAGGAGCTTCCATGGCGAAGCCGACCCGGATCGACCCGGCCGACCTGCTCGCCGTCGGTGACCTGCTGACCGACGAGGAGCGGCTGATCCGCGACACCGTACGGAAGTTCGCCGACGAGCGGATCCGCCCGCACGTCGGCGACTGGTTCGAGCGCGGGGTCTTCCCCGCCCGCGAACTCGCCCCCGAACTGGGCGCCCTCGGCGTGCTCGGCATGCACCTCGACGGCTACGGCTGCACCGGCTCCACGGCCGTCGCCTACGGGGTCGCCTGCATGGAGCTGGAGGCTGCCGACTCGGGGCTGCGCAGCTTCGTCTCCGTCCAGGGCTCGCTCGCGATGCGCTCGATCCACGCCTACGGCTCCGAGGAGCAGAAGCAGCGCTGGCTGCCGGGCATGGCCGCCGGCGAACTCATCGGCTGCTTCGGCCTCACCGAGCCGGACTTCGGCTCCGACCCGGCCAACATGCGGACCAGGGCCCGCCGCCGGGGCGGCGACTGGGTGCTCTCCGGCTCCAAGATGTGGATCACCAACGGCAGCATCTCGGACGTCGCCGTCGTCTGGGCGCAGACCGAGGACGGCGTCCGGGGCTTCCTGGTCGAGCCCGGCACCCCCGGCTTCACCGCCACCGACGTGCACGGCAAGCTGTCGCTGCGCGCCTCGGTCACCAGCGAGCTGGTCCTCGACGAGGTCGTGCTGCCCGCCGACGCCGTCCTGCCCGGCGTCACCGGCCTGCGCGGGCCGCTCTCCTCCCTGGGCGAGGCCCGCTACGGGATCCTCTGGGGCACCGTCGGCGCCGCCCGCGACTGCTACACCACCGCCCTCGACTACGCCGGGAGCCGGATCCAGTTCGACCGGCCGATCGCCGGCTTCCAGCTCACCCAGCAGAAGCTGGTCGAGATGATGCTGGAGGTGGAGAAGGCCTACCTGGTGGCCCTGCGGATCGGCCGGCTCAAGGACGAGGGGGCGGCCCGCCCGGCGCACATCAGCTTCGGCAAGCTCAACAACGTGCGCACCGCGCTGGAGATCGCCCGCAGCGCCCGGACGATCCTCGGCGCCAACGGCATCACCACCGAGTACCCGGTGCTGCGGCACGCCAACAACCTGGAGTCGGTGCTCACCTACGAGGGGACGAGCGAGATCCACACCCTGGTCCTCGGCGAGGCCATCACCGGGGAGTCGGCGTACCGCTGACGGCGCCTCCGGGCCCGGCCCGCCCGCCTGCCGCCCGCCGCCCGCCCGCCCCGAAATCCGGTGGCCGGGCCGGCGGCGGCCCGGCTACCGTCGGCTCCCATGAACAGCCCGACCCCCACCCCCGCGACCACCACCCTCTGGCGACCCACCGGGCCCCAGGAGCTGGCCCTGGTCGAGGCGTCGGGGCACCGGGCCTGGCCGCCCCGGCTGCCCGACCAGCCGATCTTCTACCCGGTGCTCAACGAGGACTACGCGATCCGGATCGCCCGGGACTGGAACGTGCCCGCCTCCGGCGTCGGCTACGTCACCCGGTTCGAGGTCGACACCGCCTTCCTGGCCCGCTACCCCGTCCGGCAGGCCGGCGGCCGCACCATCCTCGAACTCTGGGTACCGGCCGAGGAGCTGGACGAGTTCAACCGGCACATCGTCGGCCGCATCGAGGTCGTCCACGAGTTCCGGCCGCAGCCGTGACCGCCGTCCGCGAGGCCGGCGGCCCCGTCCTGCTCACCTCGGCCCGGCAGACCGGCACCACCGTCCTGCTCGCCGAGGCCGCCACCGCGCGCGGCCTGGCGACCGCCGAGCTCACCGGCCCCGCCGTCCTCGACCGCCTCGCCGGGCACCCCGTCCACTGGTACGGCGGCCCGCTCGCCGCCGCCCGGATCGCCGACCGGCTGGGCCTCGCCCTGCTGGAACCGGCGGACGACTGGTTGGCCCGGCTGCCGGAGGAGTTCACCGGCCGGCGGATCGAGCTGACCACCCTCGCCGAGGCCTGGACGCTGCGCCGCCCGGCCTTCGTGAAGCCGCCCGCCGACAAGTCCCTCCCGCCGGCCGTCTACGCCGACGGCTCCCGGCTGCCCCGGCACGGCGAGCGGATCGGGCCCGACACGCCCGTCCTGGTCAGCGACCCGGTGACGTTCGGTGCCGAGTACCGGTTCTTCGTCCTGGACGGCGAGGTGGTCACCGGCAGCCGCTACGCCCGCTTCGGCCGGCTCGACCCCGGGCCGGCGACCGAGCAGGCCACCGGCTTCGCCCGCCGCCTGCTCGCCGCCGTCGGCGACACCCTGCCCAGCGCCGTGGCCCTGGACGTCGGCCCGCTGCTCGACCCGTACGACCCGGGCGAGCGCTGGGCCGTCGTCGAGGCGAACATGCCGTGGTTCGCGCACTCCTACGCCGCCGACCCGGCCCGGGTGCTGGACGTCGTGCTGCGGGCCGCGGGGCCGGCCGCCGTGCTGCGCCCGGCCGACCGGCGGTTCGTCCGTCCCGGCGCCCGGCCGGGCGATCCGCCCGGGGGCGCGTCGGGGTGAGCCCGCCGCGGCGGCCCGACACGGCCCGGACACCCGCCGTTCCACCCGGCGACACCGGCCGGTCCGGCGGGCCGTGCAGCATGACGCGACCGGTGGCGCCCGCGCGGGCCCGGCCGGGACGCACCGCGAAAGGAACCGCCCCACCATGCCCACAGCTCTGCCGCCCCGGCCCAGGGTCCTCGTCGTCGGGATCGACGGTGTCCGGTACGACCTGCTGGACGAGGTCCCGATGCCCCGGCTCGCGGAGGTGTCCGGCGCCGGGTTCCTGGCGCCCGTCACGGTGGCGGAGTCCACGCCCACCATGTCCGGCCCCTGCTGGGCCACCATCGTCACCGGCGTCGAGCCCGCCAAGCACGGCGTCTGGGGCAATCACCTGGGCGGCAACCGGCTCGACGTCTTCCCCGACTTCGCCACCCGCCTCGCGCGCGGCGACCGCCGCCGCACCTTCGTGGCCGCCGGCTGGGACCCGCTGATGATCAACGAGTCCGGCGGCCCGCTGTTCCGCGCCCCCGGCCGGCTCTCCTACGTCGCCCCCGCCGAGGACACCCCCGAGGCCTGGGAGGCCGTCGACGAGGAGGTCACCCGGGAGGCCGTCCACGTCCTCGCCACCGCCGACCCGGAGGCCTCCTTCGTCTACCTCGGCGCCGTCGACGAGACCGCCCACTTCCTCGGCTGCGGCGCCGAGTACCGGGCCTCGATGCGCACCGCCGACGAGCGCCTCGGCCGGCTGCTCGACGCGGTGCGCGGCCGCCCCGGTTACGCCGACGAGGCGTGGACGGTCATCGTCGTCACCGACCACGGCCACGTCGACGCCGGCGGGCACGGCGGCCGCACCCCCGAGGAGCGCACCGCCTGGGTCGCCTGCGCCGGCCCCGGCATCCCCGCCGCCCCGCCCACCGGGGAGATCCGCCACCCGGACGTCGCCGCCCAGGTGTACGCCTCCCTCGGTCGGCCGATCGACCCGCACTGGACTCTGGACGGCCGGCCGTTCCCGGTCGGGGCACCCGTCCCGGCGGGCCGCTGACGCCCGGCGGGTCCGCGAACGGCCCGCCCGCACCGCCGTACCGGGGGTGAACCCCGAGACGACGGCGGCCCGTGTACCCCTGAAGGTGGAGACCGTACCCCCAAGGTCGCAGGTGCGGTCGCGACCTCGTGGTGACGCCGCGGCAGCCCACGGCGGGTCAGGATGGAGACACCCCGCAGGACCGGGCGCCGGACGCGCCGCGCCGGGCACCGGGGACGGGAACGAACAGGGAGAGGGCAGGGCGGGCATGAACGGCATCGTGAGCAAGGTCGTACTCGGAGTCGCGGGCACGGGCATGGCCGTCGCCGCCGCCGCCGCGGCGGTCGGCCCGCGGGTCTCCGACTGGTACGACGGACGCCACCAGGAGCAGGCCACCTACAGCACCGGCAGCGCCGCCAAGGCGGACCGCCACGCGGTGCCGTCCTGGCTGCCCGACAACGCCTCCGCCGTGCAGTACCTGATGTCCACCACCGGCGACGACCGCCTGCTGCGCGCCACCCTGCCGGAGGGGCGGCTGCCCGCCGGCTGCGTCACCGCCCAGCCGGGCAAGGGCGTCCACCCGGTGCCGGCCACCCTGAAGGCCGGCTGGTTCCCGGAGAGCGTCTCCTCGAAGATCACCGGTTCGTGCGGCCACTACGACGTCACCCTGACGGGCAACCAGCTCTACGCCTGGCAGGACGGGGCCGCCGTCCAGGCCGCCCGGCGCGCGCAGTCGGCCGCCGGGCACTGAGCCGCCGGGCGGCGGGGCGGCCCCGCACCGGGCGGCAGGCCCGCCGGGCAGCGGGCAGGGGGCGGCGGGCAGCGGGCACGGCGCACGGCGCACTGAGGCCGTACTGGGCCGCGCGGCCCACCCCGGGTATCGCCGGGCCGGGCCGCTGGGGTAGGACGGAGCGTGGACAACCCCAGCGCCCGCCCCGTGAGGAGCCCCATGCCTGGTCCGACCGCCGGTCCCGCCGGCGAGACGTCGACCGCTCCCGCCCAAGCCGCCGGCTCCGGCCGGACCGGCGCCGCCCCGGGCCGCACCACCATCGCCGTGCTCGGCGGGCTGGTCGCCCTCGGCCCGCTCACCACCGACCTCTACCTGCCCGGCCTGCCGGCGATCGCCGACGACCTCGCCGTCGAACCGGCCGCGGTCCAGCTCACCCTGACCTTCTCGATGTTCGGCGTCGCCGCCGGCCAGCTGATCTTCGGACCGCTCAGCGACCGCTTCGGCCGCCGCCCGCCGCTGCTCGTCGGCCTGGTCGTCTACACCCTGGCAAGCGTCCTGTGCGTCCTCGCGCCCACCCTGCCGGTCCTGATCGCCGCCCGCTTCGTGCAGGGCGCCGCCGGTGCGGCCGGGCTGGTCATCGGCCGCGCCGTCGCCCGGGACCGCTTCGAGGGCGTCGCGATGCTCCGCTTCCTCGCCTCGATCAGCCTGATATCCGGCCTCGCCCCGATCCTCGCCCCGGTCGTCGGCGCCCAGCTGCTCCGCGTCACCTCCTGGCGCGGCACCTTCGGCGCCCTCACCGCGCTCGGCCTGCTGCTCACCCTGGTCGCCGTCGCCGCCCTGCGCGAGACCCTGCCGCCCACCGCCCGCCACGGCGGCGGGCTGGTCACCACCCTGCGGACGATGAACGGGCTCCTGCGCGACCTGCCGTTCCTGGGCCTCGTCCTGACCAGCACCTTCGCCTTCGGCTCGCTGTTCGGCTACATCAGCGGCTCGTCGGTGGTGCTCCAGCACGTCTACCACGTCTCGCCGCAGACCTACAGCCTGCTGTTCGGCCTCAACTCGTTCGCCATCGTGGGGGTCACCCAGCTGAACGGACGGGTGCTCGCCCGCCGGTTCACGGCCCGCGCGCTGATGCTGGCCGGGCTCGGCACGGCGGTCGCCGCCGGGGTGGCGCTCGTCCTGCTCACGGCGGTCTGGGACCTCGGCCTGGCCGGCGTCTGCCCGGCGCTGTTCGTCCTGATGGGCAGCCTCGGCGTGATCCTCCCGAACTCCGCCGCCCAGGCGCTCAGCCTGGTCGCCCCGCGGTCCGCCGGCTCCGCCTCCGCCCTCATCGGCACCGGCACCTTCCTGTGCGGCGCCCTGGTCGCGCCGCTCAGCAGCCTCGGCGGCAGCCCGTCGGCGGTGCTGCTCGCGGTCGTCGTGCTCGCCTGTGCCGTCCTGGCGGCCGCCTCCTACCTCGGCCTCTGCCGCCCCGGGCGTGCCGTCGCGGTGGACCGGGCCGCTTCCCGGTGATCACCGTCGCCGGCCCCGCGGCGTCCTCCCGGACGCGGTGACGGCGCGGCGACGATCCCGCGGCACCGCCGGGTCGGCCTCGGACGCCGACGGCCGCCCGGCCTCGGGCGAGCGGCCGCACCCCGCGGAACGGCCGCCGGGGGCGACGCGACGGGAGGTCGCGCCGCCCCCGGCGGGACGGTCGGGTGTCGCGGGTGAGGTCAGGCGATGGCGAAGTCGTCGCCGAAGACGTTGCCCTGGCCGTACCAGCCGTGCAGGTACACCGTCACGGTGCCGGAGGCGCCGGTGGTGAACGGGACGGTCAGCTTGGTCCAGCCGGAGGCGTTCGCCCAGGTGCTGGCGGTGGCGCCGCCGCTCACGCCGAGGTAGGCGTAGTTGCCCTGGACCCAGCCGCTCAGCGTGTACGAGGTGTTGGGCGACAGCGTCACGGTCTGCGCGCACTGGCCGGTCTGGCCGGCGGTCGCCGCGGCCTGCAGGGCGTGGGTGCCCGAGTGGGCCGGAGTGGAGACCACCGCGCCGCCGCTCTGGCAGGTCCACGGGGCGAGGCTGCCGGTCTCCAGGCCGCCGTTCACCAGGCCGCCGGGCGGGGTGACCCCGGTGACCGTCAGGTTGTACGTGCCGCTGTGGTTGCCGGAGGTGGCGCTGCCGGTGACGGTCAGCGGGTAGGTGCCGGGCGCGGTGGCGGCGTTGGTGGTGATGTTCAGGGTGGCGGTGCCGCCGGCGGTGACGCTGCCGGGGGTGACGGTGGCGGTGACGCCGGCCGGGGCGCCGGTCACGGTGAGGTTGACGCTCTGCGCGGAACCGGCCGTGACGGCGGTGGAGACGGTCGCGCTGGTGGACGAACCGGCCGCCACCGTCCCGGAGTTCGGGTTCACCGCGACCGAGAAGTCGTTGCCGGGCTGGGTGCTCGTCACCTTCAGCGAGTAACTGCTGGTGTGGCTGCCGGAGGCGGCGCTGCCGGTGACGGTCAGCGGGTACGTCCCCGCCGCGACCGAGGCCGTGGTGGTGATGTTCAGGGTGGCGGTGCCGCCGGCGGTGACGCTGCCGGGGGTGACGGTGGCGGTGACGCCGGCCGGGGCGCCGGTCACGGTGAGGTTGACGCTCTGCGCGGAACCTGCCGTGACGGCCGTGGAGATCGTCGCGCTGGTGGACGAACCGGCCGCCACCGTGCCGGAGTTCGGGTTCACCGCGACCGAGAAGTCGTTGCCCACCGGGGTGTTGCCGGTGTACTGCGCGAAGATGCGGGTGAAGTCCCAGGTGCCCTGGCTGATCCCGGAGCAGTCGTCGCGGCCGCCGGTGCCCGGGCAGCCGCCGTTGTCACGCTGCAGGGCCCAGAAGGAGAGCGTGTTGATGCCCTTCGAGACCGCCCAGTTGTACACCGTGGTCGCGTTGGCCACCGTGAACGTCTCGGCCGGGCCGAAGTCGTCGATGCCGACCATCTCGGTGATGCCGATGGAACCCCACAGCTGCGCCGGGGTCTTGGCGGGGTAGAGCTTGGCCAGCTGGTTGTAGAGGCCGGTCGCCGCGGTCTGGGTGTCGGCGGCCATGTCGTGCGCGGCGTTGTCGTAGTAGTCGAAGGTCATCAGGTTGACGACGTCGATCCGGGCGTTGTTGGTGACGGCGTTCTTCAGCACCGCCAGCCCGCTGGAGGCCAGGCCGCTGGTGGTGGTCGGCAGCGTGTAGGAGAACTGGATCGAGCGGCCGTTGGCGGCGGCCCAGTCCTGCACCAGCTTGATCGCCTTGTTGCGGCGGTCGATGCCGGCCGTGTTGGTCAGCGAGTTGTCCTCGATGTCCAGGTCGATCCGGCTGATGTCGTAGGTGGTGATGACGTTCTCGAAGGCGGCCGCGATCTGGTTCACATCGGTGCAGCTGTCGGCGAGTTCGGTGCCGGTGTTGTCGGCGGTGTAGCCGCCGAACGACGGGATCACGTCGCCGCCGTTGGCCCGGATGGTGGCGATGTCCGCACCGAAGGTGGCCTGCGAGACCGGCATCGAGCTGTCGCCGTTCCAGTACGGGGTGCACGAGCCCTTGGTGGCGGCCTGCAGGAACGCCATCGTCAGGTGCTTGGCGCCCGACTGGGCGGCCAGCGCGGCCGGGCTCTGGCCCGTCCAGGCCTCGAAGTACGGGGCGAACACCCGGGTCGGCAGCGGGGTGGCGGCCTCGGCCGGGGCGGTCCCGACGGCGGCCAGGCCGGCCGACGCGGCCAGCGTGACACAGGCGGTCAGGGCCGCCCGGATCGTTCTGCGTAGACGCATGAGTTTCTCCAACAGACGTGGTGGGGCAGGACGTTGGTGAAGTGCTGGGGCTGCGCTGCGGAACTGTGGAACTGCGCAGGTGTCAAGCTGCGGAGCGGTGAACTGCGGGACGCGGTGGGGGCGTGCGGCATGCGGGCGTGCGGGACCCCGTGGACACGCGGAACGGACGGACGACGCTGCGTGGGCACGCGTACGCCGTGCGGGTCGGGGGCGGTGCGGAGCAGGGCAGGGCAATGCCTCAGCCGCCGGTGGTCACACCCCCACAGTGCATCCCGGTCGGATCGACATGCTTATGGTTGGACTAGACCACTCGTCTGTCAAGGCTCCTAACAGTTCGTCGGCGGAGGGATCGGGCGGTCGCCGGACGAACCATCCGCCGGTTACGGGCGATGCCGCCCGGACGTGAGGGGCCCGTGAATTTCGCACCGAGGGGCGGCCGTTCGCCCGGGCGCCGGCGGGCGCCGCGGACGGCCCCCGGGTCGAACGGGTGTCAGGAGGCCGGTGCGAGCAGCTCGTCGACGATCGCGACGACGTCGTCCGCGCTGCGCCACTTGAAGGCGTAGTGGTGCGCCGCCAGCCGGCGGACGGCGGCGGTCAGCCAGGCGTCGTCACCGAGCAGCTCCGCCCGCTTCCGGTCGACGACGACGCTGAGCAGGGACTGCAGGAGCGTGATCTCGCGGGCGGAGTAGAACCCGCGGTGGTGGCTGAACTCCGCCGGCCAGATGTCGTAGGGGTGCCGGACCATGGCCCGCAGGCAGGAGCCGTGAACGGTGATGCCGGGGGTCTTGCTCAGCAGGCCGCCGAACTTCGTGCTGGAGAACCGGTCGACGGTGACCGCCACGCCCAGCTCCATCAGCCGCTCCCACGCCACCGGGTGCGGCTCCCGGCCCGCGACGTGGTGCACCAGGCCCTCGCGTTCGAAGGTGAGGTGGGCCCGGCCCTCGTGGTCGCCGAGGATCCACCGGCCGCCGACCCGGACCAGCGGGCCGAGGCGGTCCTGGACGGACTCGGTAACGGCGTTCGGCTCGGTGGTCATGGCTCTCCTCGGGCAGGCGTCAGCATCATGCCGACCAGTCTTCCCGGCTCACCTGGTGGTCACGGTACACCGCTCTGCCCGCGCCTCGTACGGCAGTTCGGCGGATGCCGCAGCGGTGCGGGCGGCCCGGCCCGGCGATGTTCGCCTCGACCAGCGCGTTGGGCAGCTCGTCCGAGTCGATCACGGCGGACCAGGCGGCGGCCTTGGC